>NZ_JAKIUR010000013.1 GCF_021647475.1 Lutibacter sp.
TTGATCTAATAAATCTAGAGGAACGATAAGTTCACTCCATTCTTTTTTTATCAAAGAAATAAAGATTCTTTGTAATTAACAATTATGTAAATTAAATGTAATATTTTAACTTTGCTAATCTAAAGGAGGAGTAATAACGACGAAGTAATCTGTCACTCTATCGCATCACGTCATTACGAAAGAGGCACGACTGAAGTAATCTCATCAATAGAGCAGCAGATTGCTTCACTACATTTCATTCCGCTCGCAATGACGTTGTTATGAGGAATTTTATACACTTTCTCACATCATTACGAGGAAGAGATAACGACGAAGTAATCTCATCAATAGAAGCAGCAGATTGCTTCACTACATTTCATTCCGCTCGCAATGACGTTGTTATGAGGAATTTTATACACTTTCTCACGTCATTGCGAGGAGTGATAACGACGAAGTAATCTCATCAATAAAAGAAACAGATTGCTTCACTACATTTCATTCCGTTCCGTTCGCAATGACGCTACTGCAGGAGTATTTCACGACAAAGTAATCCCACAACATTGTAACTTATCTTAAAAGCTTATCGAAGTATTGTTTAAAATCAATCAAAAATAAATACCTGGTAATAAGTGCAAAGATAAAAGCTATTAATGCAGTATTAAATACCTGAATTTTAAATATCCAAACAACCAAAGCAATTGCGATAAGTAATAATAAAATTTTATTATAAATAATAATCCAATTTGGTAATTTTGTTTTTAATAAATAAAACGCTATAACTAAATTTGGTGCAAAAGCCCACAAAAAATTGAGATTTTTATACGTTGCCGTGTGCGATGTGGCAAACCATAACAGTAACACCACAATCCCAATAATTCCAGTACTAAAATATAATAGAAAATCTATAATTTTAGTTCTAGTTTTATGTTTATAATTGCTGTAGGTAACAACTATAATTAGTAAACTTATTAAAAGAATGGTATTAAAAGGTGAAAATAAATTATAAGTTTCTTTGATTTTTTTGTTTGAAAGAATAGTCAAAGTTTTTTTAACCAAAGGCTCTTTTTGATTATTTTCTGTAGTAATTGTGGCATTTTTAAAAGTTTCAAAAATATAATCTGGTAAAAAATTATAATCCTTTTTAGCTGCGTTTTTATCAATTACAGAACCTAAAGCCAAGTCAATTCCAAATTTCGCCCATTTAAAATTTTGGGTGTAATCGGTAATTAAATCTCGATGCGTTTTATTAGTTTTAATATAATTATAGCTAAACGTTACTTTATTTTTTAAAACTTGTTGAATAATAGCTTCTAGTTTAGTAGCACAATTATTGTAGAAAAAATCGTATCGATAGTATTTATTCTGTGGCTTTGCATTATTTTCTAAAAAATTAAAAACCTTTTGAACATCAGCGGTTGTGAGATTTAATTCTTGTGCTTTTACCCATCTATTTTCATATTGATATTCTCGTATAAAACGAGTGAAACTAGCAGTAGAAAGTTGATAAATTAATTTACCTTTTGCAAAATTGAAATAAAAATTAGGAGCATTAAAGTCAAAAGTTCCATAGTTATAAACTTTATCTAAATGTAAAACAGGATCGTGAACTCTAAAAGCACTGTGCCCAAAAGCAGAATAAAGTTCACTACCTGGTCCGCAAGTAATAACACTAACGGTTGCACTATCCGATAATTTTTGTGCATTTAGTTGTGGAATAGCGAAACAAAGAATTAAAAGTATTAGGTATATTTTTTTCATTTTATCTAAAATAATCAAAGTCCACTTTTATAGAAAAAACATTAGAATACAACGCATTACCAACGTTTGCAATGTTTGTTAAAGCATAATCTATTTGAATACCATTATATTTAAAACCCACGCCAAAATTTGGTTGTAATACTATATTTTTGCTACCATCAAATTGTGTTTCATTTTGAAAATTACCAACACCACCACGTAAAAAAACTATATCAATGTAGGAAACCTGAAATCCAAATGCTGGATCAACGCTAACAAAACTACTTGAAATTATATCATTAGTTTTAGTAAAACGCATATTTAAATCTAGTTCAGTTAATAAATTTATATCTCGCGTAATTGCAAAATTTCTAGCAATACCAAGTTGTGCTTTAGGCAATGTTAATTCGGTAGTTTCTGGTAACTCTTGATTTTGACCAGGAATGGCATCTTTAATTTTTTCAAATTCCGTAGCATTAATACTCCAAGTATTAAAAGTGGTAGTAATATCACGTAACATTAATCCAAATTTCCAGGAATTAGTTGCATAAGTAAGTCCTGCATCAAAGCCAAAACCCCAAGAAGTTGCAAATTTTCCAATGATTCTATGAACAATTTTTGTATTAAAACCAACATTTAAACCTTCAATATGTAATTGTCTGGCATAGCTAAAATTTAAAGCATAATCTGTAGCAGAAAACAAACTAATTCGGTTGTAGTCTATATTCCCCTCACTATCAATAAGTTCTGTTGTGTTTAAAATATCATCTACGCCAAATCGTATTACTGAAATTGCAAGAGCACTTCTATCATCAATAGGCATAGCAAAACCAGCATAATCATATTTTCCTATACCTGCAAAATATTCGGAATGCATTAAAGAGCCTTGGTAATCTTCTATTCCAATTAACCCCGCAGGATTCCAATATCCAGAATTGACATCATTACTGGTTGCAACTACGGCTTTACTCATTCCAAAGGCAGCTGCATCTACACCAATATTTAAAAATTCATTAGAATATTTTCGAGTAGTTTGTGCTACAATTATGTTAGAGAGGAATAATAATAAGACAATACTTTTTTTCAAGATAATAATTTTATAAAGCGAATGTAAAAAAACTTTGTTAATAAACCTTTCAATTCTGTAAAATGCTAGTTATAAATTGTAAAATACGTTGTTCTCCCCAAGTATTATTTTTAGTTATAAACGAAGTGTTAAAACCAACGTGACCTCCATATTTTGGAGTTTCAAAAGTAACTTGTTTATTGTTTTTACATATTTTATAAGGATAACAGGTTTCTGATAAAAATACATCATCTAAAGCGTTTACTAATAGTGTAGGAGTTTTAATGTTTTTAATAAAGGGTTTACTACTGTTTTTAGAATAATAATCTTCTGCATTTTTAAAATGGAATAAAGGAGCGGTTACTGCATTGTCAAAATCTTCAAAAGTTTTTGAGTTTATAATTTTTTCTTTAGATAAATTTATAGTTGGATATTTATGAATAATTTTAAAGGTTTTATCTTTTAATGTTTTTAAAAATCGATTTAAATAGATTTTATTATGCTTAGAACTGAGAGCTTCAGCAGAACCTTTTAAATCACAAGGAACCGAAAAAGCAATACCTCCTTTAATAATTGGATTTATATTTTCCGTTTCACCTAAATATTTCAACATTATATTTCCTCCCATACTATAACCTAATAAAAATATATTTTTATAGGTATAATTTTTAATAATATAATTAATCACTAAACTCAAATCGTCCGTTTTTCCACTGTGGTAGGAGTAAGGTTGTTTATTTGGTTCACCACTGCAACCTCTAAAATTAACAGCAACAGCATCAATTCCTTGATTGTTTAAATAACTTATAGCCGAAATAATATATTTTGAGGTAGCACTTCCTTCCAAACCGTGTAAGGCAATTACACAAGTTTCAGAATTTTTAGTAGAAAAATCAAGGTCTAAAAAATCGTTATCTGGTGTTTCAATTCTTTCTCGTTTGTAATTAATTTTTTGATGATAAACTAAGGTTTTAAATGCCGTATTTATATGTTTGTTTTTAAAAATAAAGTTTGGAGTGTATTTAGATTCATTTATTGGCATGTGAGTTCTTTAAAATAAAACTGAAAAGTACAAAAAACATTTACTAAATTTACTGAAATTTTTAAAAATGACTTTAAGGAAACAAGTACCTAATTTTATTACTTTACTTAATTTATTATCAGGAAGTATTGCCGTATATTTTGCAGCAAATAATGCTTTAGTATTAGCAGCTTATTTTATATTACTAGGTATATTTTTTGATTTTTTTGATGGATTTACCGCACGTTTATTAAAAGTGCAAGGCGAATTAGGAAAACAATTAGATTCGTTAGCAGATATGGTTACAAGTGGTGTTGCACCCGGAATTGTAATGATGCAGTTACTTTTAAAAGCTTCAAAAAATGAACATTGGGATTATTCAGTACTAACAAATCAGGATGATTTTTCATTTTCCGTACCGTTTTTAATTTCATTAATAGGTTTACTAATAACTTTGGGTGCAGCTTACAGATTGGCTAAATTTAATTTAGACGAAAGACAAACAAGTTCTTTTATTGGTTTACCAACTCCTGCAGCAGCTTTAGTGGTAATTTCGTTTCCTTTAATATTGGCATATTCAGATAGCTATTTTTCAAATATGCTGATTGAAAATACTTGGTTTTTAATTGGAATAACCTTGATATTAACTTTTTTAATGAATGCTGAAATTCCTTTATTTTCGTTAAAATTTAAAAATTTTGAATGGAAGAAAGATGTAATTAAAGTCGTTTTTATTGTAATAACAATACTATTTATTATTATTATAAAATTTATGGCAATACCAATGATAATTTTGGTATATGTAATCCTTTCTTTAATTGAAAATAGTTATAAAAAATTGCATAGTTAAAACTTTTTCTTTTTAAGCTCAAAGTCTTTACCTAAATAAACACGCCTAACAGTTTCATCTTCAGCTAGTTCTTTTGGAGTGCCTTCTTTTAAAATTTCACCTTCAAACATTAAGTAGGTTCGGTCAGTTATTGCTAAAGTTTCCTGTACATTATGGTCGGTTATTAAAATACCAATATTTCTATCTTTTAAATGTGCAACAATACTTTGAATATCTTCCACTGCAATAGGATCAACCCCTGCAAAAGGTTCATCTAATAAAATAAATTTTGGATCTGATGCTAAAGCTCTGGCTATTTCTGTTCTTCTTCGTTCGCCACCAGACAATAAATCACCTCTATTTTTTCTAAAATTCCCTAAACTAAATTCATCAATTAAGGATTCTAATTTTTTCTTTTGTTCGTTTACCGATAAATTCGTGAATTGTAAAACAGATAAAATATTATCTTCTACCGATAATTTTCTAAAAACGGATGCTTCTTGTGCTAAATAACCAACACCTTCTATGGCTCTTTTATACATAGGATAAGTGGTTATTTCTTTATTATCTAAAATAATATGACCTTCATTTGGTTTAATCATACCAACAATCATATAAAAAGAAGTGGTTTTACCAGCTCCATTTGGACCAAGTAATCCCACAATTTCACCTTGTTCAACTTCTAAAGAAATTCCTTTAACTACATATTTACTACCGTATTTCTTTTTGATGTTATCTGCTTTTAAAATCATAGTTGATTTTTATTTTTTATTAGTTTCTAATAGTTCCCAAAACTCATAAGCTCTGCGTAAATGAGGTATTACAATAGTTCCGCCAACTAAAGTTGCAATAAGATAACGTTTCCATTACTTCTTCTTTGGTAACGCCTTCTTTAAAACAAGTTTCTAAATGATATTTAATACAATCATCACAACGTAAAACCGTGGAAGCTACTAACCCCATTAATTCTTTTGTTTTAACAGGTAAATGCCCTTTTTGGTAGGCATTTGTATCTAAATTAAAAATTCGTTTGATAACTTTATTATCTTCAGATAATAATTTATCATTCATTTTTTTTCGATATTCATTAAATTCGTCAAGCTGTTTCCCCATCACTTTCCTTTTTTTTACGTTCTTTTTTTAGCACAATTTTTGAAATATAAATGCTAATTTCATATAATCCCATTATTGGAATAGTAACAATTATCTGACTAATAATATCTGGAGGTGTAATAATGGCCGCTAACATTAATATCACTACTAAAGCATGCTTACGGTATGTTTTTAAAAATTCAGGAGTTACTATGCCCATTTTGGTTAAAAAATACATAACAATAGGTAATTCAAAAATTAATCCACTGGCTAAAACTGTGGAACGCATTAATGAAATATAAGAACCTATTTTAATATTTCTTGCTACTAAATCACTCACTGAATAGTTTCCTAGAAAATTAATTGATAAAGGAGTAATAATAAAATATCCAAACAAAACTCCTACAAAAAATAAAAAGGAAGAAATAATGATAAAAGTTTTGGCTCCTTTTCGTTCTTTTTCATATAAACCTGGACTAATAAATTTCCAAAATTCCCATACAATAAAAGGGAATGCTAATATAATTCCCACAGTAATTGACGTCCAAATATGAACGCTAAACTGTTCACCCATTGCTAAACTTTGAAACTTAAAAGGAATTTCAGTAATACATAAACCATCTGCACCAAAAAACTTAGATACACTACAAAAAAAGCGGTAAGTTATAAAATTAGGATTTTTTGGAGCAAATATAATGTTATCAAAAATAAAGCCTTTCATTAAAAAAGCAATAATACCGAAAACAAAAATTGCCAATGTAGAACGTACTAAATGCCAACGTAATTCTTCAACGTGATCTAAAAAGGACATTTCGTCCTTATCTTTATTTTTTTTATCTTTCATTTAAAATATTCCTTCTTTTAATAAATCGTGTAAATGTACAACACCTACAAAAACGGAATTGTCTTCTACCAAAATTTGAGTTATATTATTTTTTTCCAATGTTTTTAAAGCTTTAACAGCCATTTCATTACTATTAATAGTTTTAGGATTTTTACTCATAATATCTTTAGCTATTAAAGTGCTAATATCGGTATTACTTTCTAACATTCGCCTTAAATCACCATCTGTAATTATTCCAACAATTTTATTATTTTCAATAACCGCAGTTGTTCCTAAACGTTTTTTTGATATTTCAATAATAACATCTTTAATGGGAGTTAAAGGTTCAACTTTGGGCAATTCATTTTTATTTATTAAATCATTAACCCTCAAATAAAGTTTTTTACCTAAAGCTCCACCAGGATGATATTTAGCAAAGTCTTTACTTGAAAAGTTTTTAAGTTCCAATAGGCAAACAGCCAAAGCATCTCCTATAACTAATTGAGCTGTGGTGCTAGAAGTTGGAGCTAAATTGTTTCGGCAAGCTTCTTTTTCTACAAAAGAATTTAAAACAAAATTGGCATTTGTTCCTAAAAACGATTCTAAATTACCAGTAATTGCAATAATTTTATTTCCGTAATTTTTAATTAATGGAACCAAAACTTTAATTTCAGGAGTATTTCCGCTTTTTGAAATACAAATTACCACATCATTATTTTGAATAGTGCCAAGATCTCCATGAATAGCATCTGCAGCATGCATAAAAATAGCAGGTGTACCTGTTGAATTAAAAGTTGCTACAATTTTAGTAGCAATATTAGCACTTTTACCTATTCCGGTAACGATAACTCTTCCTTTAGAATTATAGATAAAATTTACGGCGTTTTTAAAATCGTCATTTAAAAAATTAACTAAATTTGCTATAGCTTTACTTTCTGTAAGAATTGTTTGCTTAGCATTTTCAATAATTGTATTTTTATTTTTCAAAAGTTAAGTATTTGATTTAAAAAAATGTTATACCTTTAATTAGCAAACAAAAATAAATTTATTTAACTAGATATTTGAGTAAACTACTAAAAAAAGTTAAAGTTAACTTTAAAATAAAATTAAAAACAGGACTAGCTACTAAAAAAAGTTAGTAAAAAATAATTTTTAAAAGCAAAAATGAACAGTTCGGAATTAGATTTACACGACGCTTTAAAAAAATATTTTGGATTTGATAAATTCAAAGGCTTACAAGAAAAAGTAATAAAAAGTATTTTAAACCGTAATAACACTTTCGTGGTGATGCCCACAGGAGGTGGAAAATCATTATGTTACCAATTGCCTGCTTTAATGCAAGAAGGTACGGCTATTGTAGTTTCCCCTTTAATAGCGTTAATGAAAAACCAAGTGGATGCTATTAGAGGAATATCTGAAAATCAAGGTATTGCACATGTGCTAAATTCTTCTTTGAATAAAACAGAAGTTAAAAAAGTAATGAGCGATATTGAGAATGGCGTTACCAAATTATTATATGTTGCTCCAGAATCTTTAATAAAGGAAGAATATGCTAATTTTTTAAAAAAGCAAAAAATATCATTTGTAGCTATTGATGAAGCACATTGTATTTCGGAATGGGGACATGATTTTAGACCTGAATACCGGAATTTAAAACATATAATTAAAGAAATAGATGATGTTCCTATTATTGGGCTAACGGCTACTGCAACTGAAAAAGTTCAGGAAGACATTATTAAAACGCTAGGATTAAAAGATCCAAAAACGTTTAAAGCATCATTTAATAGAGCTAATTTATTTTATGAAGTTCGTCCAAAAACTAAAAATATAGAAGCTGATATTATTAAATTTGTTCGCCAATTTCAAAATAAATCAGGTATTATTTATTGTTTAAGTAGAAAAAAAGTGGAAGAAATTGCACAAGTTTTACAAGTAAATGGTGTAAAAGCAGTTCCTTATCATGCGGGTTTAGATGCTAAAACCAGAAGTAAACATCAAGATATGTTTTTAATGGAAGATATTGATGTGGTTGTTGCTACCATTGCCTTTGGAATGGGTATTGACAAGCCCGATGTTCGATTTGTAATTCATCATGATATCCCTAAAAGTTTAGAAAGTTATTATCAAGAAACAGGTAGAGCAGGACGTGATGGAGGTGAAGGTTATTGTTTGGCATTTTATGCATATAAAGACATTGAAAAATTAGAAAAATTTTTAGCTGGAAAACCTGTGGCCGAACAAGAAATTGGAAATGCATTATTGCAAGAAGTGGTAGGATATGCTGAAACATCTATGTCTCGAAGAAAATATTTGTTACATTATTTTGGAGAAGATTTTGATGGAGTTAATGGAGAAGGAGCTTCTATGGATGATAATGTTAAAAATCCAAAGAAAAAATCCGAAGCCAAAGATGAACTTAAAACCCTATTAGAAATAGTTACTAAATCTTTTCAAAAATATAAAGCAAAAGAAGTTGTTAATGTGCTAATTGGAAAGGTTAATGCTTTATTAAAATCGCATAAATCAGATGAAAAACCATTTTTTGGATTGGGTGAAAATCATACCGATAAATATTGGATGGCTTTAATTCGTCAAGCATTAGTAGCTGGTTTTTTAAGAAAAGAAATAGAAGAATATGGAGTTATAAAAATCACGAAAAAAGGAACTGATTTTATAGAAAAGCCTTTTTCTTTTATGATGACAGAAGATCACACTTATGATGATGAAAACGACTCCTCTATTATTACCAATCAAAAATCTGGTGGTGGTGGACTAGACGATATTTTAATGAAAATGCTAAAAAATTTGCAAAAATCTGTTGCAAAAAAGAATGGTGTTCCTCCTTATGCCGTTATTCAAGAAACTTCTTTAGAAGATATGACTTTAAAATATCCGATTTCTATGGATGAATTAAAGAATATTTATGGTGTAGGAGAAGGGAAAGCTCATAAATATGGTAAACCTTTTATTGAATTAATTGCAAAGTATGTTGAAGAAAATGATATTGTTAGACCAGATGATATTGTGGTGAAAAGTACCGGAGTAAATTCTAGTTTAAAATTATTTATCATTCAAAATACAGACAAAAAACTTCCTTTAATGGATATTGCAAAATCAAAAGGTCTTAAGTTTAATGAACTTTTAGAAGAAATGCAACGAATTGTATATAGTGGCACCAAATTAAATATAAGTTATTGCATTAATGAACATTTAGATGAAGAGCAGCAAGAAGAAATATTTGATTACTTTATGGAAGCTGAATCCGATAGAATTCAAGATGCTTTAGATGAATTTGAAGGCGAATATGATGAAGATGAACTGCGATTAATGCGTATTAAATTTATTAGTGAAGTTGCTAATTAAGTTAAAAATGCAACAGCCATTCCTATTAAAATAGCTATAAATTTTAATAAATTAAATTTGTGATCTTTTGAAGATTCAAATAGTATTATAGTAGAAATATGTAAAAATATTCCTATAATAATAGCCATTATTTCAGATTTATAGCGAAGCAAAAACTGACTATTTTCTCCAATAAAACTACCTAATGGCGACATTAATGCAAAAACTAATAAAAACAATATTGCCTGTATTTTTGGAATAGAAGACTTTACAAAAAATGTTCCTAAAATAATAGCAACAGGTATTTTATGAACTACAATTGCCCAAAGTAAATGTTCGTGATGTAAATTATGAGCTAAAGGAATTCCTTCCATAAAGGCATGAATACTTAAACCAATAAATAATGCCCAAGGGAAAATACTGCTATTTTGTACATGAATATGACCATGTTCTGCTCCTTTTGAAAAAAAATCTAATACAAGTTGAAGTAATAATCCTAATAAAATGTATGCACCAATAGTCTTATTATATACGGCATAAACTTCTGGTAATAAATGTAAAATAGAAATGGCTAATAAATAAGCTCCACTAAAAGAGAGCAATAATTGTATGGTTTTATTACCGGGTTTTAAACCATAAACTATAATAATTCCTACTAAAACCGATGCTATTAATACTAAATAAGTCATTCTAAAACTAAAATTAATCTATCTGAAGTTGCTTCATTGAAATCTTCTAATTGATAATTTCCAAATTTATGTTTTATAGTGAATCCAACTGTTTTCATATAAAATTCAGCTTTTTTAAAATCAATAAGTTTAACTTTTTCAATAAACTCATGATTTTTACCATCCGCAAAAAACTTAATTTGTTTATGGACAAAACCATTTTCTATAAATCTATGCATTTTAAAAGTAATTCCGTCAATTGTTTTTTCTTCAAATGGTATTAAATTTTCATTTACTTTTTTAGCATTCATAAAATCTATAATAGCAATTCCATTTTTATTTAATCCATTTTTAATATTTTCCAATATTTTAATGTCTTCAGCATCATCTTCAAAAAAACCAAAACTGGTAAATAAATTAAAAATAGCGTCAAATTTTGATTTGAAAGGAACTCGCATATCATGTTCATAAAAGTGAAGCGTTTTGTTTTCAAATTGCTTGGCGTAAGCAATACTATTGGAAGATAAATCGGCTCCAACAACATTAAAACCTAGTGAATTCAAAAAAATAGCATGTCGTCCTTTTCCGCAACCTAAATCTAATAATTTAGCATTCTTTTTTAAATTTAAAAAAGCGACTATATTTTTCATAAATAATTGTGCTTCATCATCATCTCTATTTTTATATAAAGTGTGATAATACTTGGTGTTAAACCAAGAAACAAACCAGTCTTTAGTAGTTCCCATAAGTTAAAATTGCGTACAAAAATACTAAATTGTTTTAAGTAAAAGTCGTATTTGTTTTAGTAATATAAAGTCATTAATTATTTAAAGGTATTTTATATGATTTATAATAGTATTTTTGCAAATATTTATAAGATATGAATCACGATTTTAAAATGGTTGCTACAACATTATTCGGATTAGAAGAAGTGTTAGCCACAGAATTAAAAAATTTAGGAGCACAAAAGGTAACTATTGGGGTTAGAAGCGTTTCTTTTTTTGGAGATAAAGGCTTTATGTATAAAGCTAACTTAGCATTAAGAACTGCCATTAGAATACTTAAACCTATTAAAAGTTTTAAGGTTTTTGATGAGGATGATTTATATAAAAAATTGCAAGAAATTAATTGGGAACGAATTATGAATGTGGATACCACGTTTTCTATTGGAGCGGTGGTAAACTCTAAACATTTCACTACAAATTCACATTATATTTCATTAAAATCAAAAGATGCTATTGCCGATTATTTTAGACATAAATATCATAAAAGACCCAATGTAGATACCAAACATCCTGATGTTAAAATACATGTACATATTCAAAAAGATTATTGTACAGTTTCATTAGATAGTTCGGGGATGTCGTTACATAAAAGAGGTTATAGAACTGCTACCAATATTGCACCAATAAATGAAGTTTTAGCTGCTGGTTTAGTGTTGCTTTCTGGTTACACGGGCGATTGTAATTTTATTGACCCAATGTGTGGTTCAGGTACCATTTTAATTGAAGCAGCTATGATTGCAAATAATATTCCTGCAAATATAAACCGAGTTGAATTTGCTTTTGAAAAATGGGAGGATTATGATGAAGATTTATTTTACACCATTCAAGATTCGTTGTTGAAAAAAGCAAAAGAATCTCATTTTAAAATTATGGGATTTGACAAGGCTCCTTCTGCCGTTAGAAAAGCCAATGATAATATCAAAAATGCAAATTTAAGCGAATTTATTGGCGTACATCATGTCAACTTTTTTAACTCGGTAAAAGAAGTTTTTGGAAAAACTACCATTTTATTTAATCCACCTTATGGAGAGCGTTTATCTATTGATGTTAAAGAATTTTATAAAAAAATTGGAGATACTTTAAAACATGGTTATCCAGATTCAACAGTTTGGTTTATTACTTCAGATATGGAAGCTTTAAAGCATGTTGGTTTGCGAACTTCAAAAAGAATTCCGCTTAAAAATGCAGATTTAGATTGCCGATTTGTTAGGTATGATATGTATGAAGGAAGTAAAAAGGCTAAAAAAAGAGCTCCAGAAACAAAAGAAGATTTATAGTGAAAGTTATTTTATTTAAAGTCTAGTTAAACCTAACAGGTTTTTAAAACCTGTTAGGTTTAATAATATTTTATTGATTTTTCTTCGGAATTCATTTAAAAAACACCGATTTAGATTGCCGATTTGTACGTTACAATAAAAGCTTTACAGCTAATAATAACGTCAGGTCGAGTAATTTTTGATAAAAAATTGTATCGAGAACTATTTTTTTGACTAAATTTCTATTCTTGATACTAATTTTAAGCCTAAAAAGGCTAAAATTCACTCGAATTGACGAAATTTTATCATAATGAACAATAGATAAGAATACTGTTTTAACACAAAAGAGCTTTACATTGCTGCAAAGCTCTTTTAAAAATTAACTAATTCAAATTATTAACCTCTTCTTTTTCTTGTGTTTACAGTTTTACTATGGTTTCTTTTTAAAGGTTTTTTAATAATAGTTCTACTTATTCCTTTTCGCTCACGAAATTTAACATTATTTCGTTTTAAATTTGTTCTTTTTTTATTAATTACTGCATTAGGTTTTTTATAAGCAGTACGTTTTTTAATTACCGTATTTTTATACTTTCTAACAGGTGCTTTATGAGTATTGGTAATTGTTCGCCTAGTTACATTTCCATGGTTTGTTCGTTTAACAGCGGTATTTCTTCTAATACTATTTGAAGAGTTACTTCTTATATTTTTTCTGTTATACTCATTGTAATCTCTTTTATTACGAGTTGCTATTCGTTCATTTTTTCGTTTCGGAATTCTATTGGTTTGAAACCTTTTTCGAGTGGTATAGGTATTTCTTTTATACCTATTTGAACGATTACTTCTGTTATAATAACTGTGATTATTGTTATACTCATTTTTGTGATAAGCATATCTTGTTGGTCTATAATAATGTCTGTAAGGTTTGTAGCTTACAATTCTAAAATCAAATATTGGTCTAACAAAATAGTTGTGATATGGGTGATAAGCATAATGTCTGTTGTATCGATTTACATATCCAGAATAGTAAGAATAATATCCGTAGTTATTATAAAATACACGTAAACCACCTAACCGTACTAATCTTCCACCATTATATCGAATGTTTACATTTCCAATTTCTGTAACTCTACCATAATAGTCATAATAAATAGGAACATCTTCTACTTGAATTACAGCACCATAATCATCATATTGAACATAAGCATCATAATTATAACCAGAATTAAAACTGATATTTACGTTTCTACTTCTATAGCCAATATCAATACCACTATTTTGTTGATTTAAATAGAAATCAAATTCTCCATTTTGAAAAACGGCAAAAGTTATTCCTCGTTCTACAAATGTAAATTTATCACCATTTTCGTTATAATATCTGTATTCCGCTCCGTTAGTAGTTGCTTTAATGCTAAAGCTCGTTATTAAAAACGCTACTATTAAAAATAATTTACTTTTCATAATTCAAGGTTTTAAAGGTTACTACTATTGTTTGGCAAGTAGTTTCTGATTAGTGAATTACAAACCCCGTGCCAAAAATTAAAATTAATTTTAACGTATTGATAATCAGTATTTTTAAAAAAATAATATTTAAAACTATCATTTAAATAGGATTTAAAAAAGGGTTTTATATATTTTTGTATAACCATTTAAAAACATCGCCATTTATTTTATAAACGTAATATTACCCATTCCTCTTCAAAAGTTATTTACTTATAAAATAACAGAAGCCGAATCAGAATTTCTAAAAAAAGGAATGCGTGTTGCCGTGGAATTTGGTAAATCTAAAATATATACCGCATTAGTATTTTCTATTCATAAAGAAGCTCCTGTTGGGTATGAAGCTAAAGATATTTATCAGATATTAGATGAAAAACCTCTAGTAAATGAAATTCAGTTACAACATTGGGAGTGGATTGCCAAGTATTATATGTGTTCCTTGGGTGAAGTATTTAGAAGTGCTTTGCCTTCAGCATTTTTGTTAGAAAGTGAAACTACAATTTTATTAAATACTTCTTTTAAAAATGAAGATACTCTTTCTGAAGATGAATTCTTAATTTTTGAGGCTTTACAATTTCAATCGCAACTTTCTGTAAATCAAATCATGGAAATTTTAGGGAAGAAAACAGTTTTTCCTATTATAAAAGATTTAATTGAAAAAGAAGTGATTGTAGTAAAAGAACATATTTATGAACAATACAAACCTAAATTAGTAAAATATATTCAATTCACTCAAAAGTGGAATGATTCAGAAAAACTATCAGAATTATTAGAAATGCTTTCAAGAGCAAAAAAACAACGTGAAATCATTTTAGCCTATTTTCAATTAAAAGCTACAAAAAATGAAATAAAAGTGATTGAATTGCAAGAAGATTTTGGAGCATCTTCTGCAGGATTAAAATCATTGGTGGATAAAGGAATTTTAGAATACTATTATATTCAAACCGATAGAATTCATTTTGATGGAAAATCACAAGAAATAAAAAAGTTAACTACTTCTCAAACTACAGCTTTTAAAGCAATTAAATCTAACTTTAAAACTAAACAAACTGTTTTATTAAAAGGAATTACAAGTAGTGGAAAAACAGAAATATATGTTAAGTTAATTAAAGAATTACTTCAAAATAAAAAACAAGTACTTTATTTGTTGCCAGAAATAGCATTAACCACTCAATTAATAGAACGATTGCAATTTTATTTCGGCGAATATTTATCTGTTTTTCATTCCAAATATTCAATGAATGAACGAGTAGAAGTATGGAATAATGTTCTTGAAAAAAAACAAAAAGCACAACTAATATTAGGAGCTCGTTCTTCACTTTTTTTACCATATTCAAATTTAGGTCTTATTATAGTAGATGAAGAACATGAACCTTCTTTTAAACAATTTGATCCCGCACCACGTTACCATGCTCGTGATGCAGCCATTGTATTAGCAAACAAACATAATGCTAAAGTTTTATTAGGTTCGGCAACGCCAAGTATTGAAACTTTTTATAATGCAACTCAAGGTAAATATGGACTTGTAGAACTTAATGAACGTTTTGGTAAAGTATTATTACCTGAAATTTTTTTGGTAGATATTAAAGAAAAACATCGTAAGAAAAGAATGAAAGGTCATTTTTCTGATGATTTAATTTTACAAATTGAAGACGCTTTGAAAAATAGAGAACAAGTTATCCTTTTTCAAAACAGAAGAGGATTTGCTCCAATAGTAGAATGTGAAACTTGTGGAGAATCTCCTCAGTGTCCAAATTGCGATGTTAGTTTAACGTATCACAGTCTTAAAAACGAATTACGTTGTCATTATTGCGGTTATAAACAAGCAATGCCACACAATTGTTTTGCGTGTGGCAGTGAAAAACTAAATACTAAAGGTTTTGGTACTGAGCAAGTTGAACAGGAATTGCAACAGCTTTTTGAAAACGCCAATATTGGCAGAATGGATTTAGATACCACACGTGGTAAATATGGTTATCAAAAAATATTAGGAAAATTTAAAAATCATGAAATTGATATTTTGGTTGGTACTCAAATGTTATCCAAAGGATTAGATTTTGAAAATGTTTCTTTAGTGGGAGTTATGAATGCCGATGCTATGTTGAATTTTCCAGATTTCAGAGCTCATGAACGTAGCTATCAATTAATGGTGCAAGTTGCTGGTAGAGCAGGGCGGGCTAAAAAAAGAGGAAAAGTAATTATTCAAACCTTTAACCCATATCATCAAATATTGCAACAAGTTTCAACACATTCCTTTGAAGAAATGTATAAAGAACAATTAAATGAACGTTGGCAATATAAATATCCACCTTATTATAGAATCATAAAAGTAATTGTTAAACATAAAAATTATACTACTTTAGATGAAGGAGCTCAATGGTTGGGAAAATCATTCAATAATATTTTTAAAGAAAATGCATTAGGTCCGGCAATACCATCAATTTCAAAAATTAGGAATTTATACATTCAACAATTTATTATCAAAATTCCACCTAAACAATCTATTACCAAAACTAAAGATGCTATTTTAAAAGTTAAAAATACATTTCAAGCTATTAGAAATTTTCGTCCTATTAAATTTATAATAGATGTAGATAACTATTAATCCATTGAGTGTGATTTTCATCAGAAAAGATATTGAGCACAATAAAAATTTCATTAAAAATAATTCTCAATACATTTTTTGTTCCGTTTTTCTACATATAAACTACTCAAATTAACATTTTTAATAATTACACTTAATGAGTAAATGTTTATAATAAAACTCAAATTCGAAATGCCAAAAACTTTAATAATAGCTGTTGGTTAGTAATATTAATAATTGTATATTTGCACGCTTAAAAGTAAAACTTAAAATTATTAATTATGAATCATTACGAAACTGTTTTCATTTTGAATCCCGTTTTATCTGATACTCAGGTAAAGGAAACAGTAAAGAAGTTTGAAGACTATCTTGTTTCTAAAGGTGCCGAAGTGGTTTACAAAGAAGATTGGGGCTTAAAAAAATTAGCCTACACAATCCAAAACAAAAAAAGTGGATTTTACCACTTATTTGAATTTAAAGCTGATGGAACTGCAATTGCACCATTTGAACTAGAATTTAGAAGAGACGATAGCGTTATGCGTTATTTAACCGTTAAGTTAGATAAACATGCTGCTGCTTGGGCTGAAGTTAGAAAAGAAAGATATAAATCTGTAAAAAAATAAGCCATGGCAAACATTGAACAACAATCAAAAGGAGGAAAACAAGGCGAAGTTCGTTACTTAACTCCATTAGATATCGATACTAAAAAAGTAAAAAAATACTGTCGATTCAAAAAAAATGGCATTAAATATATTGATTATAAAGATGCTAAATTTTTATTGTATTTAGTAAATGAACAAGGTAAAATTTTACCTCGTCGTTTAACTGGAACATCTTTAAAATACCAACGCAAAGTTTCAGTAGCTATTAAAAGAGCACGTCATTTGGCATTAATGCCTTATGTAGGAGATTTGTTAAAATAAAAGAGGAACAATTATGGAAATTATATTAAAACAAGATGTTGAAACTGTAGGCTTTAAAGATGATATTGTTACTGTTAAAAATGGTTACGGACGTAATTATTTAATTCCTCAAGGATTTGCAGTATTAGCTACTACATCTGCTAAAAAAGTATTAGCAGAAACTTTAAAACAACGTGCTTTTAAAGAAGAAAAGTTAATAAAAGATGCTACTAAAATTGCTAATGCAATTAAAGAATTAGAAATTAAAATTACTGCTAAAACTGGTGATGGATCTAAATTATTTGGTTCTATAAGTAATGCTAATGTAGCTGAAGAATTGGCTAAAGCAGGACAAAAAGTTGATAAAAAATTCATTAAAGTTGAAGGTGGAACTGTTAAAAGAATTGGAAAATACAATACAACAATAAGATTACACCGTGAAGTAATTGTTGAATTGCCAATTGAAATTATTGCAGAAGTTAAATAATAGCTTTCAATTTTAAAAATATAAAAACTCACTTATTTGATAAGTGAGTTTTTTTTTGCAACAAATATTGTTGTGGAATCCTAAAAGCATTCCTAAATTTACCAAACATTTATCAAAATCTTAAAAAATGAAAAAAATATTAATATTGGCAATCCTAGCGATTACTATTTTATCGTGTACACAAAATAAAAAAAAGACCTCCATGCAAAATGACATCAGTAATAATCCATTTTTAAAAGAAAGTGTATTACCATATTACGCACCAGATTTTACTAAAATAAAAAATAAGGATTTTAAACCTGCTTTGTTAGAGGCAATGAAACAGCAATCAACGGCAATAGCTAAAATTGCTAAAAATTCTGAAAAACCTACTTTTGATAATACAATTCTAGCTTTAGAAAAAAGTAGAGCAATGTTAGATCGAGTTGGTAATATTTTTAACGCTTTAACAGGAGCAAACACAAATGACACTTTAAAAAAAGTACAAACTGAAATTTCACCTTTAGAAGCAAAACATTTTGATGAAATATATTTAAACAATCCATTATTTTCAAAAGTTAAAGTTATTTATGATAATCGTGAAAATTTAAAATTAGATGCTGAATCTTTAAAATTAGTAGATTATTATTATAAAAAATTTATTGCTGCAGGTGCAAATTTATCTGATGAAGATAAAGTAAAACTTAAAAGCATAAATGAAAAATTAGCATCACTAAGTACAAAATTCAATCAAACATTATTAGAAGCTGACGCAGCTGCAACCATTGAAATTCATGATGTTAAAAAATTAGCGGGAATGTCAGAATCGCAAATCGCAAATATTAAAGACAAAATAAAAGAAAATACTTGGTTATTGACCATTACCAATACTACGCAACAATCGCAATTACAATATTTAAAAGATAGAGCTATTAGAAAACAATTATTTGAAGCTGGTTGGAATAGAACTAATGGCGGAAAATATAATACAAAAGGTATTGTAACAAAAATGGTTGAATTAAGAGCTCAAAAAGCAAAAATACTTGGTTTTAAAAACTTTGCATCTTGGAGATTGCAAAACACCATGGCTAAAAATCCACAAGCAGTTTTAAATTTATTTGCAAAGTTAGTTCCTGCTTCAACTTCAAAAGCGAAAAGAGAAGCTGCTGAAATTCAAAAAATGATTAAAAAAGAAGGTAAAACTTTTAAATTAGAACCTTGGGATTGGAACTTTTATGCAGAAAAAGTGCGTAAAGCAAAATATAATTTAGATGAAAATGAAGTAAAACCTTACTTTGAGTTACACAATGTTTTAGAAAAAGGAGTCTTTTTTGCTGCAAATAAGTTATATGGAATTACCTTCAAAAAACGAACAGACATTCCTACTTACCAAAAAGATGTAATGACTTATGAATTGTTTGATAAAGATGGTTCTAAATTAGGATTGTTTTATGCAGATTATTATGCTCGCCCTTCTAAAAGTGGTGGAGCTTGGATGGATAATTTTGTAACACAATCAACTTTATATAACAAAAAACCAGTAATTTATAATGTTTTAAATATTGCTAAACCTGCTAAAGGAGAACCAACTTTATTAACTTTTGATGAAGTAACAACTATGTTCCATGAATTTGGACATGCATTACACGGCTTTTTTGCTAGTCAGCATTATCCAAGTTTGTCGGGAACTGCCGTATCCAGAGATTTTGTAGAGTTCCCATCTCAATTTAATGAACATTGGGCGTTATACCCTGAAGTTCTTAAAAATTATGCACTTAATTATAAGGATGGAAGTAAAATTCCTCAAGAATTAATTACTAAAATTAAAAATGCAAGTACATTTAATCAAGGATATAGTTTAACCGAAGTTTTAGCAGCTTCTAATTTAGATATGCTTTGGCATACTATTTCGGCAGATAAAAAAATTACAGATGTAAATCAGTTTGAAAATGATGCTTTAAAATCAGTTCATTTATTAATAAAAGAAGTTCCTACTAGATACCGATCTACTTATTTTGCACATATTTTTAGCGGAGGATATGCTGCAGGATATTATTCTTATTTATGGACAGAAGTTTTAAGTGATGATACTTTTCAATATTTTACAGAACATGGAGGTTTAACTAGAGAAAACGGACAACGTTTTAGAGATATGGTACTATCTCGTGGAAATACTTTAGAGTTAGAAAAAATGTATGAAAATTTTAGGGGATCTGCTCCTAAAATTGAACCCATGATAAAAGATAGAGGATTAAATTAAGTTACTAAAATTCAATAAGTTTATACCTAAAAGTTTTTAACACTATTTCGTTAATAACCTAACTATAAGCTCACCTAAATGGTGGGCTTTTTTAGTATATTTGTTTTGAACAAACAAATCTTAATTTAATTTATAATCATATGAAAAAAAGACTATTATTTTCATTTTTTATTACAGTTTTTGCTGTAATTACTGGTTTTTCTCAAGTAACAACCTCAAAAATACAAGGTATTGTTACCGATGAAAATTCAGAAGGACTTTATGGAGCAAATGTTATAGCAAAACATTTACCTACCGGAACAGTATCAGGAACCATGACACTTGAAAGTGGACGATTTTCACTTCAAAATTTACGTGTTGGTGGACCTTATACTATTACTATTAGCTATTTAGGCTACAAAACAGTTGAATATAAAGATGTATATTTATCTTTAGGAACTGCATTTGATGTTAACGCAAAAATGGTTAGTGAAAGCCAACAATTAGGTGAAGTTGTTATTACAGGTGGTAGAAATACTACATTTAATAACAATAGAACTGGAGCAGAAACTAATGTTGGAACAAGAGAATTAACTAAATTACCTTCTATTTCAAGGTCTGCTTCTGATTTTACTCGTTTAGATCCTTCAGCATCTTCTAATGGTTCTTTTGGAGGTAGAAATGATCAATATAATAACTTTACTTTAGATGGATCTATTTTTAATAATCCATTTGGACTAGATGCTGCAACACCAGGCGGGCAAACAGATGCTCAACCAATCTCACTAGATGCTATTGAACAAATTTCTGTTCAAACTGCTCCTTATGATGTAACTTTATCTGGGTTTACAGGTGCTTCAATTAACGCAGTTACCAAAAGTGGTACAAATAAAATTAAAGGTACTGTTTATGGATATTATAGAAATCAGGATTTAACAGGTAGTAAAATAAAAGGACAAAAAATATTTGTACCAAAATTGGATCAAACTCAATATGGATTTAGTGTTGGTGGTCCAATTGTTAAAAATAAACTGTTTTTTTTCACAAACTTTGAAAAAGATGATAGAACCGATCTTGGGGAAGACTGGTTGCCAAATACAGGTACAGGAGATATAAATGAATCTCGTGTTGCTTTACAAGATTTATTAGATGTGCAAACAGCTTTAAGAAATTTAGGTTATGATCCAGGGGAATTTCAAGGATTTACGCATAAATCAGAAAGTACAAAAGGAATTGTAAAATTAGATTGGAATATTAATGACAATAATAGACTAGCAATTATTTATAATTTTTTAAATGCTTCAAAAGATAAAAATGCACATCCAACAGCATTAGGATTTAGAGGTCCAAATTCACAAACGTTACAATTCCAAAATTCAGGATATCAAATTAATAACAATATTCAATCCTATTTAGCTGAATTAAATTCAACGTTGGCAGATAATGTGAGTAATAAATTTCAAATAGGTTATACTCATTTTAATGATTTTAGAAACCCAATGTCAACACCTGCTCCAATTATAAATATATATAAAGATGGTACTCCATATATTATTGCAGGTCATGAACCATTTTCAATAAACAATAAATTAGATCAGAAAGTTTTTCAATTTTCTGATAATTTAAATATTAGTAGGGGAAATCATAATTATACATTAGGGGTTTCATTTGAAAAATTCAAATTTAAAAATTCTTTCAATTTAGTTAATTATGAATCTTTTACATATGGAGTATTCCCATATTTTGGAATATTTTCACCGTATGCAAGTGTTCAAGATTTTTTAAATAATGCACAACCAGGAGGAGTTGTTAGTCAAGATTTGGCAGCAACACAAAATGTTTTTGATTCCTCAAATGCAGCTGGAGCTGGAAATGATGGAGGTTGGAAGTTAGCAGAAACAACTGTTGGTCAAATGGCATTTTATATGCAAGATGAATGGAATGTAACGGATAATTTTAAATTATCATATGGCATTAGATTTGACAAACCATTATTTTTTAATACTTCAGATTTAATTCAAAAATTTATTGATACAGATAATGGATCTACAAGAGACAATAGTATTCAATATTTTGACCCAAAAACTGGAGATGCAGTTTATTTAAATTCAACAAAAATGCCTAATAATCAATTTATTATGTCTCCAAGAATTGGTTTTAATTGGGATGTTAATAGTGATAAAAAAGTACAATTTAGAGGTGGAACAGGTATATTTACTGGTCGTTTTCCGTTTGTTTGGTTAGGAAACCAAGTAAGTGGAGCCGATGATGGTTTTTTCCAAATGATTGATCCAGACTTTAAATTTCCTACAGTATGGAGAACTAGTTTAGGATTAGATTATAAACTAGAAAATGGAGTTACATTAACTACTGATTTATCTTATACTAAAGATATAAATGGTGCTCAAGTACAAAACTGGGGATTAAAAACTCCAACAGGTTCATTAAACGGAGTGGATAACAGAGCTATTTATTTAGCTTCAGATAGAGGGGCTAATAATGCTTACGTATTTACAAATTCAGATAAAGGAAGAACTTTTAATGCAACTTTTCAAGCTAAAAAATCTTTTGAAAATGGTTTATTTGTAAGTTTAGCTTATAACTATTTAGATTCAAAAGATGTAAACTCTATTGAAGCTGAAATTACAGGTGATGCTTTTGCAGCAAATCCCGTAGTAGGTAATGCAAATACTGCAGTTTTAGGTCCATCAAAATATGGAGATAAGCATAGAATTATTGGTGTTATTTCAAAATCATGGAAATATGGAGCTAATGATAAATGGAGCACTTCTTTAGCATCTTTCTTTGAATATGCACAAGGAGGTAGATTTTCTTATACTTATGGAGGAGATATCAATAATGATGGATCTGGTTTAAATGATTTAATTTATGTTCCTACTACTTCTGAAATTAGCCAAATGACATTTTCTGGAGCAGGACAAGGAGCTGCTTTTGACCAATTTATTGCTCAAGATAATTACTTAAGTGGAAGAAGAGGAAAATATGCAGAACGTTATGGTGCAGTTTCTCCTTGGAGAGGAAAATGGGATATGAAGTTTATTCAAGAATTAAAAGTATCAAAAGATAATTCAATTCAGTTTAGTATAGATATTTTAAATATTGGAAACTTAATCAACTCTGACTGGGGATTAGTTCAACAACCAAATGCAATTCAACCTATTGGAGTGAGCGTTGACGGAACTGGGAATCCAACTTATACTTTTGATCCAAGTCTTCAAAAATCATTTGTTTATAGTAGTTCATTACTATCAAGATGGCAAATGCAATTTGGCTTAAGATATATATTTAATTAAAAATTTTATTTATTTTTGAACCGCCCAATTGGGCGGTTTTTTTATTATGAAATATAGACCATTAACCAAAGAACAACTGCTAGAATTACCTTTAGAATTTGCTAAGTTTTTAGCTACTCAACAAATTGATAAAGCAAAATGGAAACAGCTTAAAATTAATAAACCAAAAATTACTGAAGAAGAACTAGCTATTTTTAGTGATTTAGTTTGGGAAAATGTACTTAATAAAACCAATTATATTGAACATATTTCTGAACATCATCTAAACGTTTTTAAATGTAATTCAAAAGAAATAATTCGAATTTATGTAAAATGGGAGGATTCTTCAAAAAGTTTTTTAAATGAAGAAGATTTTCAATGGTTTTTAAACCATCCTTTGAATGAAAAAATAGAATATTTTAAAGCTTCAAAAAAATATACTTCTGAAAGAAATATGGAGTTATTTAAACTTATTGAAATGGGCGGACAAATAAGTGATAGTAAATTATTTGATAATCTTATTCAATTAATTGATTAACAAGTTTTGGCACACCAAAAGTTGCTTTTTTAGATATATTTATAATATTTAAATTTTGGTATTTATTTAAAACTTCATTAGGGTTTATAAAATATATTGGTATTAAAGGTTTTGTATAATGAACTAAACTTGCTGCAGGATATACTTGCATAGAAGTTCCTATAACAATTAAGATGTCTGCTGCTTTTACCATTTCTATTGCGTTTTGTAATAAAGGAACAGCTTCACCAAACCAAACAATATGCGGACGCAATTGAGTATTTTCTTCACATAAATTCCCAATATTTAAGTCCTTTTTCCAAGAATAAATTAAGTTTTTATTTTTGCTGCTTCTTACTTTTAATAATTCTCCGTGCAAATGCAAAATATTTGAACTCCCAGCACGTTCATGTAAATCATCTACATTTTGTGTTATTATTTGTACTTCAAAATATTTTTCAAGTAAAACCAATGCTTTATGAGCCTTGTTTGGTTTAACTTTTAGTAATTGTTTTCGTCGTTGGTTATAAAAATTAAGAACCAATTTTTTATTTTTATTCCAACCAATTGGTGAGGCAACTTCCATAATGTCATGTCCTTCCCATAAACCATCAGCATCTCTAAAAGTTTTAATGCCACTTTCTGCACTAATTCCTGCTCCAGTTAAAATTACTATTTTTTTCATAAAAACTAATTCTAATTCAAAAGTAAAATTTTATCTTTGATTTAATTCAATTGAAATGATAGATTATAATTTAATTACCTATTTAGAACAGTTTGTTTCAGAAAGAAGAAGGGAACTATTTAAACAAGTTTTAGAAGAAAGAACTCGGCATTTTACAGTGGCTATTGAAGATATTTATCAATCTCATAATGCAAGTGCAGTAGTTAGAAGTTGTGATGTTTTTGGAATTCAGGATGTACATATTATTGAAAATAAATATAAGTTTAGTACTTCAAAACAAGTTTCAAAAGGAGCTCAAAAATGGTTAGATTTTGAATATTACCGACAAAAAGATATAAATAATACTTTGGATTGTATTAAGAATTTAAGAAATAAAGGATATCAAATTGTTGCAACAACACCTCATAATGATTCTTGTTACTTGCAAGATTTTGATGTGTCTAAAAAATCAGCATTCTTTTTTGGAGTTGAAAAAGCTGGACTATCAAAAGAGGTACTTAATAATGCCGATGTAAATTTAAAAATACCAATGGTTGGTTTTACAGAAAGTTTAAATATATCTGTTGCCGCAGCAATAATACTACAAAGTACAACGGAAAAATTGAAAAAATCAAACATTAAATGGCAATTATCTTCTGCTGAAAAAGAAGAAGAATATTTAAAATGGCTAGAAAAATCTATAAAAAGTATTAAAAAAATTAAGGAATATTTTTACTCAAAAACAATTACTTAATACTAATTTTTTCTATATAAGCAATTGATTTGCATCTTTTTACAGATAATGTAATGTTTTTTAAACTATCTTCTCCTTGTATATTATATTTTATGCAAGAATCTAATTTAACCTTATTCCAAATATCAACATCTCCATCCTTTAAAATTTGAGCAATACTTACAGAATCTATTTTATTTGAATCTAAAAGTAGTATCACTTCTGGCGAAAATACTATAGGTTTATTTCTAATACTTTTTAAAACCCGTGCATTTGGCAAATAATCAAATTCCACCTTCTTTTTATTAAGAAAAAAAACGACAATAACAATTCCAAAAAAAAGTCCAACTAAATAATAGGGTAAACGTTGTTTAACAGTCATATTATAAAAATAGTAAATTAATATCTCTAAACGGTAAATTAAACCAATCGGCAACCGTTTTATTGGTTAATATTCCGTGGTAAAAATACATTCCATTTCTCAAAGTTTTATCAAATCGAGCTGCATTTTCAAATCCGCCTTCTTCAGCAATATTCATTAGATAAGGTGTAAAAATATTACTTATGGATACAGAGGCTGTACGTGCATATCTAGAGGGAATATTTGGGACACAATAATGTACAATTCCTAATTTTTTTATGGTTGGATTTTCGTGTGTAGTTACTTCAGAAGTTTCAAAACAACCACCACGGTCAATACTTACATCAACTATTACAGCACCATCTTTCATGTTTTCTACCATTTCTTCAGTTACAATAACTGGCGATCTAGATTTTCCTCTAATGGCTCCAATCGCAATATCGCATCTCATTAATGCTTTTATCAACGTTTTAGGCTGAATAGTGGAAGTATAAATGGGATGTTTTAAATTATTTTGTAAACAGCGTAATTTGGTAATAGAATTATCAAAAACCTTGACTCTTGCACCTAATCCTAAAGCAGTTTTGGCTGCAAATTCACCAACGGTTCCTGCTCCTAAAATAACAACATCAGTAGGAGGAACGCCACCAATATTTCCAAATAATAAGCCATTTCCTTCACTATTATTGCTCATTAATTCGGCTCCGATTAAAATAGAAGCTGTACCGGCAATTTCACTTAATGATTTCACCACTGAATAAATACCTTGTTCATCTTTAATATAATCAAAAGCTATAGCCGTAATTCTTTTTTTAGCTAAGGCTTCAAAATATTTTTTAGATTGTGTTTTTAGTTGTAAAGCAGAGAATAAAACACTTTGAGGATTTATATCTTTAATTTCATCTATAGTAGGAGGTTCAACTTTAAGTATAATTTGACATTCAAAAGTCTCTTTTGCACTGTAAGCAATTTTTGCCCCAGCTTCTGAATAATCTTTATCACTATAATTAGCTCCTTTTCCTGCATCAGTTTCAATAACAAATTGATGACCTTGTGCTGTTAAAGCAGCAACTGCATCAGGTGTTAAACAGACTCTCTTTTCTTGATAATAGATTTCTTTTGGAATTCCTATAACTAATTTCCCTTTTTGTCTAGCTATTTCTAACGTTTCTTCTTGAGGAATAAGCTGTTGTTTACTAAAGGGAGATTTTATTTTTTTACTCATTGTTTTTTAATTCGATGGTTCTTTGCTGGTTGTTGTTAATAGTAATTGTAATAAAAGTGGACTTTAAAGGTAGTAAATTTTCCACTTTATTTGGCCATTCAACTAAACACCAATTATTACTGTAAAAATATTCCTCAATTCCTATATCTAAAGCTTCCTCTTCAGATTGTATTCTGTAAAAGTCGAAATGATAAATAGTATCCATAGTTTTTGAATAATATTCATTAACCAATGAAAAAGTAGGTGAACTTACAATATCTGAAGAACCTAATTGTTTAACAATTTCTTTAATTAAAGTAGTTTTGCCAACTCCCATTTCTCCGTAAAAAAGTAAAATTTTAGAATCTGCATTTGCTATAACATCTTTAGCAATTTTTTGCAATTCATTTAAAGTGTATTTTTTTACCATATGCTTTAAATATTATTTTGGTACAAATATAGCACATGGAATTATCATTTCCTCTAATGAAATTCCTCCATGTTGAAAGGTGTTTTTATAATATTTTACAAAATGATTGAAATTGTTGGGGTATGCAAAAAAATAATCTTCTTTAGCAAAAATAAAGGAACTATTAAATGCCACAGTTGGTAATCCAATTTCTTTAGGATCTTTAACTGCAAATACATCTTTTTCATTATAAGTTAGGCTTCTTCCTGTTTTGTAACGAAGATTAGAACTTATATTTTTATCACCAATAACTTTAGAGGGTTCTTTAGCATTTATAGTTCCGTGGTCTGTAGTAATAATTAACTTTAAGCCCAGTTTTTGTGCTTTTTGAATCATTTCTAGTAGTGGAGAATTTAAAAACCAGCTTTTTGTTAATGATCTGTATGCCTTGTCATCATTAGCTAATTCTTTTATTACTTCCATTTCAGTTTTAGCATGTGAAAGCATATCTACAAAATTGTAAACTATTACGGTTAAATCATTTTCTTTAATGCTATTAAAATTATCTGCAAGTTGTTTTCCACTTCGTAAATTGGTTATTTTAAAATAGGAAGTTTTTATATTTTGATTCAATCTTTTTAATTGTGCTTCTAAAAAATCTTCTTCATATAAATTTTTACCACCTTCATCTGTGTCATTTTTCCAATAATTCGGGAATTTTTTCTCCATTTCTAAAGGCGTTAAACCTGAAAAAATAGCATTACGAGCATATTGTGTTGCTGTGGGTAAAATACTGTAATATGGTTTTTCTTCCTTTTTTTTATAATAGTTGCTAATTGTTTGCTCTAAAACATAGAATTGATCGTAACGTAAATTATCTATTACAACCAATAAAGTTCCTTTGTTTTTATCTAACTCAGGAAGCACAGCTCTTTTAAATAAAGTATTGGACATAATTGGAGCATCTTCGGTTTGCATCCAATCTGTATAATTTTTTTTAATAAATTTAAAGAATAATGAATTAGCTTCTTTTTTTTGGCTTTCCAAAATTTCTATCATTCCAATGTCGCTAATGTTTTCTAACTCTAATTCCCAATAAACTAATCTTTTATAAATATCAATCCAATCTTCATAAGTGTTAACCATGGCTAAATCCATGGCTATTTTTCTAAACTCCTGCTGATAATTAGAAGTCGTTTTTTCAGAGATTAATCTAGAATGTTCTAAGTTTTTCTTTAAGCTTAATAAAATTTGATTCGGATTTACAGGTTTAATTAAATAATCGGCTATTTTATTTCCAATAGCTTCTTCCATAATATATTCCTCTTCACTTTTAGTAATCATAACTATTGGTGTGCTAGGTTGAATTCCCTTAATCTCCAACAATGTTTCTAGCCCACTTAACCCAGGCATATTTTCATCCAAAAAAATGATATCAAAAATAGTTTCTTTACACATTTCAATAGCATCAGCACCATTTGTGCAGGGTACAACGTTATAATTTTTTTTTTCTAAAAAAAGAATATGTGGTTTTAATAAATCAATTTCATCATCTACCCATAAAATGTTTAATTTGCTATTCATATTGTTATCTTTGTTGAATTAGTTTTAAATGTAATTATTTTGACCAGAAAAAAATCAAATAAGCTTAAAATATTAAACGATCCAATATATGGCTTTATTATCATACCCAGTGCATTAATTTTTGACTTAATTGAGCATCCTTATTTTCAGCGATTAAGGCGGATTTCACAAATGGGATTATCCTATTTAGTTTACCCAGGAGCTCATCATACAAGGTTTCATCACGCTATTGGATGTATGCATTTAATGCAAAAATCAGTCCAGTTATTACGATTTAAAGGTGTTGCTATTTCAAAAGATGAAGAAACAGCCCTTTATGTTGCTATTTTATTGCACGATATTGGTCACGGTGCATTTTCACATGCTTTAGAACATAGTATTGTTTCTGGAATTAATCACGAAACTATTTCATTAAAATTTATGGAAGTTTTAAATAAAGAGTTTAATGGTAAACTTTCTTTGGCTATTGAAATTTTTAAAGGAAATCATCCAAAAAAATATTTATACCAGCTAATTTCTAGTCAGTTAGATATGGATCGATTAGATTATTTAAAACGTGACAGTTTTTATACTGGTGTTGCAGAAGGGAATATAAATTCGGAACGTTTAATAACGATGCTTAATGTGGTTGATAATCAGCTTATTATTGAAGAAAAAGGAATTTATTCTGTAGAAAAGTTTTTAATATCTCGCCGATTTATGTATTGGCAAGTCTATTTGCATAAAACTGGAGTTGTTGCAGAAAAATTATTGGAAAAGGTTTTAAAAAGAGCTAAAGAGTTGGCTTTACAAGGAGTTAAACTCCCAGCTAGCAAATCATTTTCCTATTTTTTATACAATCAGATTAATGCTGACAATTTTACAGATGAAACTTTAAAAATATTTGCGAAATTAGATAATTACGATGTGTTTTCTTCTATTAAAGAATGGATATCAAATGAAGATTTTATTCTTTCAAAACTCTCTGAAAGTTTAATTAATAGGAAGTTACCTAAAGTAATACTTCAGAATAATCCTTTTACAGATATGGAAATTGAAAATGCTAAAAATGAAGCACAAAAAAAATTAAAATTATCAGATGATGTATTAGATTATTTTGTTTTTCAAGGAAAAATAAGTAATCAAGCTTACAATACAACTGATGATGCCATAAATATTTTATTTAAAAATGGTGAAGTAGAGGATATTACAAAAGCATCCGATCAACTAGATATCCAATCTCTGTCTATTACTAAGTATAAATATTTTATGTGCTTTCCTAAAAATAGGTAGTGTACAAGTTTTTTTTTACTTTTGTAGGCAATGAAATTTACAGCAAATCAAATAGCAGAAATTTTAGAAGGTACTGTAGTTGGCGATGCTAACATAGAAGTGGATAAACTTTCTAAAATTGAAGAAGGTCAAAAAGGTTCGTTAACCTTTTTATCTAATCCAAAATACACACATTTTATTTATTCTACAAATGCTTCCATAGCAATAGTAAATAATGAATTTATTCCTGAAAAAGAAATTAAAACAACCTTAATAAAAGTTGAAGATGCTTATAAAGCATTTTCAAAATTGTTAACTTATTATAATGAAATTCGTTTAAATAAATCGGGTATTGAAAATCCACATTTTATAAGTGAATCTGCTACCTTAGGAGAGGATGTTTATATAGCAGCCTTTTCCTACATTTCTGATAATGTAAAAATTGGAAATAATGTGAAAATTTACCCCAATGCATTTATTGGAGATAATGTTCAAATAGGGGAAAACACAATAATTATGACTGGAGTAAAAATTTATTCCGATTGTATAGTTGGTGATAATTGTGTGTTACATGCTGGTATAGTTATAGGAGCAGATGGATTTGGTTTTGCCCCAAATGAAGAAGGAATTTATAGTAAAGTACCTCAAATTGGAAATGTTATCATTGAAGATAATGTAGATATTGGAGCTTGTACCACTATTGATAGAGCTACATTAGGATCAACTATAATTAGAAAAGGAGTTAAATTAGACAATCAAATTCAAATAGCTCACAATGTTGAAATTGGAGAAAATACCGTTGTTGCAGCCCAAACTGGTATTGCAGGATCAACAAAAATTGGCTCAAATTGTATGCTTGGAGGGCAAGTAGGAATAGTTGGGCATATAACTATTGGAAATAATGTTAAAATTCAAGCACAATCTGGAATTTCTAAAAATGTTAAGGATAATGAAGTTATACAAGGATCACCAGCTTTTGGTTATGGCGATTTTTATAAATCATATGTATATTTTAAAAAACTACCAGAATTAGTGGCTACTATTAATTCACTAGAAAAAGAAATTAAAAAATTAAAAGATTAAAATGAGTACCAATCAAAAAACTATTAAGTCTGAAGTTTCATTATCTGGGGTAGGACTGCATACTGGAAATCCAGTAACTATGACCTTTAAACCAGCTTCAGAAAATCATGGAATATCATTTGTACGCGTTGATTTAGAAGGCTTGCCTAAAATTGAAGCTAGTGCTGAATATGTTGTAAATACCCAAAGAGGGACAAATTTAGAAAAGAGAGGCGTTAAAATTAATACCTCAGAACATGTATTAGCTGCTGTAACATCTTTAGATATTGACAATATAATCATAGAAATGAATGCTGCCGAGCCTCCAATTATGGATGGTTCTTCAATTCATTTTATTGAAGCACTTGAAAAAGCTGAAATAGTTGAACAAAATAAAAAAAGAGATGAATTTATAGTAAAGGAAATTATTTCATATAAAGATGATGAAACTGGAAGTGAAATAATTTTAATGCCAAGTGATGAATATCAAATAACCACAATGGTTAATTTTGGAACTAAAGTGCTTGGAACACAAAATGCTACACTTTACTCTTTAAAAGATTTTAAAAATGAAATTGCCGCTGCAAGAACTTTTAGTTTTTTACATGAACTAGAAACACTACTTGACCATAACCTTATTAAAGGAGGCGATTTAAATAATGCTATTATTTATGTAGATAAAGAAATCTCTGATGAAACAATGGCAAAGCTAAAAAAAGCTTTTAAAAAAGAAAATATATCAATAACTCCAAATGGCATTTTAGATAATCTAACGTTGCGTTGGCCTAATGAAGCTGCCCGACATAAATTACTTGATGTAATAGGAGATCTTACACTAGTTGGTACAAAAATTAGAGGTAAAGTTATTGCAAACAAACCTGGCCATAAGGTAAATACTGTATTTGCTAAAAAATTGCAAAAAATAATAAAGCACGAAAAGAGAAACAACGTGCCAAAATTTGATTTGAGCAAACCTCCTTTGATGGATGTTAATAAAATAATGAGTATTTTACCTCACAGACCACCTTTTTTATTAATTGATAGAATTCTAGAACTATCTGATACACATGTTGTTGGAATGAAAAATGTAACCATAAATGAACCATTTTTTGTAGGTCATTTTCCTGAAGCACCTGTAATGCCAGGAGTTTTACAAATTGAAGCAATGGCTCAATGTGGTGGAATATTGGTATTGAGTTCTGTTCCAGATCCAGAAAATTATTTAACGTATTTTATGAAAATGGATAATGTTCGTTTCAAACAAAAAGTATTACCTGGAGATACTTTAATTTTTAAAGCCGAATTAATTTCTCCAATCCGTAGAGGAATTTGTCACATGCAAGCTTGTGGATATGCTAATAACAAACTTGTTGTAGAGGCAGATTTAATGGCACAAATTGTAAAAAAAGATAAAAAATGAATCAACCATTAGCGTATGTACATCCAGGAGCAAAAATAGCAACCAATGTAGTTGTTGAACCTTTCACCACAATTTATAATGATGTTACTATTGGTGCCGGTACTTGGATTGGATCTAATGTTACCGTAATGGAAGGTGCACGAATTGGGAAAAATTGTAGAATTTTTCCAGGAGCGGTAATTTCTGCAATCCCACAAGATTTAAAATTTGAAGGAGAGGATTCTTTGGCAATTATTGGAGATAACACCATTATACGAGAATGTGTAACAGTTAATAGAGGTACTAAAGCTTCTGGTAAAACACAAATAGGAAATAATTGTCTTATTATGGCAACTTCGCATATAGCTCACGATTGTAGAATAGGAAATCACTGTATTTTAGCAAACGGTTCTGTAATTGCAGGCCATGTAACCTTAGGAGATTATGCAATTTTAAGTGGCTTGGTTGCGGTTCATCAATTTATTCATATAGGATCGCATGCACTAGTCTCAGGAGGCTCATTAGTTAGAAAAGATGTTCCACCATATACAAAAGCAGGTAAAGAACCTATTTCATATATTGGGATAAATTCAATTGGACTAAGAAGAAGAGGATTTTTAACAGATAAAATCAGAGAAATTCAAAATATATATCGAATTTTATATCAAAAAAATTACAATACCACACAAGCTTTAGAAATTATTGAAGCTGAAATGGAGGCAACCAAAGAAAGAGATCAAATAATTCTCTTTATTAAAAATTCTCAAAGAGGTATTATGAAAGGGTATTTAAGTATTTGATAATTAAATAGTTAAATAAACATATTTAAATTAATTTATAAAGAAATATAATGGCAACAACATCAGATATTAGAAATGGATTATGTTTAAAATATAATAATGACATTTTTAAAGTAATTGAATTTTTACACGTAAAACCAGGTAAAGGACCTGCGTTTGTTAGAACAAAACTAAAAAGTTTATCTACTGGTAAAGTATTGGATAATACATTTCCTGCAGGTAGAAAAATTGAAGATATAAGAGTTGAAACACAAAAATTTCAGTATTTATATCCAGAAGGAGATTTATTTCATTTTATGAATACTCAAGATTATAATCAAATAACATTGCAAAAAGCAACTTTAGATGCTCCGGAGTTATTAAAAGAAGGTGAAATTGTTACTATTATCATTAATACAGAAGATGAAATGCCTTTATCTGTTGAAATGCCTAATAGTGTAATTTTAGAAATAGCTCATACAGAACCAGGTGTTAAAGGAAACACAGCAACCAATGCAACTAAACCTGCAACAACAGAAACAGGAGCAACAATTAATGTTCCCTTATTTATTAATGAAGGAGATAAAATAAAAGTTGATACTGCAAAAGGAGCATACTTAGAACGTGTAAAAGAATAAATAATGAAATTACCTCGAATATATTCTTTAGAAGAAATTGCTAAAATTACTGGAGCAACAATGGTTGGTCCTACAAATTTTCCAGTCACTGGTTTTAATGAAATTCATGTTGTTGAATATGGTGATATTGTATTTGTAGATCATCCAAAATATTACGATAAAGCTCTACAATCAAATGCAACAGTGGTTTTAATTAATAAAAAAGTTAAATGTCCACAAAATAAAGCTTTATTAATATCAAAAGATCCTTTTAGAGATTTTAATAAATTATCAGCCTATTTTAATCCTTTTAAAAAAGCAAGTAAAACAAAAGCTGCTACTGCAAAAATTGGTAAAAATTCAATTATTCAACCTACAGTTTTTATAGGAAATAACGTCAGTATTGGCGATAATTGTTTAATACACGCAAATGTTACTATTTATGATAATGTTGTAATTGGAAATAATGTCACTATACATTCAGGCACTATTTTGGGTGCTGATGCTTTTTACTATAAAAAAAGACAAGATGGCTATGATAAATTAATTTCAAGTGGAAGTGTTTTAATTGAAGATAATGTAGATATTGGTGCACTTTGTACTATAGATAGAGGTGTTTCAGGTATAACTACTATTAAAAAAGGAACTAAAATTGATAATCAAGTTCAAATTGGTCATGATACGGTTATAGGTGAGCAATGTTTAATTGCTTCTCAAACAGGTGTAGCTGGTTGTGTGGTTGTTGAAGATAATGTAACACTATGGGGGCAAGTTGGGACTAATAGTGGTATTAGAATTGGAAAAGGAGCTGTTATTTTAGGTCAAACTGGAGTTACTAAATCTGTTAAAGGCGGAAAAACATATTTTGGAACACCAATAGAAGAATCTCGGACAAAATTGAAAGAATTAGCAGGATTAAAACAGTTATTAAAAAATCAAAAAAAGTAATTAATTTTAGTAGTGTAAACAGAATAAAAATTAACTTTGTAACAAGTTATAAACTTTAATTTAAATATACATCAATGAGTGTTTTAGTAAATAAAAATTCAAATATAATAGTACAAGGCTTTACAGGTAGTGAAGGAACTTTTCATGCGGGTCAAATGATTGATTATGGCACTAATGTTGTTGGAGGAGTAACACCAGGAAAAGGAGGTCAAATGCACTTAAATAAACCAGTATTCAATACAGTACAAGATGCTGTTGATCAAGTTAAAGCAGATACCTCTATTATTTTTGTTCCGCCAGCATTTGCTGCTGATGCAATTATGGAAGCTGCAGCTGCAGGTATTAAAGTTATTATTTGTATTACTGAAGGTATTCCTGTAGCCGATATGGTTAAAGTTAAAGCTTATATAGAAAATAAAGATTGTAGATTAGTTGGCCCTAACTGTCCAGGAGTTATAACTCCAGATGAAGCTAAAGTTGGTATTATGCCAGGTTTTATATTTAAAAAAGGAAATATTGGTATTGTTTCTAAATCTGGTACATTAACTTATGAAGCTGCCGATCAAGTAGTAAAAAATGGTTATGGTATTTCTACTGCTATTGGAATTGGTGGAGATCCAATTATTGGAACAACTACAAAAGATGCCGTAGAAATGTTTATGAATGATGATGAAACTGATGCTATTGTTATGATTGGTGAAATTGGAGGTCAATTAGAAGCTGAAGCTGCAGAATGGATTAAAAAAACAGGAAATAAAAAACCTGTAATAGGATTTATTGCTGGTCAAACCGCTCCTAAAGGAAGAACTATGGGGCATGCAGGGGCAATAGTTGGCGGTAAAAATGACACGGCTCAAGCTAAAATGGAAATATTAAGAGAAAATGGAATTTACGTGGTTGAATCTCCTGCTAAAATAGGAGCAAAAGTTGCTGAAGTTTTAGGTTAATTTCTCTAAAATAAAATATTGAGAGCTTCCTTAAAAAGGAGGCTTTTTTTATCTCAAATTTGTATATTTGAATCTATTAAAATTAAATACATGAAACTTTTAGAAAATAAAAATACATTAATTACTGGAGCAACTCGTGGTATCGGAAAAGGAATTGCTATAGAATTTGCTAAACAAGGCTCTAATATTGCTTTTACCTATAATGCTTCTGTTGAAGCTGCCAAAAGTTTAGAAACCGAATTAAGTTCTTATGGCATTAAAGCTAAAGGATATCAATCTAATGCTGCAAATTTTGATGCTGCTCAGGAATTAGCTAAAGAAGTTTTGAAAGAATTTGGTTCTATTGATGTATTAATTAATAATGCCGGAATTACAAAAGACAATTTGTTAATGCGTATTTCTGAAGAAGATTTTGATAAGGTAATAGAAGTAAATCTTAAATCTGTTTTTAATTTAACTAAAGCAGTAATTAGACCTATGATGAAACAACGTTTAGGCTCTATAATTAATATGACTTCTATAGTTGGAATTAAAGGAAACGCAGGGCAAACAAATTATGCAGCTTCTAAAGCAGGAATTATTGGTTTTACTAAATCCGTTGCTTTAGAACTTGGATCAAGAAATATACGTTGCAACGCTATTGCTCCGGGCTTTATAGAAACTGAAATGACTGCTAAACTAAATGAAGATGTTGTGCAAGGTTGGAGAGATGCTATTCCTTTAAAAAGAGGAGGAACTCCAAAAGATATTGCAAATGCATGCGTATTTTTAGCATCTGATTTGAGTTCGTATATTACAGGACAAACACTAAGCGTTGATGGTGGTATGCTTACCTAAATATCAAATATTTTGAACACTAAAACAGCTTTATTTATAATTATAGCATTCTGTATTGCTTTATTACTAGCTGTATTCCAATATATTTTTAAATCAAAAAACGAAGGGAAAGTTAAATATTGGCTTTCTCTTTTACGTTTTTTAAGTGTTTTTTTAATATTAGTTGTATTTATAAATCCATCTATAAATAAAATAAGCTATCAAATAGTAAAACCAAAACTTTTTGTAGCCATTGATAATTCTCAATCTATAAAATTTAATAATAACGATGCTATTGTAACTAACTTGGTGAAACAAGTGAAAAACAATAAATTATTAAATTCTAAATTTGATATTAATTATTATAGTTTTGGTGATAAAGTTAGCGTTTTAGATAGTTTGACTTTTAATGGAGCTACTACTAATTTATCGCTTCCAATACAAATTATTCCTGAAACAGACTTAATTTCTAAGACTCCAATAGTTTTAATTACCGATGGAAATCAAACGGAAGGATCTTTAGATTATACAAGTTATAAAAATGCTATTTATCCAATAATTGTTGGCGATACTAGTACTTTTGAAGATATTAAAATTAGTAATGTTAATGTAAATACAACCACTAATATTAATAATAATTTTCCTGTAGAACTGTTTGTAAATTATGATGGAAAATTACCTATTCATAAAAAATTAACTATTTATAATAATAAAAAATTAGTATTTAATAAAAGAATAGATTTATCTAAAACTAATACTACTATAAATTTACTAATTTATTTGAAAGCTGATAAAGAAGGAAATCAATATTATACCGCTGAGATTGAAGCTTTAAAAAATGAAAAAAACAGGCTTAATAATAAGGTTTATTTTAGCACTAAAGTAATTGATAACCCAATAAAAATTGCTATAATTTCTACTATAAATCATCCAGATATTGGAGCGTTAAAGGAAGCTATTGAAAGTAAAAAACAATTAAAAGTTGATTTGATAATCAATTTAGATAAAGATATTGAATATAAAGATTATCAGTTATTTATAATCTACCAACCAACCGTAAAAGTAAATGAAATATTTAAACAAATTAATAATTTAAATAAAAATTATTTTATAATATCTGGTTTACATACTAATTGGAATTATTTAAACTCAGCTCAAAATTATTTCACAAAAAAAGATCTTCAAAATAGTGAAAAATTTGAATGTTTTTTAAATACAGATTACAGCAAATTTTTTGTTAAAAATCTAGATTTTTCAAGTTTACCACCGTTGATTTCTAATTTTGGAAAATTCACTTTTAATCAACCTTATGAAACCTTATTGTATAAAAAAATAAATGGAATAAAAACAAATCAACCGTTATTAGTAACATTAAATGATAATAATAGAAAAATTGCATTGATGAGTGGTGAGAATATTTGGAAATGGAGAATGCAAAGTTTTGCTAAAAATAAATCGTTTTTAAATTTTGATAATTTTATTGCTAATTTAATTCAATATTTGTCATCAAAAAATAGTAAAAACAGACTGAAAGTAACAGCAAAATCTATATATTATTTAAATGAATCTATTGAAGTAAGTGCTACTTATTTTAATGAAAATTCAGAGATTGATGTACGAAATAAATTATGGTTGACGCTATATAATAAACAACATAAATTCATTAAAAAAATTCCTTTTACGGTTAATCAAAATCAATATAAAGTTAATGTATCTAATTTAGATACAGGTGTTTATCATTATGTAATTAGTGATAAAAGCCAAACAGTATATTATAAAAATAGCTTTAAAATCACTGCTTTTAATTTAGAAAAACAATTTAAAAACTCTAATTATAAAAATTTACAAATTATTGCAAATAACTCAAGTGGAAACTTGTTTTTTCAAAATAATTTACGAAAATTAGAAAAAAGCCTTATTTCCAATCCAAATTTTAAATCTATTCAAAAAAAAGAAATAGTTAAAGAATCTATAATTAATTGGAAGTGGCTACTATTTCTTATTACTTTATTTTTAAGTGGAGAGTGGTTTTTAAGAAAATATATCGGAAAAATGTGATTTAATGTATGTAAGTTTTTATCAATTTTTAAACGGTAATATTCAACAAATTATATTAAGTAATAACCTGAGTTCTATATAAAGATTTAGTTGTTCAAAACGCTATTCTCGATACAATTTTCTATTGAAAATTACTCGAATTAACGTGTTTTGTTTGCAAATTACGTCAGATTGAGTGAAATTCTGAAAGAATTTTGTATCGAAATCAAGTAATTTGCTTACATCGAACTCAGGTTAATAAATAAAATTGATAATTAAATTAATAAAAACAATAAAATTTAATCACAAAATAGTCCAAAAGATTTCATATTTGCAATATCAGATGAAGAAAGTATTAGTAACCATATTATCATTTACTATTCTATTTCAAAGTTTTAACTTTCAATTAGAAGATATTACTAAGATACCAACTCTTGTGAATCATATTGCTGATCATTTTGAGAATGGAGATAGTTTTATGGATTTTATTTCAATGCATTATGGAAGTCAGTATGAAATTCATAAAACAAAGCATAAAGAACATCAAAAATTACCACTTAAACAATATTTGCTAGATCTACATTTTCAGGTTTATATTTCTGTATATACTAAAAATTTAGTAGTAAATTCTTTTAAAGAAATTAATTTAGATAAAAAAGTATATGCTTATACAGAACTATCTTCAAACTTTCTTTTAACTAAAATTTTTCAACCTCCAAAGCACACATAATTCAATTATTATTTTACAATTAGAAAGTCATATTATTGATTTTCAACACTATAAACTATAATTAATTAAATTATGTTACAAAAAATCATTAAGATAAGTATTGAAAATAAACTTATCGTTTTATTAATTACCGCAGCAATATTTGCATTTGGTTTATTTTCATTAACACAAATACCAATAGGTGCTGTACCCGATATTACAAACAATCAAGTACAGGTTATAACAACTTCAAGAAATTTATCTACACAAGATGTTGAACAATTTATTACCTATCCTATTGAGTTGGAAATGGCTAATTTACCTGGAGTTCAAGAGATTAGATCTATTTCGAAATTCGGATTATCTGTTGTTACAATTGTATTTGATGATGATATAGGAACTTATTTACCTCGCCAATTAATTGCTGAAAAAATTAAAACAGCAGCTGAAAAAATACCTAAAGGATTTGGAACCCCAGAAATGGGGCCAATTACTACGGGTTTAGGGGAAATTTATCAATATATTTTAGATACAAAACCTGGATATAAAAATAAATATTCTCCAATGGAACTTAGAACTATCCAAGATTGGGTTGTAAAACGTCAATTATCTGGAATTCCAGGAGTTGTTGAAATAAATACCTGGGGTGGATATTTAAAACAATATGAAGTTGCTTTAAATCCTGAAAAATTAAAATCAATGAATATTGAGATTACTCAAATTGTTGATGCCTTGGAAAAAAATAATAGTGTTGCTGGAGGAGGATATATTGAAAAAACCAATGAAAGCTACTTCGTTAGAGGAGAAGGGATGATTAAAACCTTGGAAGATATTGAAACAATTGTTATAAAAAATATTGAAGGCGTTCCAGTTTTAATAAAAGATGTTGCAGAAGTTAAATTTGGTTTCGCAAACAGATTTGGGGCAATTACAGGTAATGGTGAAGGAGAAAAAGTATTAGGACAAGTAATGATGCTTAAAGGTGGCGACTCAAACGAAGTTATTAAAGCCGTAAAACAACGTGTGTCCGAAATACAAAAAACACTACCAGAAGGTGTTTTTATAAATGGTTTTTTAGAACGAAGTGAATTAATAGGTAAAACTACTTTTACAATTGCTGAAAACTTAATTTTAGGAGTTCTCATCGTAATTTTTGTTGTGATTTTACTTTTAGGAAGTTTTAGATCAGGATTAGTTGTAGCATCTGTAATACCATTATCACTTTTGTTTACATTATCATTGATGTACATTTTTGGAGTTGATGCTAATTTAATGAGTTTAGGAGCGATAGATTTTGGTATTATTATAGATGGAGCCGTAATTATTGTTGAATTTATTGCCTTTAAAATAACAAGCAATAGAAAGGAATTAATGCTTTTATCAGAAGCTGACAGGCAAGATAGTATTGATGAGATTACCTATAAAAGTAGTTCCAAAATGATGACATCAGCAGTATTTGGTCAACTTATTATATTAATTGTATTTATACCAATTTTATCACTCAGCGGCGTTGAAGGAAAAATGTTTAAACCAATGGCTATGGCATTTAGTTTTGCATTAATAGGAGCCATGTTTTTATGTTTTACTTATGTACCTGTAATTTCTTCGATATTTTTAAAACCTGAAAAAGTAACTAAAAACAACATATCAAAACGTTTAATGTCATTTTTCAATATGTTGTATGAGCCAACAATTAAATGGGCATTAAAAAATAAAAAAAGTGTAATTGGAGCTTCTATTGCATTATTAATAGGAACAGGTATTCTTTTTAGCAAAATGGGAGGAGAGTTTATACCAACGTTAGATGAAGGAGATTTTGTAATTCAACCTGTTTTAAAAACAGGAACTTCTTTATCAAGAACAGTAGAAATTACAACACAGATTGAACAAATTTTATTAGATAATTTTCCAGAAGTAGACCAAGTAGTTTCACGTATTGGTGCTGCTGAAGTTCCTACTGATCCTATGTCTATGGAAGAAAGTGATGTAATTATTAAATTAAAACCAAAAGGAGAATGGGTTTCTGCAAATTCAAAAGATGAATTAGCCGATAAGTTTAAAGAAAAATTATCTATAATTCCAGATGTAGATTTTGAATTTACACAACCTATAGAAATGCGTTTTAATGAGTTAATTACAGGTGTTAGAGCTGATGTTGCAATTAAAATATTTGGCGAAGATTTAACTATTTTGGCAAGTAAAGCAAATGAAATAAAATCTAAAATTGCTAATGTTGAAGGTGCAGCTGATATTATTGTTGAAAAAATTGATGGTTTACCACAAATGACAGTTAATTATGATAGAAAAAAAGTAGCACGTTATGGTTTAAATATTCACGATTTAAATCAAGTAGTTTCTATGGCTTTTGCAGGGCAAATAGTAGGAAATGTTTTTGAAGGTGAGCGTAGATTTGATTTAGTAGTGCGTTTTCAATCTGAATATAGAAAAAATATTGACGATCTTAAAAACTTATATGTTGATGCTCCTTCAGGAAATAAAATTCCATTGCATGAATTAGCCACCATAGAATATACAAAAGGACCAGCAAAAATATCTAGAGATGATACTAAAAGACGTATTGTAATTGGTGTTAATGTAAGAAACAGAGATATGGAATCTGTTGTGAAAGATGTTCAGAAAATTATAAATGAACAAGTAAAATTACCTGTTGGCTATACCATTTCTTATGGTGGGCAGTTTGAAAATTTAAATAGTGCCAAAGCACGTTTAAAAATTGCTGTACCAATAGCTTTATTACTCATATTCATACTATTACATTTTGCGTTTAAATCTATAAAAGAAGCTCTAATGGTATTTTCTGCTATTCCATTATCGGCTGTTGGTGGTGTGCTTTTTCTTTGGATAAGAGATTTGCCATTTAGTATATCAGCGGGTGTTGGATTTATAGCTTTATTTGGTATTGCTGTTTTAAATGGAATTGTACTTATTGAGCATTTAAAAGAGTTGAAAAAAAGAGGAATGGATGATATCAATGAACGAATAATATTAGGAACAAAAGAACGCTTAAGACCCATTATTTTAACGGCAGCTGCAGCCGCACTTGGTTTTTTACCAATGGCAATATCAACCAATGCAGGAGCAGAAGTTCAAAGGCCACTAGCTACGGTTGTTATTGGTGGTTTAGTAACAGCAACAATTTTAACCTTGGTAGTACTACCCGTTTTATACGCCATTTTTGACACTAAAGAGTTTAAAATTAAAAGAAAAAATAAATTTAAAATAACTATATTTTCTTTACTTATTTTGAGTCCAATAATAGCTTTCTCACAAGCAAAACCAATAGCTTTAAATGAGGCTATTTCTTTAGCTGTCAACAACAATAAAGAACTTAACATTAGGCAATTAGTAGTTAATAAAGATAAAAAATTGGTTAATGGTGCTTTTGAGATTGAAAAAACAAAATTATATTATACTTATGACGAAACTAATTTAGGCATAGATGGTAAACCTTTTGAAACTTTTGGTATTGATCAAACCATAGAATTTCCTACGGTTTATTTTGCGAAAAGTAAAGTAGTAAAAATCAATGCTAATTTATCTAATTTAAATTATAAAATAGCAAAAGAGAACCTAATAAAAGAGGTGTCAAAATTGTATTATACAATTGTTTATTTGAATCAAAAAAAGAAATATTTAGCTCATATAGATAGTTTGTATAAGGATTTCTCAATAGCAGCAAAGCGAAAATTTGAATTGGGAGAGTCTAATTATTTAGAAATGATTATTTCTCAATCAAAACACAAGCAATTTGAAGTACAGTATAATCAGCTTCAAAATGATATAAATATTGTGTATGAAAGTTTTAACTTATTACTTCAAACAGATAAGGTAACGAGAGTAAAAGATATAAGATTAGCAAAAGTTAAATTAAAGTATTTAGATTTAAGCTCACATCTGGTTAATAAATATTATACTGAAAACTCAAGATTGTTTAGAGCTAAAAAAAGATTGGAAAAACAACAATTATTACCTGATTTGCATTTTAATTACTTTAATAATAAAGATTTAATAGCAAATACAACTGTAAATAGTTTTCAGGCAGGAATATCAATACCACTCTTTTTTATGGGTAAATCAGCAAAAATTAATGCAGCCAAAATACAGGAAGATATTTCAAATGAAACAGCAATTAATTCAAGTATTAAACTGAAATCAAAATATATAAATTTATTAGAAGAGCTTAAAAAGAATGAATTTCAATTAGATTATTACCAAAATAATGGTAAGAAGCTAGCATCTGAAATTTTAAAAACCGCTATTCTAAGTTATAAAAATGGTGAAATAGACTTTTTTCAATATATACAAAGTATTGAAACAGTAAATAAAATTGAAATGAATCACCTAATTAATTTGAATACATACAATCAAATTGTTTTAGAAATAAATTATTTAAACTTATAAAAAAATGAAAAAAAAAATATCAAAAATAATAGTACTGCTGCTCTCGATTATTACAATTTCTTGTAATACTTCAAAGACAGAAGAAGCTACGGTTAATCCTATAAAAGAAGATAATAACCTTGTTGAGATTACTTCATCTCAGTTTGAAAATTCAAAAATGAAATTAGGAAAAATTTCAAAACAACTTTTTACAGAAAGTATTAAAACCAATGGTTATATAGATGTTCCGCCAGCAAATAGAGCCAAAGTAAGTGCAATAATTGGAGGATATGTTAAGAAATCACCATTATTAGTAGGTGATAAAGTAAAAAAAGGACAATTATTGTTAACCATTGAAAATCCAGATTTTATTGAGATACAACAAAATTATTTAGAGGTTTCTGAAAAATTAACTTACTTAAAGTCTGAGTATAATAGACAAAAAACATTATTCAAAGAAAAAATTACTTCACAAAAAAAATATTTAAAAGCGGAAAGTGATTATAAAAGTGCTCTTGCTTCATTAAATGGATTGTCTCAAAAGTTGAAAATGATTAATATCAATCCGCTAAATGTAAAAGCAGGCAAAATAACGTCAATTGCACCAATTTATGCTCCTATTGGTGGCAGTGTAACTGCTGTTTACACAAATGTAGGAGAATTTATGAATGCATCAGATGTTTTATTAGAAATAATAAATAACGAGCATAAACACCTTGAGTTAATTGTATTTGAAAAGGAGATTTTAAAAATTAGAGAGAAACAACCTATTTTATTTAAAATTCCTGAGTCTTCTACAAAAAAATATAAAGCAGAAGTTTACCTAGTAGGAAAGTCAATTGATAAAAATAGAACAGTTAGAGTACACGGACATTTAGAAGACGAAGATGTACCCTTTATAGTAGGTATGTTTGTAGAAGCTGAAATTATTACTAACTCTGTTCAAAAACAAGCATTGCCTATTGAAGCTGTTCTTGAAAAAGATAATGAATATTTTGTTTTAGTGCTGAAAGAAAAAAAGAATAAGGTCTATCAATTTGAAAAAGTTAAAATTAATGTTGGTATAAAAAATGAAAATGGGATTGAAATAATTGGTAAGAATTTAGAAAACAAACAAATTTTAATGAAAGGAGCTTTCTTACCGTTAGAGAATGGGTAAACTGATTATTGTTACTAAATAGTATTTAAAATTAAATTTAATGAATTCTATTTTGTATTTTTGGCTAAATCAAAAAAAAACAAAAATGAGCAATAACGGACAATTACAATTACCAAAATCTTTATTACCAATTATTTTTTTAGTTATAATTGGAATTATTTTTATTTCAAAATCAACAGTTAATATTGATGCTGGAGAAGCAGGCGTGTTATGGAAAAGGTTTGGTGGAGGAGTAGTAACTAATCAACCACCATTAGGTGAAGGATTTCATCTTGTAGCACCTTGGAATACCGTTACAATATATAATGTTAGGCAACAAGAATTGTTTGAAAAAATGAAAGTATTATCCTCAAACGGATTAGATATTTTATTAGAAGTTTCTGCTTGGTATCAACCAAATTATAATGAATTAGGAAAATTACATAAAGAAAGAGGAGAACAATATAAAGAAAATGTACTTATGCCAGCTTTGCGTTCTGCCGCCAGAAGTGTTGTTGGACGTTATACTCCTGAACAATTATACGCAAGTAAAAGAGACGTAATTCAATTAGAAATTTTTGATGAAACTAAAGCAATACTTGATGACCAATTTGTACAACTAAATCAAGTATTAGTACGCGACGTAACTTTGCCACCAACAATTAAAAATGCTATTGAGACCAAGTTAAAATATGAACAAGAGTCTTTAGAATACAAATTTAGAATTGAAAAAGCCCAAAAAGAAGCAAAACGTCAAGTTATTGAAGCTCAAGGTAAAGCTGATGCAAACCGTATTTTAAGTGCCTCATTAACCGATAAAATACTTAGAGATAAAGGTATTGATGCTACTATTCAATTATCTAATTCTTCTAATAGTAAAGTTATTGTTATAGGTTCTGGAAAAAGTGGATTGCCTATTATTTTAGGAAATCAATAATAAAAAATTAGTTTTAAAATTAAAAAAGCCAACTTCTAGTTGGCTTTTTTTAGTGTTTTAAATGTTGAATATACCAGATCTTCAATATAGATAGCTGCATTTTTTATAGCTTCTTTTGTAGTTATATTTACTTCCATAACCTCGCTCATGGCTAGCGGATTTATATTTTTTAAAATGCTTTCTTTGTCTTTAATAATTCCAGCAACTATGTATATAGGAACTTTATATTGTTTGGATAAATCGCTAACTCCTTTAACCACTTTTCCTTCAAGTGTTTGTTTATCAACACTTCCTTCACCAGTAATTATTAAATCTATTTTATCTTTAAAATACTTTTTAAAATTTGTTTTTTCCAATATAAAATCTATTCCTGAAACCATTTTAGCATTTAAAAAACTTACTGCTCCTGCACCCAATCCACCTGCGGCTCCTGAACCTTTAATATAAGCTACGTACTTGCCAAAATGTGCTTTTATCTGGCTATCAAAATTTATTAATCCACTGTTTAAAATTTCTATTTCATTTTTTGATGCTCCTTTTTGACTTGCATACATAAACGCTGCACCATTATTTCCGTACAAAGGGTTTTTAACATCATATATTACAGTGAAATTTATTTTATTTAAATCAAATTTTAAATTTTTAGAATCAATTTTGTTAATATTTATTAATTCTTTTCCAATTGGTTTAATTTTTATTCCTTGCTTATTATAAAATGAATAACCTAACGCACAAGCCATCCCAATTCCAGCATCATTTGTAGCACTTCCACCAATAAATAACACAATATTTTTAAATCCTTTTTCAATAGCAGCCAATATTAATTCACCAGTTCCAAATGATGAAGTGTAAAAACAATTTTGTTCTTTTTTACTTAGCAATTGCAAGCCAGAAGCCTTTGACATTTCAATATATGCAACATCTTTAGAAACCTTATAGTTTGAATATATTATCTTAAAAAGTGGGTTGTGAACCTTTACATCAATTGTTTTTAATTTAAAATAGTAATCCAAAATATCTAAAGTTCCTTCGCCACCATCTGCTATAGGATGCTTTATAACTTCAATGGATGGATCTGCTTTTTTTATACCTTTTTCTACAGCATTACAAACTTCAATAGCTGTTAATGAACCTTTAAATTTATCTGGTGCTATAATAACTTTCATAATTGCAATTATATTTAACTGTTTTTAAGCCAAAGGAAACTATATGCATTTATTTTCCAATAAGCATTAGAAATATTTTTATGTTTTATTAAATCATAAACTTCTTTAGATAAAGCCTTAATTTTAATGGATTTACCACTGAAATTAAATAAGGCATATAAAACATCATCTTTAAATGTCCTTTTTATGACAAAAACAGAATTTTTAAAAGCAAAATATTTGGCATTTCCAAAAGGATTAAAAACTTGTTCTTTTGTTCTTATGGCTAAAAGTTCTTTATACTTGCCAAATACTATTTTTCTTATAGAATTTTCGGTTTCAAGTTCCTTCTCAACAGCATTATACGTTAATTTTTCGCGATTTATTCTTCTTTTAATTCCTGATTTTTTAACACCTTCATAATCATTTTGAGAACCAATTAAGGAGTGGATATAAATTCCTGGAATTCCAGGCATAGCAATCATTACAGATTGCGTAAGTAACATTTTAGCTGCTCGAGTTTGATTATTATCCTCTTCATCACTTAAAATATCTAAAAAATTACAATTAAGTTCGTAAGGAGATTGCGATCCGTCTTCATTATTTTTGTAAGAAACTTCGCCATTATGACTCAATGTCCATGCTGCTAATTCATTAATTTCAGTATCAGAAATAATATTTTGTAATGGGCGAACACCAATACCATCATGACTTGCTGTAAAATTGAACATACAAACTTTGTTACTTGGTAATTTTATAGAGGTAGCCCATTTTGTAAGAACTTTAACATCCTTTTTCATCATAGCATAAACTAGTAAAGGAGCTAAAGTAAAATTGTAAACCAAATCTGCTTCATTAAAACCATTTCCAAAATAAGAAATGTTTTCTTGATGAGGTACATTAGTTTCAGTAATAAAATAAATATTAGGATTTATAACTTTAGTAATCTTTTTATAAAGCTGAATTACACTATGTGTTTCAGGTAAATGAATACAGTTTGTTCCAATAGTTTTCCATAAAAAAGCTACCGCATCAAAACGAATAAACTTAGCTTGTTTACTAGCATAAAATAGCAGTACTTCAAGTACTTTAATAAAAACCTGTGGCGATTTAAAGTTTAAATCTACCTGATCTTCACTAAAGGTTGTCCAAATATATTTTTCATTTCCTTTTTCATCTTTAAAAGGATTTAACAAAAGTGATGCTCTTGGACGTGTTACCTTAGAAACATCTGTTTCAGAATCTACTTCTATGAAAAAATCTTGAAAATCCTTTTCTCCTTTCAAAAAAGACTGAAACCAATTTGAAGATTTAGACATATGATTTACAACGGCATCAAACATTAAATTACTGTTTTTTGCTATTTCAGAAATATCTTCCCAAGAACCTAAGTCAGGATTTACTTTAAAATAATCTGTAATAGAAAAACCATCATCAGAAGTGTAAGGGAAAAATGGAAGTATATGGGTAGTATTAATTTCAGGAAGACTGTACTTATTTATAAATTTATTTAGGGTTTGTAAATATGAACTTCCCTTTTGTTGAATGGTGTCTCCGTACGTAATTAAAATAACATCTTTTTCATTTAATAAGTTATTTTTAAATGAATTTAAAGGTGCATATTTTGATAGTAATTTGTCTATGTTTTCTAATAGCCAATCAACTTTATCACCGTATAAAGAAGTTAATTCTTCTTTTATCAATTCTTTATCTTTGGGTTTTATCATTTTCATAATTATTATATTAATACATTAAATTATCCTAAAAGCATTGGAATGAAATAGCTTAAAATTAAAATGGCTATAAAAAACAGGACTAAAATGTAAACCTCTTTAATTAAAAAATCTGATTTTTTAATAGTAATACTCATGCCAGAAATATTTTTAATAGGAATATCTTTTGTTAATGCACTTACTAAATAGGCCACGCCAACCGCTATTGCAATACCTGTAAAATTGAGCCATATCCAAAAAACCTCAATTCCTAAATCGATATGAAACATTTCTTGAATGGTTTTTGATAAGACTAGATTAATTAAAACAGCTACTATAATTCCCGTATTCATACCAATGTAATTTACTTTTTTAGAGAAAAAAGCCAATAAAAAAGTAGCTAATACAGGTCCGTAAAATACCGAGCCTATGGCGTTTATAATTTCAATAACGGCACTTTGACTTCCCCCAAATAGAAAGGAACTCGCAACACAAATTGCTCCCCAAAAAATAACGGCAGTTTTAGAAATAAACATATATTTTTTAGGTTCAAGTTTTTTAACACCTCTATTAAAAAAATCTTCAACCGTTACGGCAGAAAGTGAATTTACGGTAGAACTAAGAGATGACATGGCTGCGGACAAAATACCAACCATTAATAAACCAATAAGTCCGTTTGGAAGGTATTTAACAATAAACACCGGTATCATTAAATCTGGTTTTAATCCATATTTTGCATATTCTGCTGGAAAATATTTCATGGTTGCATGTGCTATATCCGCAGAAAAATCTGGAGCTAAAACAACCAAACCTCCAATTACTAATCCCATAAAACTATAAATAAAAACTACAGGAAAACGGAATAATCCATTAGCCATTAATAAAGTTCTTATAGTTTTTTCATCTTTAGCCGATAACAATCTTTGGGCTTGGGTTTGATCACATCCGTAATAAGAAACATATAAAAAGAAACCACCAACAATCATTGGTAAAAGACCGTATTCGCTATTTTTTCCTATACCTAAATTATAATTGATTACTTGTAAACGATCTGGTTCAAAACCATTTGGTAATCCACCATATTCATTCAGCAAGTGCCAACCATAATAAAGACTTACTATAAGTCCAGCGAATAGAATAATCATTTGAATGGCATCACCCCAAACAACAGCTTTCATACCACCTTGCCAAGAATATATAATGGTAATAACACTAATTATTAATATAGTATACGCATAATCAATATCTAATACGGATTGCAAAATAATAGCAACTGTGTACACCATTACCCCAGTACCTAACGCCCTACTTATTTGAAAAACAACGCTTAAAATTAACCGTGTAGAAACGCTAAATCGTTTTTCAACATATTCATAAATACTTACAACACCCGATCTAAACAATGGCGGAATTATAAAAACCATGATAAAAATCATAGCTAAAGGAACGGCAAATTCAAACGATAACCATTTCATTCCGCCACCCAATTTTAAACCAACAAAAGCAGGAGCAGAAATAAAACTTATTGCAGATAATTGAGTTGCCATAGTTGATAAGCTTAAAGGAAACCAACTCATGCTTCTTCCTCCTAAAAAGTAATCTTTAGAATTTTTATTTTCTTTAAAAAAGAAACCTAATCCTAGGAATGAAATTATATATATAATTATTATCGTATAGTCTAACCAATTCATATAGTAGTTTTAAGATTTATTAATTATTTATTAAATCGAGAAAAAGGGATGCACTCCAAGAAAAATCAGAGCCTCCATATCCTTTTATGTTTTTGTTATATTCAGATTTTCTAGGATCAAAATATTCGTAAAATCCAACTTTTTCCAAAATTTCAATAGTATCAGATTTAATTTTTTGAGCTAAATCATGATACCCATAATCTTGAAGACCATAATATAAAAGCCAGTTTAAATTTATCCAAACAGGACCTCTCCAATATTTTTTAGGATCAAATTTTTCACTTGTTGGATCAAATGATGCACATAAATATAAGTCTTCTCCTCCAAATTTTGTAGTCAAAGTATTAACTAATTGAGCAGCTTGTTTTTTAGCTGGTATCCCAGCATATAAAGGAGCAAAGGAGGATGAACTTATCACATTAATAGGTTTATCATTCCTTAAATCGTAATAAATATACGCTCCTAATTCTTTATTAAATAATTTATTGTTAAATGATGTGATACTTTTTTCTTGCCATTTTTTAAGCTGTTCAACTTTAGTTGAATTTCCTCCAATGAGTTCATACAATTTTATTAATGAGTTATTTGACTTAATTAACATGGAGTTATATAATGGATCTTGAACCAAAAAAGGAGAAATTTCAGCAATTTTTGCATCGTTATAATTCACACTTTTGGCAAGGTCAATCATATATAAATAATGGTCATATTCTCTTTTAGTTGGTCTTTGTTCAGGATTTACATGAGTTGTATCTCTTCTTTCAAATGAATATTCTGTTGGATTCATAGTTTCCCATATAGCATCCCAGGCAGGAGAATTATCTGTGCCAGATTCCCAGTTATGATAAATATAAAGTAATCCTTCATTATTTAAATCCCTATTTTCATATAGATATTGATGGTTCAAATACACCTTATCAATAACTGTTTTGATGAAATTTAAAACGCCCTCATTATTGTTAGCTATTTGATAAATTTTTTCTAAAACAAATCCTAAAATAGGTGGTTGGGTAAGCCCCGTTGAAGGATAATCTTTGTTAGAATTTGGATGTAAAATTGCACTATGAAAATTTGGACCTGGAAAATAGGTTTCACTTTTTTTATGAAATATCATATGCGGAATAAAACCATTTTTCCATTGAGCATTTAATAAGGTTTCTAGCTCTTTTTTTGCCTTTGACATATCGTAATGTGCATATCCAATTGCAATTAATCCAGAATCCCAAAGCCATTGAAAAGGATACAAATCTTTACAAGGAACAGTATAGCCATCTCTCCAATTATCATTTAGTATTTGTTTAGCCTTATTTTTCATTTTCTAAAATTGATTTTAATTTCGTTTCTAAAGTTTCTAATGATAAATTTTGTCTTCCTATGTTGTAATTTTTATTAACAGCAAGCGAATATTTAGCTTTACTTAAAAGAATATCTATGGTTTTATTTGATGCATTCTCAATAATTTTAGGTAAAACGGCTGCTAATCCATCTTCTTTTAGGGTATGCATATTTCCTAAATCAATAGTATTAAAATTAAGTGGAAGAATATCCTTTTCAAAAACTGGATATTGATAACTAATAATTATTTTTTTTGCGACCAATGCTTCTATAAATTGATTTCCCCAACCTTCTAATAGGCTTGTATAAGTTACCATATCACAATTGGCATAGGCATCCCACAATGAATATTTTTTTACATTGTTCATAAATGATCTTTCATGGTCAATATAATTGCTCACAATTTTTAAGGTCACATTCTTTTTCTTTGCATATTTTACAATTTGATTAAAATAAGATTCGTCTTCATTTAATCCTGTCCATAAAAATATTATGGAGCTTTTTTCATCAAAAATTTTATTATTATATAATTTTTTACCAATTAGTTGATGTTTGTTAGTTGTTAATTCAGAAACAAAATCTATAGCCAATTCAATGCCTTTCCGTTTTACAATTCTTGTTGCTTGTAAAATTATTAAGTCGTTATTTTTAATTCCAAACGAAGCTCTAAAATCTTCATTATAATTATCTATTTTCCAATCATTATCAAAATTAAAAACATTTGGAACAATGGTACTTTCTATATTTTTCCTTCTTTTTAATTTATTTTTTGCAATGCTGTTAATTACAACGTGCTTAATTCTTGGATGAATAGGTGGAAAATATTCATCTAAATAATCTTGAACAAATGAACAAGTTGGGTTGCTGTATTTTTCTCGTTCCCAGTAAAAATCGTGATGATGACAAATACATTTAACGGAAGTTTTTTTAATAGCGTTGTAAAAGCCTATTCCTGCTGCTAAATTCCATCCTAGCGAGAATATGTTGTTTACTATTAAAACATCAATATTATTTTTATTGATAATAGCTATCAATTTTTTCTCTACTGATTTTGCATACTTTCCAATAGATTCTTTAAAAGACCATTCATCAGGAAAAGAATGAAATTTCACATACGCATTTTCTACATGCATATTATTGATAGCATTGTTATAATGAAGCTCCTCAATTATATGCACATCACTTAATAAACCTTCTGAGCCTGCAATATAATGGGTTTGATATCCCATTTTTTCTAAAACGGCTTTCCATTTGTCCATTTCTAAAGAAACCCCATCGGTTTCTCCAACTCTAAAGTGACAAAGTGCAATAGTAAGGTTCATTTATAAAAAATTTATATAGGTAATTGAAGATCTATATTTTGTAATAAAATTAACAATTAAAAAAAACTCACCATCCAAATTTAATTAGATGGTGAGAAACATTAATTAAATCAAATTTTAAAATTTAAAAGTTGCATTTATGAAAGTTCTTCTTGGTAAAATTGGTCTACCATTAAAAAATTCTCCAGTACTAGATTGAGCAAAAGCTCTTGGATTTCCTTCTGATAATCCTTGACTATTAGACAAGTTATAAACTGAAAAACCTAACCTTAAGCTATTATTTTCATTAAATGGAATTGTATAACCTGCTCCAATTCTTATCACAGTAAATCCATCTAATTTAACTAGATTTGCGTCATCATTAAATTGACTTCCTCTTACATTTGCAGAAACAAAACTATCAAATTTGCTATTGTCATAATCTAATCTAAGTAATGATAAAACTCGTGGTTGTCTTCTTAATTTGTTACCCACATTTGCACCATTAGTTACTGTACCAGCAACTAAAGCAACACCATCAACTGTACCTGATTGAAGTACTGTTCTTTCATCTTTATTAAGTTCATGACCTTGAAAAGTGAAGTTTCCATTGAATGATAAATTATTAGCAAATTTCCAATTCCAAGAAGTTTCAACTCCAATTGTTTTAGTATCTTGAATTGTTTTGATTCCATCAACAGTACCAATACTTCCACCATAATTCAGTCTTTGAATTGCAACTCTATCCGTTAGGGTTGTGTAATATCCTGCAAAAGTTCCAGAAAATTTTGAAGTACCAAATTTCAAACCCATTTCAGCTTGATAAATGTCTTCAGGTTTATAATCTCCAGCAACAACATTATTACTAACTACGTTTATACTTCTTACTAAAGGAAAGAAATATCCTTTTGAAAAGTTAGCATAAGCATTTAAATTATCATTAATAGTATATAATGCGGCTAATGATGCTGCAAAACCAGTAGTGTTAACCTTAGCTCTTGTAAAGGCACCAGTGGCATATTTAACATTTTGCAGACTTGAGGTTAACGTTGGATTGGTATAAACTTGAGCAGATGCTAAAGCCCCGTTTTCTCTTCTAGCTTTTTGATTTTCTAATCTAAATCCAACATCTATTCTCCATTTATTTAAAATCATTTCATCCGTAAAATAAAAAGCAGCTCTTTCTTGACTTAAAAATTTATTTGCGGTCATTCCAATTCTATCAGTTAATCCTGTATCAGAAAAAGTTACATCATTCCCTAATTCATCTGTAAAAGAAAGATTTACCATTTGAGGATCATTATTCCAAGCTGATAATGTTCTAAATTGATAGTTATTATCTTCTCCTTCAGTATAAGCTAAATAGGTTCCTGCAGTAATATTATGTTCAACTTGATCTCCTACTTTTTTTTTTGTTACGCTAAATTCACCTGTATAATCTGTAATAGGACGATTTCTATCCACTTGTAAGTTGTCAATAACTCTATCATTAGCACCTAAAGCAGTACCTCCTACATAAGAAGCATTTACATTGGTAGCATTTGGATAACCATGTATTGTTAAATAATCATTTAAGGATACAGGAGTATTAGCACTTCCGTTTGCTCCAACATATAAAGAAAAATCACTTACATAACTAGAAGCTTTCATTTTTGCTTTCATTTTCCAATTATTTTCTAAATTATAATCAAAAACACCCATGGCATAAAATCCTTTAGTATGGATACCATCTGCAATAGGACTTCTGTATTCTCCTGCAGGTGTTAAGAAACTAGTATTTCTTAAATACTCCGAGTTTAATTGATAAACTATATTACCATCATTTCCAGTTATTCTTTCTCTTGAAGTACCATCTAATGGAAGACCTAATAGAAATTGTTGTTTATCATTAATGAATTGGGTGTAAAAAGTAAATGAACCATTTTCAAATTTCTTTTTTAAATTAGCTCTAAATTGGTATCCTTCAGAAGGCACTCCAAAATTTAATGGTCCATCATCTTTACGTAACCATCCAGACAATGCGTAATAAGTATTAGAATCTTCGCTTCCTAATTTACCACCTGTATAAAATTCCGTTTTTAATCTACCACCATCAGCTTCTTCAATATTAATTATATTTTCATCATTGGTATCTCCAGTTTTTGAAATATAGTTGATAATACCTGCAGTAGAACCTGCTCCATAAAGAATTGAAGATCCACCTCGTACAAATTCAACTCCTTTTACACCTTGGTCTACTCTTGCATAAACATCACCAGCCGTAGAACTTAATCCATAACCAGCTAATGTAAACCCATCAAACTCAATAGGTGAAAAGTCATTTTGACCACCAGAAGGCAAACCTCTTATAAAGATGTTTGTTGCACCTTCTCCACCGCCACCATCGGCTACAACACCTGGTATATTATTAACAATATCTGCCATACTATTTGCATTTAATCTTGTAAGTGCTTTAGCTTTGAAAGATGAAATAGATAAAGGAGATTGTTTTTGAGATCTAAATGTAGAAGTTGCGGTTAATACAACGGCATCTAAACTTTCTACACTCTCTTTTAAAGAAAAATTAACAGAAGTGTTTTCTGATAAATTTACTTTTTTGGATGCTGTTATAAAGCCAACATACATTGCTTTAATTTCTTGCATGCCACTTTGATTTGTAGAAAGTTCATATTTCCCATCCATAGAAGTGGTTGTTCCTTCCGTTGTATTTGTAATTACAACATTTACTCCAGGTAATGGATTACCTGATTGATCTGTAATAGTTCCTTGAATAACTGTTTGTGCAAAGCCTAAAGAACCTATTAATAATAAAAGTACTGTTAAGTATTTTTTCATAAGTGTGTAGTTTGAATTAATATTCTGTTAATATTTTAATCAAAATTATATTAATATTAAATAATTGTAATCACTAATTTAGATGTTATAATACGCAAACGTTTTCGCAAACGGTTGCATAATCAAAAATAGTTATACCTTTGTAAATATAAGTTTACTAAAATGTCAAAAAAAAATGTAACCACCCTAAAAAAAATCGCAAACGAGTTGGGTATTTCAATTTCAACAGTTTCAAGATCATTAAATAACCATCCAGATATAAGTGAACAAACTAAAACAAAAGTTTTAAATATTGCAAAAAAATTAAATTATGTTCCTAATTTATTTGCCAAGGGCTTTAGAGCTCATAAAACAAACATAATTGGGGTAATTGTACCAGATATTTCACATTATTTTACGGCAACTTTACTTAAAGGAATTATTAGAGAAGCTGAAATTGAAGGGTTTAAAGTTATCATCTCTGAATCTAGGAATAATGAAACTAAGCAGACTGAAATGTTGCAAACTATGATGCAATTTGGAGTTGATGGAATTTTATTATCCTTAACTAGGAAAACAGTTGAAGTAGATGAAATTATAAAAATTAGAGAACAAATACCATTAGTGCTTTTTGATAAAGTTTCTAAAAAGGTGCCTTGTACTCAAGTTGTAATTGATGATGAAGACGCTGCTTTTAGAGTAGTTGAACATTTAATTAATTTAGGAAAAAAGCGAATTGCCATTATTAAAGAATTTGAAAATTCATTAATATCTGAATTAAGGTTTAATGGATATTTAAGAGCCTTAAAAACATACAAATTACCTGTAGATGAAAAAATTATTTTAAGTGCTTCGGATATATCTATGCATCAAGGTAAACGGTTTACAAGTATTTTGTTGAGCCTTAAAGAAAAGCCTGATGCAATTTTTGCAATTACAGATGGAACAGCAATAGGTGTTATAAAAACTCTAAGAAATCACGGAATAAAAATTCCAGAAGAAATTGCAGTTGCGGGATTTAGTAATTCAGAAAATTCCATTATTATTGAACCTAAATTGACCACAATTGACCAACCAGGAAATAAAATTGGTAAAACTGCTGTGAAATATTTAATTGATGAAATTAATAATGAAAATGAAGTTATTAATAAAACTGTGGAAATTAAAACAAATTTAGTAGTTAGAGAATCTACATTAAGGTCCTAATTATTAACTATTTATTTTTTTTAATTTTCTTTCTTTATAGTGCTTCCTTTTTTAATTGCCTTATAATTTTCGTAACAAAGTAGTACAGCTTCAATAAGTTGTAAGTCACTGGCTGATTTAATAAAATAATCAGAATAATTACATTGGTTTAATAAATCATTTAGCTCGGTAGCATCCATATCTAAATATTCCATCATTAGTTCTCTATTAAATTTAGCTTCTAACATAGAACGTAAATGGTCATCATTTTTTAGCTTTCTCAATTTTTTAAGTTGTTTAGGTTTTTTACCAAACAAATTATATACAAAATCTATTGGCTTAAATAAGGCATCTACTGGAGAATTAAACTCTTTACTATGTCTAACACCAACTTCATAGGTTTGAGGTAATCCATTAATATGAATTCTAGCATATTTATCTTTAGGAACATTTTTTGCGTCAATTTCTAAAACACCTATTAATTTATGAGCATTAACAACAACTTCTTTTAATTGTTCCGTTTTTTGATGCAATTCAATTACAAGTTCATTTCCTTTTAATAAATCATGTGTAATTTTAAGTTTAATAGATTGGAATCCTAAATAAGAAATATAAATAGTATCATTAGCTTTAGTTTCAATTTCAAATTTTCCATTGTCATCAGTAACCGAACCAATTACAGAATTCAAATTGAAAATATTAGCTCCGGCCAATGGTCTTTTAGATAAATTATCTATCACTTGTCCTTTTAAAGCAACTGAAAATGTTGTAGGATTGATGGTATCATTTGATTTAGGTTCTTGTGAAAATCCATTTAAAAAGGATAATACAAAAGCGAAATATATAATTCTTTTTAGCATATGCAAGTATAGTAATTTTAGTTGAAAATTTTGTCTAAAATTAGTGATAATGTATAAATTTATGCATAGACAGTCAAGTTGAGAATAGTGTTTATTTACTTTTCTAATTAATATTTATAGGTAACTAACTATTACTAAAGTTCGTTATTATAAAAAGCAGGATATCACAAACAGTGTAAATTTAAAAAAGCCAGTATTAATACTGGCTTTTTTTGAAAAATATTGCTATTTGTCAACCCCTATTTCCCATGCTTCACTTTTAATAGATTCAGTTACTGCATCCCATTCTTTTATGGCATTTATCCAACTTCCTTCACCATTTACTTCTTCATAATATTTTTTGATTCCACCATCTTCATCATCCATATCAGCCCAAGAATTCATAGTCCATACTATAGCAACATCTCTACCATCATCTTGTCTAAATTGGTTATTATAAATGAAAAAATTATCACCTTTTTTCTCAAATGCATCTTTAAATTTTTTGATTACATCTTTAAATCTATAATAACTTCCCTCTTTAACCTTTATAAACCAAATATTTTCTAATGCAGGCGTATTATCATTAGCTTTAAAACTTAATTTATCGTTTTTTCTCCAATATTCAACCATTCCATAGTTTTTCACAGTAGGTGACACATTTTTATCCCAATCATCATTATGAGTTCCCTTATTTGGACGTGCATCTAATTGATTAAACATGGTTGATCCCATAACCCAAACGTACCAACCAGCATAATGTCCAGTAACAATTCTGTCTAAACTGGCTTTATAAGGATCTTGGCTGTGAAACTTTTGATTGTGTTCTTTAACGGCTTTCACAAATGCCTTTTCCATGCCAATCTTAGGTAGCATGTAGGTTAGTTCAACCATTTGATAACTCTTTTTTTCTTGTGAAATTCCTGTGTTTGTTATCAATAAAACTCCTAAAAGTAGAATTGATAACCATAATTTGTTTGTTCTCATTAGTTAAAAATTTAAGTTAGTAATAAAAATATATCGCATTAATTGTGATATCAAACTATTGAGGTTAAAAAATTGAGGTAATTTTATTTAAAGGAGTTTAAATAAATATTGAGATTTTATGATTGCAAGATACACTATTTTTTATGAAATCCAAAAAATAAATTTTATAACAGATAGATATTCAAAAAGTTAAGTTTAAAAAGTGCACATAACAGGAGTCGAACCTGCACGAACAATTGTTCACCAGCCCCTCAAGCTGACGCGTCTACCAATTCCGCCATATGTGCATAAAAATAACTAATATAAATAAAAAAAGTTAAGCTTTTAAACTCAACTTTTTGTGACCTGGCTGGGGCTCGAACCCAGGACCACCTCCTTAAAAGGGAGGTGCTCTACCAACTGAGCTACCAGGTCAATAATGTATTTCCATTATTGCGAGTGCAAATATACTATCAATACTTTAGAAAACAAGTTTTTTATTGTAGTTTTCAGGGCAAACTCACACTTTTTCTTTGATAAAAGCTAGATAATCAGTTGATTTATAGTTGTCAAAGTTATTAATTATTTGTATATTATACTGATAATCAATAATTTACATCAATGACATCAAGTAGTAAAATAGTAAGTATTTTTACGCAAGTAGAAGATCCTAGGAGCCATATAAACCAACTTCATAACTTAATTGACATCCTTCTAATCGGAATAATTTCGGTTATTTGTGGTGC
>NZ_JAKIUR010000071.1 GCF_021647475.1 Lutibacter sp.
CCTGACTTCTCACAACCTTTTGTACCTCCACATTTACTACAAGTAAAACCATCTTGCCACTTTATTTTAGCTAAATAGGCTTTACAAGCATCATCATTTGGTAGTTCTTTTATAAAGTTTAGTATATCTTGCCCTTTAAATTGTTCCATATCTCTTTGTTTAAAGAGATAAATATACGGTAACTAAATGACTAACTCAATATATTTATATTATCTAAAAGCAACATCTACAATCCCAGAAGTAAAAGCAGAAAACAAAGGATTTACAACTTATTTAAGCTCTAATAATTCTTTTATTTTAAATACAAATAAAACAGTGTTTGCGTCTATTAATTACTGGTATCAATTTCCCGAAGCAAGTGATTTAGATAATGCAAATGCCTATTCACAATTAGATATTAGTTTTAAAGTGTTATCGCTAAATAAAAGGTGGATTTTAAATATAAGTGGCTCTGATATCTTAAAAACAAACCGCCCAACTTACATATCTTATAATAGCAATAATATAAAAAACGACTTTTAGTAATTATTATGATAATAGAAGGTTAAATTTTTCACTAACTTATCGTTTAGGTAATAATAAAATTAAAGGTAAAAAGCATAAAGGTAGTAATCAAGATGAAAAAAATAGAATTAATTAATAATCTACGAATAGAAATAAAATTTAAAAAAATAGCAGAAGAAGTAGAGCAACTCATAAAAAAATAGTTAAATGAATAGCAAAGAGTTAGAAATTAAACTTGATGAACTAAAAGTCCCAAAACGATATTATTCACTTAAAAAAGGATTATTGCCCGATAGATTTTATTTAGTAACTGTTGAAGATTCTTATTGGGAATTTTATTATTTTGATGAAAGAGGAGGTAAAAATAATTATAAAAAATTTTTATCAGAAGAAAATGCATGTAACTATTTTTATAGTAAAATGATTGAGATGAAATATGCATGGAGTGCATATAATTAAAAAATATAGCGGAAGATAAAAAAGTGCTTATTAAGCTTTACTCTAAAATTATAGACAAATAATTTCTTTTTATAGAGTCTAATTATCATATAAATTATTTTATATTGTTCATAATAATTCAAACATTTTATTAAATGTCCAACAAATCTTTTAAGTTTAAACAATTTACAATTCAACAAGATAAAACAGCAATGAAAGTGGGTACTGATGCTGTTTTATTAGGAGCTTGGGTAAATTTAAAAAACGAATTAAATACTATTTTAGATGTGGGTTCAGGAACTGGACTAATTGCTTTAATGTTGGCACAGCGTTCTTTTGCTGAAACTATTGATGCAGTAGAATTAAATGAAAATGCATATTTACAAACGGTCGAAAATTTTGAGAATAGCGATTGGGGAGATCGATTGTTTTGTTACCATGCATCGTTTCAACAATTTACTGAAGAAATAGAAGATAAATACGATTTAATTATTTCTAATCCTCCTTTTTATACTTCAACCTATAAAGAATTAAATAGAGATAGAGCTTTGGCTCGGCATAATGAAAGTCTATCATTTGAAGAGTTATTGTATGGAACTTCAAAACTTTTAAGTGATACAGGAACTTGTGCTTTTATTATTCCTTTTGAAGAAGAAGTTAATTTTATTAAAATAGCAGCTCAAAATAAATTAGTTCCAAATAGAATAACTAGAGTTAAAGGAAATGAAAACACAGCTATAAAAAGAAGTTTATTGCAATTTTCAAAAACTAAAACTGAAATAGAAATTGATGAATTGATTATAGAAATCACACGTCATAAATGTACCAATGCTTATAAAAATTTGGTGAAAGATTTTTATCTAAAGATGTAGATTAAGCTTCTTCGTGATAATCTTGCTCTGTATTTATAGCCCAAATATTATTTTTAGAAATTATATTGTTTTTTATATTTTCTACGGCCGTCATAGCCGTTAGCATTGAGTGGTCCTGATTGTTATACTTATGCATACCATTTCTACCAACTAAAAATAAATTTTCGATAGTATTAGTGTAATTTTTAATTTCATCAAATCTATTGTAGCTGCCAAAATAGGCTGGATATGTTTTTGGCATTTTAATTATGGTAGCATCCAATACGGCTTCCTTTTCAATAATGTTTATTGAAGTCAGTTCGTCTATGGCAAATTTTATAAAATCTTTATCGTTTTTTTGCCATAAATCATCACCTTCATTACAAAAATACTCTAAGCCTAACCACACATTATCGGGATTTTTAACCAAATGTGGACTCCAATTATTAAACACTTGTAAACGCCCTATTTTAACAGATTTTTCTTGGATGTAAATCCAGTTATCCTTTATTAAATTATTTCCATTTTTATTTTTTGGAGATTGTTTTATTTTTAGATTTTTTAGTAGGAGTCCTACGGTTATAAAATCTCTGTATTGTAAATTATTGGCAACTTCTACAATACTTTTGGGCGGTTTTGGTTTTAAGCTATTTATCAATTCTTTTACTGGCATGGTAGAAAAAAAATAATTACCAATTAAGGTTGTTTGCTTATTGTTTAAAACATTAGTAATGATAATATTTTTAATCCTGTTTTGTTCTAAAACAATTTCTGTAGCTTTTGAATTAATTAAAATTTCACCTCCTTTTTCTTTAACAATTCTAGCAACTTCATTCCACATCTGTCCCGGTCCAAATTTGGGATATAAAAATTTTTCTATTAAACTCGTTTCTGTGTTATTTTGACTTATTCCCTTCTTTTTAGAAACCACCTGTTTTAATGCATGTTGCAGTGCTTTACTAACAGAAACACCTTTAATGCGTTGTGCACCCCATTTGGCTGGAATTTATTTACACGACTTACCCCAAACCTTTTTGGTATAGTCTTTAAAAAAGGTAAGGTAAAGTGTTTTACCAAATCGATTGATAAAAAAATCTTCTAAAGAGGTTTCTTTAGTTATTGGAAATAATCTAATCAACAAATAGCTAAAACCAATTTTAAGTGTGGTTATAAATCCTAATTTTGAAAGTGTTTGAAAGCTTAAAGAAATAGGATACTTAAAAAACTTTTGTAGAAAAAAAACGCGTGAAACACGTTTTCTAATCAATAGAACCTTATCAGATAATTTTATTGAATTTCCCTTTTTATTTAATAAAATTTTATTCTCTTTACCTTGATAATTTATATTTATAAAATCACTTTTTGTGTCATTTTGAATAGGTAAAATATTTTGCCACCAATCCATTACACGTTGTGATTTTGAGAAAAAGCGATGACCGCCGATATCCATTCTATTTCCCTTATAATTTACTGTTTTAGAAATACCACCCATATCGCTAGACATTTCTACAACAATTGGTTTAATATCAGTGTGCTTTAGCAATTCAAAAGCAGCTGTTAAGCCCGCAGGTCCTGCCCCAATTATTATAGCTGTTTTTAGGGTTTTATTTTTCATTAGAAGACCTGTTTTTAAACATATTAATTTTATTAAATAACTTTTTTATTAACACATTATCAATTAAAATGACACCAATAATAAGGGGTACCAATGGCATAAAATATCTAGAAGCACCTACCGGACCAGCTAATAAAATAATATAAAGCAACAGGCCCAAAACTATAATTTTAAAATTTAAATTGATTCTCTTATTCAAGATAAACAGAACTAAACTCAACAACTTAAAAACATTAAGAAATAAAATCAAACCTAAAATTAGCAGTAGTGGAATAGAATAAGTACTGACTAAAAATTTTAAAACACTTATTATTCCACCATTATTTAGATGATATAAAATACCTTTCTGATTTACGTTTTTAGTATTGAGTAAAAAGAAATTAGAAATATCGTATCTACCAGGGTCTAAAATTGCATATACACTTCCCTGTAGGTGATAAAAACCATAACTAATTAAATTTTTGCTCAGAAAATTTTTACTAGCTTTGTTTAAATAAGTTGTCCGTTTGGCGTAATCTTGAATTTTATTAGCATTATTGTGAATGCTATCTATAAATTTATCCGCGTAAGCGTAGCCCTTTTTACTCATCAAAAAAAGGCGTGTATTATAATTTAAAAGGTTGATGGTTTGAATACTAGAATACTGATATTTATTTGTTCGCTTATAATTCCAAGTTAACATTAAAAAAATAGCTAAAACAGGTAAAATTGATAAGATTGCAGGATACCATTTTTTTATTTTATAAGATAAATATACCATATAAATTAAACTAGGGATAACAAACAAATACATAACTGGTTTTGTAAATGCAGCTAAAATTAAGGCAAAACTGTACCAAATTAAATATTTTTTTTCTTTAAAATAGATAAAAAGTAATGCATTTCTAAACATTAACACAATAAAAAATTGAAATATAACTTCAGAAAAAATGGTATTGGCATAAATAAATTGTGATGGTGTTAAGGCTAACAGAATTATAAATATAACATCGTATTTTGTTTTATAATTAAAAAGAAAAAGCGTTTTTCTAACTAAATATATAGATATTATCGAAATGATATTTTGGAAGAATATAATAACAAATAAAGGTGCTTTAAATAGATAAAACAAGGATAAAAACAAGGGATATACTGGTGGGCGTAAAGTGTAGTAATCAAAATTAATAGGATTGCTTAAATCGTCACAATAAAAAATACCGTGTTCTATAATATTTTTAGCTTCGGTTAAATATTGGTATGGATCAATATGTAGGTTTTTGAATCCGGAAATAGGATAATAATTGTTTTGAAATACGGCAAAACCAAAAAATAAAAGGTGAATTAATACTAGACAAACTACAAATACTAAATCTCTTTTATTTTTAAACATTTATAATGATTGTTTTTAGGTTATAAATTACCCTACCACATTTTCGGGATTATAACCTAAATAGGACATTTTTTCTTCAGTAAAAATAATTCCATTTTCTTTTAATTCGCTTAAAATAGGTTCATAAATTTCTTTGCTAATTGGTAATTGAACTCCAGGAGTTTTAATTTCTCCATTTAATATCTTTAAAGTTGCAATTCCAACAGGTAAACCAACGGTTTTTGCCATAGCAGTATAAGTTTGATCATCGCCTATGCAAACCATACTGCTTTTAATTTGTTCTTTTTTACCATTAACTTCATATCCAAAAAGATGTTGCATTACAATCATATCTTTATCATCTTTTTCTAAAGTCCAGCTTTCTTTTAATATTTTTTCAAGAATTTGGGCGGGTGTAGCATTTTTTAGTCCAATTTTTTTGTTCGGATTAAATAAATCTAATTCCAATAATTTTCCCCAAACTTCATCATCCTGATCAATTTTTAAATAATAACGTAGTTTTAATTCAACCGAATCATTAGGATTATAGGCTAAAAAGGAATTGGTGAAATCTCGATAACTCATATTTTCAGAATCTTCAATGGTGTAACTATCATCAGTCATTCCAAGCTGTATAAAAACATTCCAAGCTCTTGAAAAACCAACACGTCTTATAGTTCCTCGGTATAAGGTTAAAATATCATCTAATCCATAAATACTCTTGTATTTTAAGGAATCTCGGTTGGCATATCCTTCAAATTTCCCGTAGTTATTAATATGTAATATTTCAGTTCTTCTGAATAATTTTTGGTATGGAATGTATTTATATTTCCCTTCCTGTAAAAATTTTGCGGCACCACCTTGTCCGGCTAAAACTACATTTCTTGGATTCCAGGTAAATTTATAATTCCATAAATTAGTATCACTTTCAGGAGCAACCAATCCGCCAGTAAAAGATTCAAAAAGCAACATATTGCCATCTTTTTCTCTAATGCCATCAATAACTTGCATAGCACTCATATGATCAATACCAGGATCTAATCCAACTTCATTTAAAAATACCAATCCTTTTTCAACTACTTTTTTATTAAGCTGTTTCATTTCTTTAGAAATGTAAGATGGCGTAATAAGGTTCTTTCCAAATTCAATACAATCCTTTGCTACTTTAATATGAAGGGTTGCCGGTAGCATTGATATTATAATGGTAGCATTTTTTATTTCTTTTCTTCTAGCTTCTTCATTAAAAATATCTAATGTAATTGCTTTTCCGTTTGGGTGATTGTTTATTTTTTGTTTCGCTAATTCTAAAGAAACATCTGCCACAATAACCTGCAAATTTTCAGAACTTGATTTTTTTAGTAAATAAGTAATAAGGGACGATGAAGATTGGCCTGCGCCAATTACCAAAATAGTACGCATTTTTATATAAATTTAACTCAAAAATTGAAGTACGAATGTACAAATTTAAATGCTCACATTATTTAAAAAACAGCTATTTATCTTAGTGCTTTGTAGTTGCTAAAATTTGTTTTGCATTTTCAAAATCTAACTCATTAATTTTTAGTCGATAACCTTCTAAACTAGGAATGCCAATAGTTGTTAAGTTTTCATCAAAAACATAGCTAGGAATATTATAGGTTGCCAATAAAGTTTTTGCTATATAAATTTCATGAATTAAACTTGTTTCAAATAAGGTTATTAAAGTATCTGAATGTTTTATCATAATAAATGGTTTTTATAAATATACTAAAATTGAATATGAAAGGTATTAAGTTTATATTTACTGCTTTAAATTTATGATAAAATGAATAAAAATTTAACAATTACTTCTATTTTAGGAGCTATTACTATTATTTTAGGTGCTTTTGGAGCACATGCTTTAAAGGATAAATTAGGAGTTTACGAGTTAAAAAGTTTTGAAACGGCAGTAAAATATCAAATGTTTCATGTACTCGTTTTATTGTTTGTAAATACCATGGTTAATTTTACTTCAAAAATTAAAAATCAATTAACATTATTATTCTTACTTGGAATTTTGTTTTTCTCTGGATCCATATATGCAATTACATTTGGAGTTCCTGCAAAACTTATTTGGTTTATAACTCCGCTAGGAGGTTTACTTTTTATAATTGGTTGGTTAAAAATGGCTTTGGTTTTTTATAAAAAATCATAATTAATACTTTGATTGTCCGTAATTAATCATAAAATGTTCGTCATGCTAAACCTGCCTGTCCGGCAGGCAGGTTTAGCATGACGTATAAATATGAAATATGACACAAAACGAATATACATTTTAATACTTCTTTAAAAAATAAAATAAGACTTATTTTATTAAATAATCGAAAGCGTTTTCGTTAAAAATAATAGTTTCAATAATTTACTATATATCTAATAATCAACAATATAAGTAACTAAAACGTTATCGTAGATTGTTGGTAAAAATGACTTTCGTCACAATTGTTACAAGATATAATTTTGTAAATTTGTAATGGATTTAAATTAAAGTTCATAACAGTAAAATTTATTTAATATGAAAAATGTTAAAAATAAAATTATCCAAGATTTAAAGGTATTGGGAATTGTAGGAAATGAAAAAGTAATGTACAACCAAACTTACGAAGAATTATATAAATCTGAAATAGCACATCACCGTACGGGATTTGATAAAGCACAGAAAACTAAAACAGGTGCTGTTGCAGTAAAAACAGGTGTTTTTACAGGTCGTTCTCCTAAAGATAGGTACATTGTAAAAGATAGTGTATCTGAAAATACTATTAACTGGAATAGTGTAAATACACCAACATCTAATGAAGTTTACCAAGATTTAAAAGAATTAGTGATTAATGAACTTTCAAGTTCAAAAAAATTATATGTTGTAGATGCCTTTTGTGGATCAAATGCCGATACTCGTTTAAAAGTCCGTTTTGTATTGGAAGTCGCTTGGCAAGCACATTTTGTAACCAATATGTTTATCAGACCTTCTTTATATGAATTAGAAAATTTTGGAGAACCTGATTTTTTAGTTTTAGCTGGTTCAAAAGTTGTGAATCCTAATTGGAAAAAACAAGGCTTAAATTCTGAAAACTTTGTGATGTTCAATTTAACTGAAAAAATTCAAATAATTGGTGGTACTTGGTATGGTGGTGAAATGAAAAAAGGAATGTTTTCAATGATGAACTATTATTTGCCATTAAAAGGAATTGCTGCAATGCATTGTTCAGCAAACGTTGGTGAAAAAGGGGATGTTGCAATATTTTTTGGGTTATCTGGAACAGGTAAAACAACTTTATCTGCAGATCCAAAACGATACTTGATTGGAGATGATGAACACGGATGGGATAATAATGGTATTTTTAATTTTGAAGGAGGTTGTTATGCAAAAGTAATTGATTTAAGTGAAGAAAATGAGCCTGATATTTGGAGAGCAATTAGAAGAGATGCACTACTGGAAAATGTGGCAGTTGATGAACATGGAAAAATAGATTATAGTGATAATTCAATTACAGAAAATACAAGAGTTTCTTACCCAATTTATTACATTAATAAAATTGTATTACCTTCAAAAGCTGGTCACGCAAAAAAAATTATATACTTATCTGCTGATGCATTTGGAGTCTTACCTCCAGTTTCTATTTTAGATGATGCTCAAGCTCAATATCATTTTTTGTGTGGTTTTACCTCTAAATTAGCAGGTACTGAAAGAGGAATTACGGAACCAGTACCATCATTTTCTCCTGCTTTTGGAGAGGCTTTTTTAACCTTGCACCCAACCATGTATTCAAAAACATTGGCTAAAAAAATGAAGGAACACCATGCAAAAGCTTATTTGGTAAATACAGGATGGAACGGGACAGGTAAAAGAATTTCATTAAAAGATACTCGTGCAATTATTGATGCAATTATTGATGGTTCTATTGATAAAGCTGGAACGGTTAAAATTCCTTATTTGAATTTGACAGCACCAAAATCATTAGAAAAAGTGAGTGATATTTTAGATCCAAGAAAAACATATAGTGATGCAAAAGAATGGGAAGAAAAAGCTAAAAAATTAGCAGCCTTATATATCAAAAATTTTGAAAAATATTGTGATAATGAAGAAGGTAAAGCATTAATTGCTGCTGGGCCTCAATTATAATTTAGTATTTTTATATTAAACTTAACCCGTTGTGCATTATGATAAAATTTCGTCAATTCAGGCAGGCTCGAACTGACGTAACAGTAAGTTTAAAAAGTTAAAATGCACAACGAGTTAAACTTAATATTAACCTCCCATTTGGGAGGTTTTTCGTATTAAAAATTAAAATTATTGTATATTTCGCAGATATTAAAAAATGACTAAATGAAACGTATTAGTAATTCATTAAAAAGTTTTATAAAATTAGAAACCGCTTCAAGTATTATCCTTTTTGCCTGTTCTATTTTGGCTATTATTTGGGCGAATTCATCTTTTGGTTATATATATGAAGCGTTATGGAATCATAAGTTTACTATTGGTTTTGCAGATTCAAGTTTTTATTTATCAAAACCTTTAATATTATGGATTAATGATGGTTTAATGGCAATTTTCTTTTTTGTTATTGGATTAGAAGTAAAGCGAGAAATCTTGGTTGGTGAATTAACAACTTTGCGAAAAGCATCGCTTCCTATTTTTGCAGCTATTGGCGGAATGTTGTTTCCTGTAATCATATTTTTAATTCTTAACAATGGAAAAATTGGAAGTGAAGGTTGGGGAATACCAATGGCTACTGATATTGCTTTTACTCTGGGTATTTTAAAATTATTAGGTAAACGTGTTCCTTTAGGATTAAAAATATTTTTAACAGCATTTGCAATTGTTGATGATATAGGAGCAGTTTTAGTAATTGCTATTTTTTATAGTGCAAATATTCAATGGGAATTAGTAGGTTATGCTATGTTAATTTTTAGTGTATTAATATTTTTAAGTTATAAAGAAATATATTCTAAATATTTTTATTTTATTATGGGTTTTGTAGTTTGGTTACTGTTTTTAAAATCAGGAATTCATCCTACTATTGCAGGAATTTTAATGGCATTTACTATTCCAATAAATAGAAAAGTAGATTTTAAAGAATACCTAAAAGTAATAACAAAAAAACTTAGTTTTTTCAAAGAAGAAAGTTCACATAAGAGTAAACTAATGAGTAAGAATCAATTACATGCAGTTGATTCTATCGAAAAAATTACTCAAAAAGTGCATTCTCCACTTCAGCATTTAGAGAGTACGTTACATGGTTGGGTGTCCTATATTATTATGCCAATTTTTGCTTTGGCAAATGCAGGAGTAGTGTTGAGCCTAAATGGATTGGAAAATACAAGTCATATTACTATGAATATTGCGTTAGCCTTGGTATTAGGAAATACTATTGGCATTATGTTTTTCTCTTTGATAGCAGTAAAACTAAAACTAGCAGATTTACCAAAAGGAGTTAATAATTTACAATTATTAGGTGTAAGTATCTTAGGCGGGCTAGGATTTACGATGTCTTTATTTATAGTTAATTTGGCATATACTAATGATAGTTTAATAGCTGCATCAAAAATGGGAGTAATTTTGGGATCTTTAATTGCTGGCATTTTAGGCTATCTCGTCTTACGATTTAGTTTAAAATCAAAGAAAATAACTTAGTAAAAATGTTGCTTGTATTTATATTCCACAAATTTAAAATAGTTATCTAGTCGAACCTATTTTATTACAAGAAGATAGTTTTAATAGTGTTTTTAGTTGTTTTTATTACCAAAATAGGGTTCAAAAAAGACCAGTTTTTAGTATCTTGGTGCATAAAACCTTGTCAAATGCGTT
>NZ_JAKIUR010000001.1 GCF_021647475.1 Lutibacter sp.
TCAATTCGAGTGAATTTTAGCCTTTTTAGGCTTAAAATTAGTATCGAGAATAGGTTTTTTATTTAAAAACAGCCGTTCTCGATACAATTTTTTATCAAAAATTACCTGCCTTGCCGTCAGGCAGGCTCGAACTGACGTAACAGTAGGTTTAAAAAGTTAAAATGCACAACGAGTTAACTTATATTTGTACATCCATCATCCAATATTGAATGAAAAATATATTTTTATTAATACTATTACTTCCTCTTTCTGTATTTTCACAATATCAAATTAATGGAAAGGTTATTGACTCTAAATCTAAAAATCCTTTAGTTTTTGCCAATGTAATCTTAAATAAAACAAATGGTACTTTAACTGATATTGATGGGACTTTTCAAATAAACAGTACAAAACCTATTACAAAAATTACCATATCGTATGTTGGTTATACTACAAAAATAGTTGCGGTAAGCAATTCTAAAAAATATGTAATTATCCCTTTAAAAGCTTCTGTAGAAAATTTAAAAGAAGTATTAATAACGGCTAAAGAAAATCCAGCTTTACAAATTATACGTGCTGTTATTAAAAATAAAAAAGAAAACAATATTGAAACTCGTTTAAATTCGTTTAAATTTAATGCATATAATAAAATATTAGTTACGGCTAACCCAGATTCTATTAAAGGGAAAATAGATTCTATTTTCAAAATTGCTAACGGTAAAAAATCATTTTTTAAATTAGATTCTTCTAATTATAAATTCCGTAAAGAAATTGAAAACAAACATCTATATATTTCTGAAAAGATATCTGAATTTCAATTTCAAAAAAGAAAAAAGAAAAAAGAAATTATTTTAGCTTCAAGAATGGCTGGGTTACAACAACCTGTTTATGAATTATTAGCAATTACGTTACAAAATTTTTCAATTTACAATCCATTTTATACTATTGCCGGAACAAAATACAATAATCCAATTGCTGACCATGCATTAAAACATTATTCGTACAAAATATTAGACACGGTTAACAATACCATAGGAAAATCAGTAGTAATTCATTTTAAACCTAAACAAAATAAAAAAGTTTTGGGTATTGAAGGCGTTTTATATATTGATCAAAAAAGTTTTGCAATTACTAAAGCTATATTTGAATTAAAAGGAATTGTTCATATTAAAGCAACTCAAAACTTTATTTACAAAAAAAAATCAAAAATTTGGTTTCCTAGTGTTCAAGATATTTTGATAAAAAAAGGAATTAATAAAAAACAGATTTCACTTTTTGGCGGAATGGTTCAATTTTCTGAATCTGTTAAAAATGATAGCATTCAAAATACCAAAAAAAATAGTGCAGAAACAATTACGTATTTTCTTTCAAAAACTAAAAATTTTAATATTGAAATTAATAAACCCGTAAACATAAATAAATCGGCAACTACCATACAATTTAAGGATGATGCAGCATATAAATCTGAACTTTTTTGGAATACGTATAGAACGGATTCCATTTCTAATCGTGATAAAAAAACTTATTTGGTTTTAGATAGTTTAGCAAAAAAAGAACATATAGAACACAAAATTAATTTAGCTCGTTCTATCTTAAAAGGATTTTACCCAACAAAATATATCGATTTAAATCTGGGAAAAATTATCAATTTAAACAATTATGAAGGACTTCGATTAGGTTTTGGAGGAGTTACAAATAACCAGTTTTCTTCAAAATTTAGACTTGAATCATTCATAGCTTACGGAACTAAAGATAACGATTTTAAATACAGTTTTGGTGGATCAATTAGGTTAAATAAAGAAACTAACACCTGGCTTTCAGCTAATTACACAAACGATATTAAGGAAGCCGCTTCATTAGATTTTATTGCGAAAAACACTTCTTTTTCTCCTGTTAATCCAAGAAACTTAAACATCAGTAAATTTTACAATTACAAAACAATTAGTGTTGATTTAAAACATGATGTCCAGCCTAATTTTGAAACCAAACTTCAATTAAGTACCGGAGATTATTCACCTGTTTTTAACTATAAATTTATTTCTCCAACCAAAAATTTAAACAAATACCAATTAACTTTGGCTATTATTGGATTTCAATACAATCCAAATAGCGAGTATATGAACTCGCCAATTGGAAAGTTAACTATCAAAAATAAATATCCTCAATTTACATTTCAAGTAGCAAAAAGTTTTGAAAATATTTTACAAAGCGATTTTAATTTTACACAAGTAAATTTACGTATTTTAGAAAACATAAAACCACTTAGAAAGGGAACTACTAAAATTTTAATTGAAGGCGGTATTGTTTTTGGCGATGCTCCTATTTCTCATTTATTTAATTCTGCACCAAATTACACGTTTAAAAGTCCTTGGAGAAGACGCATTAATTTAGCAGGAACCAATAGTTTTGAAACCATGGGTTATAACGAGTTTATTTCAGATAGATATGCTGCAATTCATATAAAACATTTATTAAAACCACTTAGATTATTTAAAAAATTTAGACCACAATTTACATTGGTAACTAGAGCCGTTATTGGTAATATTAATAATCCTAGCTACCAAACTGGTATTCAATTTAAAAGTCTAAAAAAAGGATATTTTGAAAGTGGACTAGAACTAAATAACTTATTTAAAGGTTTCGGCTTAAGTGCAGATTATAGATATGGAGCTTATACAAACCCTATTTGGAGCGATAATTTAGCCGTTAAATTAACCTTTAAACTTAATTTAGGAATTTAATGGGCGAAATAATAATTAGTCAACATTTTTTATAACTTTGCAGAAATTTTTTTAATGGATTTTTGGTCTCACGTTTCACGTATAATTATTAAAGGACGCTACTTTATTTTAGTACTACTAGCAGCAATCACTTATTTTTTAGCTACACAAATGCAATATATGCGTTTTTCATATACAGAAGCTAATTTGTTACCCGAAAACCATCCTGTTAACATACAATATAATAAGTTTTTAAAGTTATTTGGAGAAGAAGGAAACTTGATTGTTATGGCAGTTCAGGATTCTACCATTTTTACTCCTAAAAAATTTAAAGCTTGGACCCAACTTTCAAAAAAATTAGACAGTTTTCCAGAGATTGACTTTTCATTAGGAATTGGAGATGTTAAAGTTCTTAAAAAAGATAAAACTAAGCAAAAATTTGATATCGTTCCTTTATACACAAAAGAACCTAACACTACAAAAGAAATTTTAAGTATTAAAAATAAGCTTTATAATAAATTACCTTTTTATGAAAACTTATTATATAATAAAAAAGCAAAAACGCTTAGAACTATTATTTATTTAAAAAAAGACATTGTAAATACAGTTGTACGAAAGGATTTTATTTTTAACGTTCTAAACCCAGCTATTAAAAATTTTGAAAAAGAAAATAATATAAAAGTTCATGTTTCTGGTATGCCATATATCCGAACCATGAATGCTCAAAATATTATAGATGAAATTGGTTTGTTTGTTGGCTTGGCTTTAGGAGTTACTTCCTTAATTTTCTTCTTTTTCTTTCGCTCAATTAGGGCTACTTTTATCGCCTTTTTAGTAGTAGGTATCGGCGTAATTTGGGCTTTTGGGTTTATAGGACTGTTCCGTTACGAAATTTCGGTTTTAATGGCATTAATTCCTCCTTTAATTATTGTTATTGGAGTTCCAAATGCAATCTTTTTAATTAATAAATACCAGCAAGAAATTAAAAAGCATGGCAATCAGGCAAAATCATTACAACGTGTTATTACCAAAATTGGTAACGCAACTTTAATGACTAGTACAACTACTGCAATAGGTTTTTTAACCTTCGCTTTTACTAAAAGTGAATTGTTGCGGCAGTTTGGTATTATCGCATCTATTAATATATTTGGAATCTTCCTTTTAGCTTTATTATTAATCCCAATTATTTATAGTTTTTTACCACCGCCAAAAGAAAAACATTTAAAACACCTTGACCGCAAGTGGATTGAATCTATTGTTAAAGGACTTATTTTAATCGTAAAAAATCATAGAATTGCAGTTTACTTAACTACAGTAGCTTTAATTATTATAAGTATGATAGGTATTTATATGATTCGAGTTTCTGGTAGTTTAATTGAAGACATGCCTAAAGGAAAACCATTTTTTAAAGATATTGTATTTTTTGAAAAAGAATTTGGAGGCATAATGCCTTTAGAAATAATTATTGATACAAAAAAGAAAAATGGTGTAATGAAACTTTCAACCTTAAAACGCATGAATAAGTTGGAAGAAACAATAAATGAAATACCTCAATTATCTAAACCAATTTCTATTTTAAATTTAGTAAAGTATGCTAAACAGGCATTTTATAATGGTAATCCTGCATTTTATCAACTCCCTAACAATCAAGAAAAAAATTGGATTTTAAACTATACTAAAAATTCAATTTCAAACACCAATTTATTAAATAATTACGTTGATTCTACAGGAAGATATGCTCGGATAACCACTTTTATGAAGGATATTGGAACCGATAAAATGGATATTATTGAAACTCAAATAGCTCAAAAAGTAGCAAAAGTATTTCCTAAAGATAAATTTAACGTTACCCTAACAGGTAAAGCATTAGTATTTCTAAAAGGAACACATTATTTAATTTATAACCTAGTTATATCTTTATCATTAGCCATTTTATTTATTGCCTTATTTATGGCAATGATGTTCCGTTCGTTTAAAATGATTTTAATTTCATTAATTCCAAATATTTTCCCACTTTTAATAACAGCAGGTTTAATGGGTTATTTAGGAATTCCTATAAAACCATCTACAATTTTAGTGTTTAGTATTGCTTTTGGTATTTCTGTAGATGATACTATTCATTTTTTAGCAAAATACCGACAAGAATTAAAAATAAATAATTGGAAAATTACACCTTCCGTTCTTGCCGCATTAAAAGAAACAGGAGTAAGTATGTTTTATACATCAATAGTGTTATTTTTTGGATTTTTAGTGTTTACAGCTTCAAGTTTTGGAGGAACAAAAGCTCTAGGAGGTTTAGTATCAATAACCTTATTAATAGCAATGGTATCCAACTTAATATTGTTACCTTCATTATTACTTTCTTTAGAAAAAAGTATTGCCAATAAAGAAGATTTTAAAGAACCAACATTAGATATTTTGCCGCCTGAAGATGAAAATAATAATTTTTAGGTTAAAATATTTCTTAAATTTTTAATTTTAATTGCTGGATATTCGTATTTTTTAATGCAATTGGTATCTTTGCATCTCTTAAAATATAGAACATGAAAAGATATACGGTTGCTGAACTTTTAAGTTCCACTAATTTTTTAAATGAAGTTACCTTAAATGGCTGGGTAAGAACCTTTAGAGCCAATAGATTTATTGCGTTAAATGATGGTTCAACCATTAAAAATATTCAATGTGTAGTTGATTTTGAAAATACCGATGAAAATATATTAAAACGGATAACAACAGGAGCTGCAATTAAAGTAAAAGGCACCTTAGTAGAAAGTTTGGGAAAAGGGCAAAGTATTGAAATACAGGTTTCTGAAATCAAAATTTTAGGAGAGTCAAACCCTGAAGAATATCCAATTCAACCAAAAAAACACAGTTTAGAATTTTTACGTGAAAATGCACATTTACGCATTAGAACAAACACCTTTAGTGCTGTTATGCGTGTTAGATCTGCATTAGCCTTTGCAGTTCATAAATACTTTACTGAAAAAGGTTTTTATTATTTTAACGCTCCAATTATTACAGGCTCTGATGCCGAAGGAGCAGGCGAAATGTTTAGAGTTTCAACGCTTGATTATAATAATTTTCCTAAAAACGAAGATGGAAAAGTAGATACTTCAAAAGATTTTTTTGGAAAAACCACCAACCTAACCGTTTCTGGTCAATTAGAGGCAGAAACTTATGCAATGGCACTTGGTAAAGTATATACTTTTGGTCCAACTTTTAGAGCAGAAAATTCTAACACAACAAGACATTTATCTGAATTTTGGATGATAGAACCTGAAGTTGCATTTAATAATTTAGATGATAATATGGATTTGTCTGAAGATTTTATCAAATCTGTTATTAATTATACTTTGAAAAATTGTAAAGATGATTTAGCGTTTTTGGAAAATAGATTACTACAAGAAGAAAAATCAAAACCAGCGAATGAAAGAAGTGACATGAACCTTTTAGAAAAGCTGAATTTTGTAGTAAATAACAACTTTAAACGCGTAAGCTACACTGAAGCTATTGATATTTTGAGAAATTGCAAACCCAATAAAAAGAAAAAATTTCAATATTTAATTAATGAATGGGGAGCAGATTTACAAAGTGAACATGAACGTTTTTTAGTTGAAAAACATTTTAAATGTCCAGTGATTTTATTTGATTATCCTGCTAATATAAAAGCATTTTATATGCGATTAAATGAAGATGGAAAAACAGTTAGAGCAATGGATGTTTTATTCCCCGGAATTGGAGAAATTGTTGGAGGAAGCCAGCGTGAAGAACGTTTAGATGTTTTAAAACAAAAAATAGCAGAGTTACATATTGACGAAAAAGAACTTTGGTGGTATTTAGATACTCGAAAATTTGGTACAGCAGTTCATAGTGGTTTTGGTTTAGGATTTGAACGCTTAGTACAATTTACTACAGGAATGGGAAATATTAGAGATGTTATTCCCTACCCTAGATATCCTCAGAATGCTGAATTCTAAAAAGAAACAAATCAAAAACATAGTATAAATTATACTATGTTTTTTTGTATTTTTAACTATTATATTTTTAATTAAATTTATGCTAAGACAAAGTTTACAACAAAGATTATTACAAAAATTATCGCCTCAGCAAATTCAATTAATGAAATTGATTCAATTGCCTACGCAAGCATTTGAACAAAAGTTAAAACAAGAATTAGAGGAAAACCCTGCTTTGGAAAGTGGCAAAGAAAATGATGAAGATGCTATAAATTCAGAATTAGATAATTCAGAATTTGATACCACAGACAATGAGAGTATAACTGCTGATGATATTAATATTGATGAATATTTGAGTGATGATGAAATTCCAAATTATAAAATACAATCCAATAATTATTCTGTTGATGATGATGAAAAACAAATTCCTTATGCCGCAGGTACTTCATTCACTCAATATTTAAAAAATCAAATTAATACTTATAGCTTATCTGAAAATGAAGCAATTATAACTGATTTTTTAATTGGAAGTATAGATGAAAGTGGCTATATAAGAAGAGATTTAGAAGATATTTTAGATGATTTAGCCTTTACTCAAAATATTTATACCAACATTGAAGAATTAAAACGATTATTAAAAGTTGTTCAACATTTAGATCCGGCAGGAGTTGGTGCAAGGAATTTAAAAGAATGTTTAATCATCCAACTAAAAAGAAAAAAAGAGAATCCGAGTTGTAATTTAGCAATTAAAATACTTGAAGAAGGTTTTGAACATTTTGTAAAAAAACACTACGTTAAACTTCAGCAAAAATTTAAAATAAGTGAAGTAGAATTAAAAAATGCCATTTCTGAAATTGAAAAATTAAATCCAAAACCTGGTGGTTCTTATGTAAATAATAACAAAATTGCAGAACAAATTGTTCCTGATTTCAACATAAAAATTGAAGAAGGAGAATTAATTTTAAGTTTAAATTCTAGAAATAGTCCAGATCTCCACATTTCAAACGAGTACAATAATTTATTACACGGTTATAAAGATTCTAAAATTAAGTCTAAATCTCAAAAAGATGCAGTACAATTTATCAAACAAAAATTAGATGCAGCTAAATGGTTTATTGATGCTATAAAACAACGTCAGCAGACTTTATTTTTGAATATGAACGCTATAATGCAATACCAAAAAGAATATTTTTTAACTGGAGACGAGCGTAAACTTAAACCAATGATATTAAAAGATATTGCTGAGACTATTAAAATGGATGTTTCTACAGTGTCAAGAGTTGCTAATAGTAAATATGTTTCAACACCTTATGGAACTAGATTAATAAAAGATTTCTTTTCAGAATCTATGAAAAATGATAAAGGTGAAGATGTTTCTACCACAGAAATTAAAAATATTTTATCTTCAGTTATAGATAAAGAAAACAAAAAGAAACCTTTAACTGATGATAAATTAGCAATAATTTTAAAGGAAAAAGGTTATCCTATTGCACGAAGAACTATTGCAAAATATAGAGAACAATTAGATATTCCTGTTGCAAGGCTACGAAAAAAAATATAGATTTACTCTAAAAAAAAACTATGAAATTATCTAAAATTATATCTGCATTTTTCCACCCAATCAATTTTCCCATTGCTGGTGCAATTTTGTATTTTTTATTACTCCCAAAATATTTATTTATAGAGCAGGAGCGATTTTTATTAATCGTAATATTTGTTATCACCTATATTTTTCCTCTTATTCTAATTTTTTTGCTAAAATCATTTAAAATGATAGATAGTTATCATATGGTAACCATTGAAGAACGTAAATTCCCTTTACTCTTATTTATATCTATTACTATTTTTATAGGATATTGGTTATTAAAATCTACAGTTGTAAATCTACTTTCTCTTTTTTATTTTGGATACGGATTAGGTTTAATTATAACCTATGTTTTACTTTATTTTAAAATAAAAGTTAGCTTACATACCTCTGCAATTAGTGGTTTAATAGGTTTTATTATTTGTTTTAGCTTTTACTACAAAGTTAATCTTATCATTTTATTAGTAGCTCTTTTGTTGTTAGATGGAATTTTAGCAACTTCAAGACTTCGCCTAAACGCTCATAAACTTAATGAAGTAATAATAGGTTTCTTTTTAGGTTTATTATCACAATTTTTAGTTTATTTTATTTACATAATGTAGAATTTTAATCCAACATTTAACTGTTTTAATTCTATTTTATTAGTGTTAAAAACTGCGTTATCAAATAAAGGATTAAGAGCATAATATATAAACAAATTCCAGGTTCCATATCCTGCAGCTAAAGTTAATCCATATTGAAATCTATTAAATTCAGTACTATTTTTGGTGCTTACCAATTCCGTACTACTCCTAAATTTTGATTTTACAGCAGTTACGTAAGACAATTTCATACCTGCATATATTCTCCAAAATTTAAATTTTAAAGGTGTAGAATTTCTCCATCTAAATTCAATAGGAATATCAACAGACTTAATTGTTAATTTATTACTGGTAAAGTTAACTGCTTCATCAAAAATAGTTGTTCCATTTATTTGGCTGATTTTTAAATTTTGAATTAACGCATTATAAGAATACCCAATTCCTACTCCAAACCCTAAAGTTCTTGACTTATTTATTGGTAAGTCTTTAATAAAGCCCAAAGAAACACCACCCGAAAAGCCATTCTGATTAATTAAAGGAGGTTTATTTAGCAATAAATTATAAGTTAAAGAAACATATATTTGATCTTCTAAATATTTATCATCACTTAATAAATTATTTTGTGCATAATTTATTTCGACTGTTAATAAAAAAACAATAAACCAATAGTGTGGAATTTTCATAAAACAAATATACTTTTAAAAATAAAAAAAGGCAATCAAATTTATGATTGCCTTATATATTTAATAAAACTAATAAAGTTATTAGTAGTTACTTTTAAAGTTATCGCCTCTTCTTGTTGAAAAACTAACCTTAAGAGCATTAACATCTCTAAGCTGATCTTTAATATCTAATATAGTACCAACACTTGCTTTTTTATCTGCTTTAATAGAAGTTGTCATATATTTTACTTCATCTTCTTTTCTTTGAGATCTTTCTGATAAAATAAAACTAATAATATCACCAACTTTAATAATTTTATCATTTACCTGAATTTCATCTCCTGAAATACGTTTATCTTTAGATTTACCAACATAAATTGTGCTAACTAAACTTTTATGTTCAAGTTTTTTAACCTCACTTGCCATAGGTAAATCTGGTTTCTTAATTATTAAATCTGTTTGTCTCATAGTTGTTGAAACCATAAAAAAGAACAATAACATAAATACAATATCAGGTAATGACGCTGTCGAGATTGCAGGCAATCCTTTTTTCTTTTTTGAAAATTTACTCATAATCTGATATTATTTAATAGGTTCAGGTTCAGTAATAATTTGAGGGTATTTTGCTTTCAAATTATCTAATTTCGTTTTTATCGCTTCTGACTTATCATTTTTATAATCCTTCTTTAAATCACTATAAGATCTATTATATAATTTTAAAGAAAGATTATTTCTTAATTCATTATATGCCATTTCAATTTCATTTTGAATGGTAATGTACATACCATAAGTAGTTCCTCTTGAGCTTGTTAATGAAATAATCGCTTTTGTAGGATGATCAGAAGATGCAGGGTCTTTTGCTCCATTACAGTAATCACAAGGCTCTCCAGGTTTACCATCTTTTGGGGCACTTAATCCTCCACCATTATCTATAAAATCCATTGCTAATTTCTTAATATCTCCAACTTTCACATTTGCATTCTCAACTAACAACTGGTTATTTCTGTTAACCACAATATCTAAGATATTTTTTTCCTTGATAGTAACTTTAGATTCTACTTTTGTTTTTTCAGGCAATTTACGTGCTATACCTGAATCAACATCCATAGTAGTTGTTACTAAGAAAAATATTAAAAGCAAAAATGCAATGTCTGCCATAGAGCCAGCATTAATTTCTGAATTTTCTGTTCTTCTTCCCATATTATTATTTTACTAATGATTTTAAAAAATCATATAAAAACAGCACTAAGCCTATAACACCTAAGTAAAAACTAAAATTTATTAAAGTACTCACCCATTTAGACACTACGCCTGCTTCTCCATCTTTAATTATATTTCCTAAGTTATTAGTAACTGCCCCACTAGATGCAGTACTATACCCAATTACTAATAAAACAGCAAAAAAGGCTACACCTATTAAAGTTTTCTTTAATATTTCTGGGTTTTTAAATAAGTTAAGTAATGAAAAAACGACAGAAACAACCGCAACTAATACTAACAAAATTAAAGAGTAAGTTATAAATGGCGATAATATAGAATTTTGTAACGCTACATCTGATTTAATTGAATCATCACCCGCCATTACAATTCTAATGAAATAATAGATACCTATTAGTCCAAATACTCCTGTAATTAAGGTTAGTATTTTTGATAATTTCTTATTCATAATATTTCTTATTTTTTTTGTCTAATCAAAAGATCAATAAGTGAAATTGAAGCATCTTCCATATTATTTACAATACTATCTACTTTAGAAATAATATAATTATAAAATATTTGAAGAATAATTGCAACCACTAAACCAAATACTGTTGTTAATAATGCTACTTTAATACCACCAGCAACAACTGCAGGGGAAATGTCACCTGCTACTTGAATAGAGTCAAAGGCAGAAATCATACCAATTACAGTACCCATGAAACCAAGCATTGGTGCAAGAGCAATAAATAAAGATAACCAAGAAATATTTTTTTCTAATAATCCCATTTGAACACCACCATAACTTACTACGGCTTTTTCAACGTTATCAATACCTTCGTCCATTCTATCTAAACCTTGATAGAAAATAGAAGCAACAGGTCCTTTTGTATTTCTACATAATTCTTTTGCAGCTTCAACACCTCCAGAAGCCAAAGCTTCATCAACTTTACCCACTAATTTTTTAGTGTTAGTAGTTGCCATGTTTAAATATAAAATTCTTTCAATTGCAATTGCTAAACCTAAAATTAAGGTTACCAATACAATACCCATAAAGAAAGGTCCTCCTTCAATAAAACGTTGTTTTAATTCTTGGCGGAAAGTTTTTGCTTCAACTGGTTTGTCAGCAACTTGTTCGGTTTTAGCAGCTTCTTGAGCTATAGCTTTTGGTGCCGCTCCAAATAACAATAATCCTGTAATTGCAAGGATAGTAAATACTCTTTTCATCGTGTAATAGTTAATTTATTAATTTTTTACGAGTTAAATATAAAATAATTTTCACAAAACAAACAAATCTTAAGAAAAGAAAGATTTTGAAGTCTTTAACTTCTTCTCATCCCCTGTTTTTGATATCTTTTGCGAATGGCAAGTAACAAAAAATTGTTGAATTCTGAAAATTTTACAAGTACTTTAAGCTATTTTTTTATAAATAAACACTTTTTTAAACATTCAATAAATTTTTATTAAAAAATGAGTTGTTTATTAACAATTAGACTAATAATAGCTTATTTAACTATAAAATAGTTATTCAATAATACTGATTTCTCCACGCAAAGAAGTTTCAAAAACACTTTTAAATTCTTTTTTGGAAATATTTTCACCTAAAAGATACATTAATTTTGCTAGAGCAGACTCTGTTGTAATATCATTTCCACTTATAATTCCAATTTCTTTTAAAGCAATACTTGTTTCATATTGTCCCATAATAACATTACCTGATTCGCATTGAGTTACGTTAATTATATGGATACCTTTTTGTATTCCTTTTTTTAATAAATTGATAAACCAAGATTCAGTACTTGCATTTCCTGACCCGTAGGTTTCTAAAATAACTCCTTCAATATCTGGAATATTTAAAATACTTTCAACAACCTTTTTATTAATACCTGGAAATACTTTTAGTATAACAATATTGTTATTTAGTTTTTTTCTAACTTTTAATTCCTTTCTTAATTTTGGCTTATAAATTATTGATTTATTAAAATTTAAATGCACTCCACTTATAGCTAAAGGTTGAAAATTTGGTGAAGTGAAGGCTTCAAAATTTTCAGCATTTATTTTTGTAGTTCTGTTAGCTCTATATAATTTATATTCAAAATACAAACAGACTTCCGAAATAATTGGCAATCCATTTTCTTGTGCTGATGCAATTTCAATGGAGGTAATTAAGTTTTCTTTAGCATCCGTTCTTAAATCTCCAATTGGTAATTGTGAGCCTGTAAAAATTACTGGTTTAGCTAAATTTTCAAACATAAAACTAATTGCAGATGATGTATATGACATTGTATCAGAACCATGTAACACTACAAATCCATCATAATTTTCATAATTTTCTTCTATAATTCCAGCAATTAACACCCAAGATTTAGGATTCATATTAGAGGAATCAATAGGATTTTCAAATGAAATACTACGTACTTTACAATTAAGCTGATTAATTTCAGGAATATGTTTTAATAATTTATCAAAATTAAAATTCTTTAAAGCTCCTGTTTTATAATCTTTAAGCATACCAATAGTTCCACCAGTATAAATCAATAATATTTGAGGAATTTTTGTCATTTTGTCTTATTCTTTTTTTGGAATAATTTATGATGTAAATTTACCAAATAAAAACACATTACATAAAAAATTAAAGAGATGATTGGATTTTATGTCTTAATAGGAATTATATCACTAATTAGCTGGCTTGTCAGTAACCAATTAAAAAAGAAATTTGCCTACTATTCTAAAATTAGCTTACAAAACGGATTAAGCGGAAAAGAAATTGCTGAAAAAATGTTACATGATAATGGTATTTATGATGTTAAAGTAATTTCAGTACAAGGACAATTAACAGATCATTACAATCCTATCACCAAAACGGTTAATTTAAGCGATGTTGTTTATAATCAACGAAACACCGCATCTGCCGCAGTAGCAGCTCACGAATGTGGTCATGCAGTTCAACATGCAAAAGCGTACAAATGGCTAACTTTACGTTCACAACTTGTTCCTGCCGTTAATATTTCTTCAAAATTTTCTCAGTGGTTAATAATTGGTGGACTTATTTTAGGTGCAGCATCTGGAAATACTGGAATAGGATTTTTAATTGCTGTAATTGGATTAATAATGATGGTAGTTGCTACTATTTTCAGTTTTATTACACTCCCAGTAGAATATGATGCAAGTAACAGAGCTTTGCTTTGGTTAAAAAATAACAACATGTTAACTAATAATGAACAAGAAGGAGCAAAAGATGCTTTAAAGTGGGCTGCACGAACTTATTTGGTTGCTGCTTTAGGTTCTTTAGCAATGTTACTTTATTGGGGATTAAAAATTTTAGGTTCTAGAAATTAAGTTATATTTTTATTTGTCGATCTATTTGTTGATCTAATGATATAAAAGTTTCTGTTCTGGCTACTCCTTTAATAGATTGAATTTCTTGATTTAATAATTTCATTAAATGCTCATTATCTTTACATAAAATTTTTATGAAAATTGCCCAGTTTCCTGTGGTATAATGACTTTCAATTACTTCTGGTATTTCTTTTAAACGCTTAATTGCTTCAGAATATTTACTTGCGGTATCTAAAAACACACCCACAAATGCCAATGTTTTATATCCGATTACTTTTGGGTTAATTACAAATTTTGAACCTGCTATTAAACCTGATGCTTCTAATTTTCGTAATCTTTGATGAATGGCAGCACCAGATATTCCAACTTTTCTAGCAATACTTAATATTGGTGTACGAGCATCTGCCATTAAACTTTTTAAAATAATTTTATCTATACCATCAATATGTAATTGCTTTTCTTTCATAAGTTCTTAATTTGAAGGTAAATTTATAAAAAAAAGAGGATTTGAAACCAAATCCTCTTTTTTAATTTAAAATATACTTTTTTAACTTATTCTTCCTCTTCTTCTATTGGAAGTAATTCAAAACTATCCATAAAAGCAGTAGTATATTTACCTGCAATATAATCAGGATTATCCATCAATTGCCTATGAAATGGAATAGTTGTTTTAATTCCTTCAATTATAAACTCCTCTAAAGCTCTACGCATTTTATTAATTGCTCCTTCTCTCGTTTGAGCCGTAGTAATTAATTTTGCAATCATAGAATCATAATTTGGCGGAATAGTATATCCTGCATACACATGAGTATCCACACGAACTCCATGCCCTCCTGGAACATGCAATGTTGTTATTTCACCTGGTGACGGCCTAAAATTATTAAAAGGATCTTCTGCATTAATTCTACATTCAATAGCGTGTAATTTTGGAAGATAATTTTTTCCAGAAATTGGAATACCTGCAGCAACTTTAATTTGTTCGTAAATTAAATCATAATCTATAACTTGTTCTGTAATTGGATGTTCTACTTGAATTCTAGTGTTCATTTCCATAAAATAGAAATTTTTATGTTTATCCACTAAAAATTCTACAGTTCCTGCACCTTCATAATTTATACTTTCTGCTGCCCTAATAGCTGCTTCTCCCATTTTTTTTCGAAGTGCAACGGTCATAAAAGGTGATGGAGCTTCTTCTGTTAATTTTTGATGACGACGTTGAATAGAACAATCTCTCTCAGATAAATGGCAAGCGTGCCCTTCTGAATCACCAATTATTTGAATTTCAATATGACGAGGTTCTTCAATTAATTTTTCCAAATACATTCCGTCATTTCCAAAACAAGCAAAGGCTTCTTGTCTGGCGGCATCCCATTTTTCTTTTAAATCTTCCTTTTTCCAAACATCTCTCATTCCTTTTCCTCCTCCTCCAGCAGTTGCTTTTAACATTACTGGATAACCTATTTCATCAGCTAATTTTTCAGTTTCTTCAAAAGTTTCTAAAATCCCCTCAGAACCCGGAATTATTGGTATACCTGCAGCTTTCATTGTTTCTCTGGCAGATGCTTTATCTCCCATTCTATTAATCATATCTTCAGAAGCTCCGATAAATTTAATACCATATTCTTCACATAATTTTGAAAATTTAGCGTTTTCAGCTAAAAATCCGTACCCTGGATGAATGGCATCTGCATTGGTAATTTCTGCTGCCGTAAAAATAGCTGTCATTTTTAAGTAGGATTCACTGCTTGGTGCAGGACCAATACAAACTGCTTCATCAGCAAATTTAACATGTAAACTATCGGCATCAGCAGTAGAATAAACTGCAACTGTTTTTATACCAATTTCCTTACAGGTTCTAATTATGCGCAATGCTATTTCACCTCTATTGGCTATTAATATTTTTTTAAACATACTATCTATTTGAAGTTTCAATTTTCAATAAATATCAAAGAGTTGATAAATTTAATTATTGAAGTTTGGATTAAACGTTACGATGGATCTACTAAAAATAGAGGTTGTCCAAATTCAACTGGTGTACCATCTTCTACTAAAACTTTAATTATTTTACCTGATACTTCAGATTCAATTTCGTTAAATAGTTTCATAGCTTCTACAATACAAACTATAGTATCTTCATTAACATTATCTCCTACTTCGATAAACATTGGTTTATCAGGTGATGGTTTTCTATAAAAAGTACCAATAATAGGTGAAGTTATTTCAATATATTTTGAATTCTCTTCTTTTGTAGAATCCTCAGCTGGTTTTGATATTTCAGCAGGAGTTTGAGCTACAGGTACTCCCATTGTCATTTGGGGCATTCCCATTGGTGCTTGTTGAACAATAGTAGTTTCGGTTTTCTCTGATCCCGTTTTAATGGTGATTTTTATATCTTCCATTTCCAATTTCACTTCACTTGCTCCAGATTTTGCAACAAATTTTATAAGATTTTGAATATCTTTTAAATCCATACTCTTTTGGTGTTAGTTGTTTATATTTTATGAGTTATAGCCCCATTTAAAGTAAATGGCTCCCCAAGTGAAACCACCTCCAAAGGAAGCAAAAATTATATTATCTCCTTTTTTAAGTTGTTTTTCGTAATCTGATAGTAATAATGGAATGGTGGCTGAGGTTGTGTTTCCATATTTTTCAATATTCATCATTACCTTAGAATCGTCTAAATTAATTCTTCTTGCAGTAGCATCAATAATACGTTTATTTGCTTGATGTGCTGTTAACCAATTTACTGATTCATTAGTTAAATTATTTCGTTCTAATATTTTCACAGTAACATCTGCCATGTTAAAAACAGCATTTTTAAAAACAGTTTTACCATCTTGAAATACAAAATTTTCTTTTTTATCAATGGCTTCTTTGGTTACAGGATATAATGAGCCACTTGCTTTTACTTGTAAAAATTCACGGCCAACGCCATCACTTTTTAAAATTTCATCTTGTAACCCTAATCCTTCTTCATTTGGTTCAAATAAAACTGCACCAGCACCATCTCCAAAAATAATACAAGTTGCTCTATCAGTATAATCAATCATTGATGAGCATTTATCTGCTCCAATAAGCAACACTTTTTTATATTTACCAGATTCAATATAACTTGACGCTACAGACATTCCGAAAAGAAAACTTGAACAAGCTGCTTCTAAATCGAATCCAAAAGCATTAGTTGCACCAATTTGAGTTGCTGTAAAAACCGCTGTTGATGCCGCTTGCATATCTGGCGTTGCAGTAGAAACAATTACTAAATCAATTTCTTTAGGATCAAGATTTTTTTTCTCTAGAAGTTGCTTTGCTGCTTTAATTGCCATATAGGAGGTTCCTTTACCTTCTCCTTTTAATATTCTGCGTTCTTTTATTCCAGTTCTTGCTGTAATCCATTCGTCATTTGTATCTACCATTTTTTCTAACATTTTATTTGTTAAAACAAAATCTGGTACATACTTTCCTACGCCCGTTATTACTGCTGTAATTTTTTTCATATATAGTTAAATCATACTAAAAAAGTGGTTCAAAGTAATGAAAATTATTTTGATTTAATAGCGACTTTTATCATTTTCTGATGAGATTAAATGTTAAAAATAAAAAAACCCTCAGTAAGAGAGTTTTTATAATCTTAATATTAAACCAATTAAGCTATGTTTTCTTCAGAATCAATTACTATTTGACCACGGTAATATAACTTACCTTCGTGCCAATGAGCTCTGTGATACAAGTGAGCTTCTCCTGTAGTTGGGTCAACAGCTACTTGAGGTGCAACAGCTTTGTAATGAGTTCTTCTTTTATCTCTTCTGGTTTTTGATATTTTTCTTTTAGGATGTGCCATTACTTGTATTTTTATCTATTAGTATATTCTTTAATTTATTCCATCTAGGATCAATATCCTCGTTTTCAATTTTATTTTTTAATTCTTTTGGTTCTAATTCTTTTAACTTTTCTAAAACTTGAGATTGCAAAGTTCCATCTTCAACACCTGGATGAATTCGTTTTAAAGGTATTGTCAATACTATTGATTCATACAAATATTGAGCAACATTTACTTTAAACTCACTATGCGGAAGAATTAATAACTCTTCATTTTCGTTGTTATAAGCATCACCAAACTTAATAATTAAGTTGTTTTCTGCTTTTATTGGTTGATGATATAATTCGTTTGTAACATCACAAGCCATTTCAACCCAACCTGAAAATGAAAAATTTAATTCAAAAATAGTAGGTTTTTTTAAAAACTTTATGTGCACCTTTACATTTGAATCATTTAATTCATCGTAGTTAAAAAAATCAAAGAACTTTTTTTCAATTAAATATTCAAATTGATGGTTTCCTTCTTTTAATCCTATAAAAGAAATGTCAAAGTCTTTTAAATCTTTCATTTAGATCTTCAATTTGAGCGTGCAAAGATATAAAATATTTATTTTTTAAATAGAATATATTTTGAAAATTTATTTATTTTATTTTTATTTTTCTGCTTTTAACACATTTTTAGTTAATAATTTGTAATCTTTTCGAGTTCTATAAATTTTTATAGCGGTAAAAATAGCTTCTTTAAATGAACTAATATTTGCAATTCCCTTACCTGCAATATTATACGCTGTGCCATGGTCAGGCGAAGTTCTAATTTTATTTAAACCCGCTGTATAATTTACACCTTCGCCAAAAGACAGTGTTTTAAAAGGTGCTAAACCTTGGTCATGATACATGGCTAAAATTCCGTCGAAGTTTTTATAACTATCTGAACCAAAAAAACTATCTGCTGCAAAAGGTCCGTAAACCAACTTACCTTCTTCCTGAATTTTAGTTAAAGTTGGTTTAATAATTTCATCATCTTCATTTCCAATAACGCCGTGATCTCCACAGTGTGGATTTAATCCTAAAACTGCTATTTTTGGTTTAGAAATTGCAAAATCTTGCACTAAAGTAGTATAGAAATTTTCTACTTTTTTTGTAATTAATTCTGGCGTAATAGTTTCTGCTACTTTTGATATTGGAATATGACCTGTTATTAATCCGATTTTAAGTTCATCAGTCATTAAAATCATTAAACTTTCTCCGTCTAATTTTGATTCTAAATATTCTGTATGCCCTGCAAAATGAAAATTTTCTGATTGAATATTATTTTTATTTATTGGTGCTGTTACCAAAACATCAATTTCTCCTTTTACTAGAGCAGTTGTTGCAGATTCTAAAGATTTAAATGCATGTTCACCTGCAACTTTTGTTGCTTTCCCTAATTCAACTGGCACATCTTCATTCCAAATATTTAAAATATTTAGTTTCCCTGTTAAAGCTTTATTAACATATTTAATACCATTAAATTGTATATCAATATTTAAATTCTTTTTATAGAATGAAATTAGTTTGGTGCTTCCAAATATAATTGGAGTACAAAAATCTAACATTCGTTTATCTAAAAATGTTTTCAGAATAATTTCAATACCTACACCATTACAATCTCCAATAGATATTCCTACTTTTATTTTTTCACTTTTATTCATAAATAAAGTTAATTATACTTAATTTTACGAATCAAAAGTAATCAATTAAATTGATAAAAATATGTTTACAGGTATTATTGAAAAACTAGGTGAAATTACTGCAATTGAGCAAGAAAATGAGAATTTTAATTTTACAATTAAAAGTGATTTTACTTCAGAATTAAAAATTGATCAAAGTATTGCTCATAACGGCGTTTGCTTAACTATTGTTAATATTAATGGTGATAATTATACCGTTACAGCCATTAAAGAAACCTTAGATAAATCGAATATGCGTTTCTTAAAAGTGGGTGACAAAATTAATTTAGAACGGGCCATGAAATTAGGGGAACGATTAGATGGTCATATTGTTCAAGGTCATGTGGATCAAACCGCAAAATGCACTTCTATTTTAGATGAAAATGGAAGCTGGCTTTTTACTTTTGAATATGATAAAAATGCACAAAACATTACTATTGAAAAGGGTTCTATAACTATTAACGGGGTTAGTTTAACTGTGGTAAATTCTAAAAAAAATAGTTTTTCAGTTGCTATAATTCCGTATACTTTTGAATTCACCAATTTTCACACTATAAAAATTGGCTCAGTAGTAAATTTAGAATTTGATGTTATTGGAAAATATGTGGCTAGGCTATTGGAAAAATAATTACTATTTTTTCTTTAATTTATATACTCCATAAGCAGCTCCCATAATTAATAAATAAGTTAATCCTCCGTCAATTGGTAAACCAGGATTTGGTGGTGGTCCAGGTGGTGGTGGTCCTTTATATGAATAGGCAGAAATGCTTATAAATAGAAAGCATATACTCACAATTAATAATCTAAATCTATTTTGGAAATGGGGTTTCAAAAATAATATTTTTAGGGGTTTATTTTTTAATAAAAACTATTTCACTAAACAACTTTTATGATACAAATTTACAGTTTTTTATTAAAAATCAAACAGTTACAAGTTAAAAAATGCTGAAACAACTATTCTTTTAACGAATAGTAACTATCTGCTAATAAACGGTAAATTTATTTAACTACCAAAAAACTGTTAGGTAATTTTAAAGAAAAAACTACTTCGGTTTATTGATTTTTAAAAAAAAGCCTTGTATTGCTACAAAGCTTTTTAATAATTGTGGTCCCACTAGGGCTCGAACCTAGGACCCTCTGATTATGAGTCAGATGCTCTAACCAGCTGAGCTATGGGACCAAAAACTGGTGGCAAAAATAATACTTATTTATATGATGTACAATATTTATTTAACAAAAATATTTTCAATTAATTATTTATATTAGCAAAAACAGATAACATGCAGAAAATCTATATTTTACTTTTATTGATGTTTTTTACAATCAGTAGTTTATTTAGTCAAAATTCTGAATTAGAAAAACACAAATTTATAGATGATGTTCGGTTTGGCGGAGGATTCAATATTGGGCTAAATAATTCATATTCAACTTTTTCTTTCTCACCAAGTGCACTTTATGATTTTTCAGATGAATTTAGTTTAGGATTAAGTTTAAAATACGTTTATGTCAAAAATAAATCTACCATACAAAATACTTCAAATATATTTGGGGGTAGCGTTTTAGCTTTTTATCGTCCTATTGAAAATATTCAATTTTCAACAGAATTTGAGCAATTAAAATTAAATCGAAAAATAAATTATGTAAATGCTATTAATTCGTGGCAACCTGCTTTATATGTTGGTTTAGAATATGTAACTGGTAATTTAGCTATGGGTTTGCGTTATGATGTTTTGTTTGATAAAACAAAAAATGTTATTTATGCATCTGGATTAACGCCTGTATTTAGATTGTATTTTTAAACCATACTTTTTGGTATTCTCTCTTTAAAATTAAAAAGGTAATATTTTCAACGATTAGTTCTAAAGATTTTTCTTTGATGTTTGCCAATTCTTTTTCTGATAAATCAATTCTGTAAATTAAATTTAAATATCCGTCGTAATTATTGACAATTATTTTCTGTAAAATTATTGTTAAAGAATTTATGAGTTCTTTAGGGGTTTCTGTTTCTAAAAAACGGTACGGTAAGTTTGCTAATAAAAAATCTTTATTTAGTTGTTGAATTAGCTTTAAATACAAGCTTTCATTTTGAATTTTATTTAATAATTCAGAAATTACAGGTAATATCATTATAAAGCTCTATTCATTAAATTTAAGCTGAAATTTTTAAGAATTTCTTTTTTATCATTACTAATAGATAAATATTTTAAAGTATTAATGGCAATATCAGTGTACTTTTTAATTTCGTTTTTTGTAATTTCTGCAATATTATTTTTAGTAAATATTTCGGTTACTTCTTTCACCTTCAAATTTGATGGTACTTCTGATTTATACCATTTCAATAGTTGTGTTTTATCATTATTGCTACACTTATCCAATGCTTTTAAAAATAGAAAAGTTTTTTTATTTTCATTAATATCTCCGCCAATTTTTTTACCAAAAGTAGCTACATCCCCAAAAGTATCTAAATAATCATCTTGTAATTGAAAAGCTATTCCTAAGTTTAATCCAAATTTATAAATTTTATTTGCTTCTTTTTCTGAAACCTCAGCTAAAATTGCACCCATTTTCATAGCAGCAGCAACCAAAACTGATGTTTTGTAGGTAATCATTTTAATATATTCAGCAATACTAACTTCTTCTTTAGTTTCAAAATCAATATCAAATTGTTGGCCTTCGCAAACTTCTAAGGCTGTTTTACTAAATAAAATATTTAGTTTTTTATAAATAATAGGTTCGTAATTTTCTAAACATTGATAAGCTGTAATCATCATGGCATCACCAGATAAAATCCCTGTATTTACATTCCACTTTTTATGAACTGTAGTTTTACCTCTTCTAATAGAGGCACTATCCATAATATCATCATGAATTAGGGTGAAATTATGAAACACTTCAATAGCCGTTGCTGCATCCATTGCTTTTGCTATATCTCCATTATAAATATCGCAAATTAACAAAGCCAAAACGGGTCGTAATCGTTTACCTCCTAGTTGTAAAATATATTGGATTGGTTCGTATAATTTTATTGGCTCTTTTACTTTTATTGTTTTATTTAAATAAAGTAAAAAATCTTCTTTGTAGGTTTCAATGCTTTTCATTTAGTTACAAATTTTGGTAAAAATACAGCTTTCAATAGTACTTTAAAAAATTTATGGTTTGTTTTTAAACTTGGCACGTATCTTTAATGTTATAGAGCGTTTCTTTTAATATACTTTAAAATTATGTTAAATTTAGAGTTAAGCACCTTTAGGTGTTTTCAATGGCTAATTTTCATATTACTTTTGATTATAATTTAAATATTATGCAAAAAAAAAGTAACTACTAAATTAATTTTGATATAATTAAATATAAAACTTAAATAAAATGAAAAATTTTGTAAAAACTATTAGAGATAAAGACATCAAACTAACTAAAAGTTTAGATAAAAAGGAATTAGTTGATATTGAAAAAACGTTAAGTGACTTAGAAACTCAACATCAAGAAATTAAAGATGATTTAAAAGATGTAAATTATTTATTAAATTTAATTGAAAAACATAATATTGCAGAAGTTAGTGATTCAGAAGCAAATAAAAAAGTAGCACATAGGTCAAGCTGGTTAGCTAAAATAAAAGATAACATTGAAAAAATTCATGTATTACATACTAATAAGCTAACTTCAGATGATATTGCCTTTTTACAAAAAGAAAACAGTAAGCTAAAATTTGAAAAAGATCAGTTAGAAAAAGAGCATCATTTAATACATCAATTAATAGCCAAAGCTAAGGTTTACTTAATGAATACTCGTAATGTTATTTGTGAAGAAATTACAAAAGGTCATGACATTGCAGCTGTTGGCGAAAAATTATTAGAGCATTTTGGAAAAGAAATAAAAGAAGAAATGGATTATGATTTTGGTAGAAGAAAAATTATAAACAATCTTGAAGACACATTTTTAATTAACAAAATTCAAGCCCATAAATTATTTAATATCCTTGAAAAAAGTAAGGTTTTACAATATAATATGGATACTTCAAACATTATTCCTATTCCTGATTTTGAAAATTATAGTGAATATACAAATATAAATTACATGCCTTTATTTGGTACTTGGCATATTAATGCATAAAACTTAAAAAAATGAGACACAACAATAAAATTGCAAAAAATTGGTGGTTATTAAGTATTGTAGGAATATTAATAACTTTTCTAGGGTTTTGGGTTTACCAAAATCCATTAGCAAATTATATTGGGTTAAGCGTATTATTTAGTGTAATCCTATTTATTTCCGGTGTATTTGAAATAATTTTTGCAATAACTAATAAAAAAATTCTAAAAAGTTGGGGGTGGATGCTTACCTCAGGAATTTTTGATTTAATAATTGGTGTAATATTAATAGCCAAAGAAAATTTATCCATGGAAATTTTACCTATTGTTTTTGGTATTTGGTTAATTTTTAAAGGAGTTTCAATGATAAGCAGAGGCTTTTTACTCAAAGAAATGCATCTTTCAAATTGGGGATGGCCTATTTTTGGTGGAATATTTGTTGCTGGTTTTGGTTTTATGGTTGTTTACAGTCCTAGTTTTGGAGCCTCTAGTATTGTTATTTGGACTTCTATGTCGTTAATTCTTTTAGGAATATTAACTATTCTATTTTCATTTTTAATAAAAAAAGTACAAAATTTTATAGCCAATTAAGGTATATCTATTTATTTTCACACTATTATTTAGTTCTAAATCTATATAAAAATTTAATTAAAAATATTATACTTGCTAAATTAACCTACCATTAATTTTGAAATAATTAAATTATGATGAAGAATTACATATTGATGCTATTTTTGTTAATTACTTATATTACTAAGGCTCAAACATTAAATTATGATATAATATCTAATCATTTTAAACTTGGAGATTTAACAGCAACAAAAACAGAAGATAAAAATAATGTAAAAATTAATATTGTTAGTCAGGTTAAAATTGATTTGTTAATAAAAACAGATGTAACCTATAATGTAAATTGTATTTATAAAAATAATCAATTAATGACTAGTAATGTTACCGTACGTGAAAATGGGAGAATTCATTCAATTAACAAAACTGAAAATTTAGGAACTTATTATTTGTTAACAGATAATAAGCATAGCTCTAACTATTTTAATAAAATCTACTACTCAAGTGCTCTATTATATTTTAAAGAACCTAAAAATATTTCCATTATTTTCTCTGAAACCGATAATAAAAATAATATAATTAACCATGTTGGAATTAACGAGTATCAAATTACAAATTCTAAAAATGGACTTAAAAATCAATATTATTACAAAAACGGAATACTTCAAAAAGCAATTATTCATCACTCATTATTCACTTTTAGTATTATAAAAAAATAAAAACAATGCAAAAACATATAAAAAAAAATAGACTATCTTTAAAACGAATTTTATTACTTTTAATGGTATATATTCTAGTATTTATTACAATATTTTCCTTTTTAGATTATTATGCTTATTATATAATTAATGTTTATTTATTAATACTGCTATCCGTTATTTTAGGAGTAATTTCAACGTATGTACATATAAAAGCCAAAGGAAGATCAAGAGTTGACGATATTGTAGATAAACTATAATTATAGAAAATTATTTATTATTTTGTTTAACTATATTTGGTAAAATAATAAGATTAATAATAGCAATTATTGATGCAGAAATGGTAACCAAAGAAATAAAAACATCCTTTTCAATTTAACAAAAACAATATATAAATGAAAGATAGTCAAATAGGATTAAAAGATGCGGTAGCTATTGGAATTGGAGGAATGGTTGGTGGTGGAATTTTTGCAGTTTTAGGCCTTGCTGTTGAATTTGCTAAAGGCGGAACTCCTTTAGCTTTTTTAATTGCAGGTATTATTGCAATTTTCACTTCATATTCTTATGCAAGATTATCCTTATTTTTTCCTGATAAAGGAGGTACCGTTCATTATATAAATAAAGGATTTGGTAAAAATGTATTTAGTGGAGGTACAAACAATTTACTTTGGATTAGCTATATAATAATGCTTTGCTTATATGCTTCTGCTTTTGGTTCGTTTGGGGCAAAACTAATCAAAATAACAGGAGATTATACCACAGATAAACATATTTTATTAAGTAGTATTATTCTATTTTCAGCACTATTAAACTATATTAGTTTTAAAGCTGTTAGCATTGCAGAATCCATAGCTGTTTATACTAAAATGATTATTTTAAGTGGTTTTGTTATCATTGGCTTTTACGGCCTATTTAGCAGCAATTATATATCTCAATTAGAAATTTCAAACTGGTCGCCATCAATTAAATTAGTTAGTGGCGGAATGATTATTTTTGTAGCTTATGAAGGGTTTGAGTTAATAGCAAATGCTGTTCCTAACCTTAGAAATCCAGAAAAAAACGTATTTAAAGCCTTCTTTATTTCTGTTATAAGCGTTGTAATTTTATATATATTAATTGCAATTATAACTGTTGGTTCCGTTTCATTTAGTCAAATTGGCAAAGCACAAGAATATGTACTAGCTGTAGCCGCAGAACCAACACTTGGCAAAATTGGATTTGTAATTATTGGAATTACTGCAATGATATCTACCTTTTCTGCAATAAATTCTACACTTTACGGAGGAAGTAGAGTAAGTTATGAATTAGGAGAAGACGATGAAGATCCACATGAGCTTACAAAAATATTTTGGAATGAACCTATAGGATTATTAATAACAGTTGTTTTAACATTAGTAGTTGGGAATATTCTAAACTTAGAAAGCATATCTACTGTAGGTAGTGCTGGTTTTCTGTTTATTTTTGCACTTGTAAATTATGTAAATTATAAACTATCTAAAACCACTAAATCAAAAAAATACATTTCATTATTTGGTGCACTATTATGTATTGTTGCACTTGTAACTTTACTATACCAACAATTTGGAATAAACCCTGCCGGATTATATACCGTTTTAGCAATTGCATTTGCTAGTTATTTTGCAGAATATATTTTTAAAAAAACAGAAAAGAAAAACAAAAAATAATTTTTATATTTTAAAAACCATCAAAATATATAAGCCTTATTTTATTTTACCCATAACCTGAGTTCGATGTAAGAAAATAAATACCGGGTTGAAAATCAACAAGCTACGTCATTGCGATGAATGAAGCAAAGCGAAATGAGGAAGCAATCTCATTTTTATGAAAAGATTGCTTCAAATTATGGCACTACGTTTATAATTTTCGCAATGACATTTTGATTTTCAGTTATTTAAAGTAAATCCTTAGGTCGAACTCAGGTCCATAAGTTATATATAAAAACAGCCTACAACATTTACATAAATTTCAAAACTTTGGAAACTTTTTTTGTGTTTTAAGTTTCCTTTTATATCTTTGCACTTCAAAATTGTAAAAACACAATTTTAATGAAAAATGAAATCTTAAAAAAATCTGGTGAAATATTTTTAAAATTTGGTTTTAAAAGTACTACTATGGATGATATTGCTAACAAATTAGCAATCTCTAAAAAAACTATTTATAAATATTTCAAAAACAAAGAGCAATTGGTAGATGAATCCGTTAGTTTTTTTCATAATTCAATTCATAATGAAGTTTCAGTAGTTTGTAATAAAGGATACAATGCCATTGAAGAAAATTTTGAAATAAAAAAAATGTTTAAAGATTTACTTCAAAACTCTAGTGAATCACCAATGTTTCAATTGCAAAAATACTATCCAAAAACCTACCATAATGTAATGGTTAACGAATTTACTATGTTTAAAGATTGTATTTCTCAAAATATTGAAAAAGGTATTACTGAAAAATTATATCGAAATAATATTGACATTAATATTACCACTAAACTGTATTTTACTATAGTTTTTGGTATTCATGATTCTAACCTTTTCCCATTAGAAAACAAAACATTAAATCAACTAGAAATTGATGCTTTAGAATATCATACCAGAGCAATTGCAACAAAAAAAGGAATAGATATATTAGAAAATCAATTAGATAAAATATAATTAAGGAATGAAAAAATTATTAGTTATAACTTTTACTTTACTAATCGCAATTATAAGTAATGCCCAACAAACCAAATCTCTTTCGTTAAAAGAAGCCATTAATTATGCTTTAAAAAATAGTTATGCATCTATTAATGCTTCACGCGATATAAAAGCGGCAAAAAAGAAAAAATGGGAAACTACTACTATTGGCTTACCAAAAATTAGTGCCGAAATTGATTATCAAAACTGGATTAAACAACAAGTATCTTTACTGCCTGCTGAATTTTTTGGTGGAAACCCTGGTGAATTTACTGAAATTACCTTTGGAAATAAACAAAACATGAATGCTACCGCTACGGTGAATCAATTACTTTTTGATGGCTCGTATTTAGTTGGATTACAATCCGCCAAAACCTATTTAAAAATTTCAGAAAACGCTAAAGAAAAAACTGATCTAGGAGTTAGAGAAGCCACAATTAATGCGTATGGAAATGTACTATTAAGTGAAGAAAGTATTAAAATTTTAGAAAAAAATAAAAAGACTTTAGAGAAAAATCTGCACGACACCAATCAAATATACTTAAACGGTTTAACAGAAGAAGAAAATGTTGAACAGTTAAAAATTACGCTTGCAAAAGTGAATAGTCAATTATCTAGAACAAAAAAATTGAATGATATTGCGTATAAAATGCTAAACATTACCTTAGGAATTGATATACATTCTAAAATTATTTTAACCGATACTTTAGATCATTTATCCCAAGAAAGTGAAGATTTACAATTATTAAATAATCAACTTAACATTGAAAATCATATTGATTATAAAATTGCAAAAAATACTGAAAGATCTAATGAGCTTTTGGTAAAACTAGAACAAAGTAAAGCATTACCATCCTTAAGTAGTTTTGTGAATTTTGGATATTCTGGTTTTGGAAATAATTTTGATTTCTTAAAAAAACAACAAAAATGGTTTGATTCTTCTTTATTAGGTGTGAATTTAAAAATTCCGCTATTTAGTAGTTTAGAACGAAGCTCAAGAACACAACAAGCTAAAATTAAATTAGATAAAGCTAAAACTAATTTATACGAAACCTCTCAAAAAATTCAATTACAAGTAGAAAAAGCTAAAACTAATTATAATTATAGTTTGGAAGAATTAACCACATCAAAACAAACCTTGGCATTAGCCGAACGTATTGAACATAAACAAGAAATTAAATTTTTTGAAGGAATTTCAACCAGTTTTGATTTATCCAATGCACAAACTCAATTATACACCATGCAACAAAGCTATTTACAAGCAATGCTAAATGTTATATCATACAAAGCCGCTTTAGATACCGCTTTAAACACACCAATTAACCACTAGAAAAACCTATAAAAATGAAAAATATATCACTACTTATTCTTACGGTTATCACTATCCTTTCTTGTGGTGAAAAGACTGAGAAATCAACTTTAGAACAACTAAACCTAAATAAGAATAACATTATAAGCAAAATAGATAGTTTATCTACAGCATTAAAATCTGTAGAACTAGAAATTGCCAAAATAGATACTACCAAAAAACTACAAATTGTAACCTCAATTCCTGTAAAAAATGAAATTTTTAAACATTATGTTGAAATACAAGGTGTTGTAAAAACTAATAAAAATATTGAAATTAGACCTGAGTTAGGTGGCAATGTTACCAAAATATTTGTAAAAGAAGGTCAACATGTTGCTGCTGGACAAATACTGGCTCAATTAGATGACTCAACCATCAAAAGAAATATTGATGAATTGAATACCCAATTAGCTTTAGCTAAAACAACTTTTGAACGACAAAAACGTCTTTGGGATCAAAAAATAGGTTCTGAAATTCAATACTTACAAACAAAAACTAAAAAAGAAAGTTTACAAAATAATATTGCTGTTTTAAAAGCACAAGCAAAAAAAATGAAAATTATTGCTCCGTTTAGTGGTGTAATTGATGAAATTTTTCCAAAAGTTGGAGAACTTACCAGCCCGCAAACACCCGTTGTAAGATTACTAAATTTAGACAAAATGTATATAGAAGCAGACGTTTCTGAAAAATACGTTAACGCTATAAAAAAAGGTACTGAAGCAATAATTTCATTTGAAAACAACCCAAATCAAATAATTTCAAAAGTAAATCAAGTAGCTAACTTTATTGAACCAAATAATAGAAGTTTTAGAATTAAAGTGCCTATAAATGGTTTTAACAAAATACTAAAACCAAATTTAATAGCAAATTTAAAATTAAACGATTTTACAGCTAATAATGCAATAACAATTCCTTCAAATTTAATTCAAGAAGATCAAAAAGGAGAAAGTTTTGTGTTTAAAATTCAAAAAAATAACAATCAATTTAAAGCTGTAAAAACAATTGTTAAAACTGGTTTATCCTACAATAACACTACAAACATATTAGCTGGTTTAACCACAAACGATTTAATTATAAATAAAGGTTCAAGAGGTGTTAAAAACAATCAAGCTATAACCGTTGTAAACTAATTTTTAATTTGTAGAAATCAATTTATGGAAACAACCAAAAACACCATACTTAAAGAATTTAAACTTTCCTCCTGGGCTATTAAGAATAAAATGACAGTCTATGTTCTTATTCTTATCATATTTTTAGCAGGTTTAAGTTCATATATGGGAATGCCACGTGAAGCATTTCCTGAAGTTTCAGCTCCCGAAGTTTATATTACCACTCCATATCCTGGAAATTCAGCTTTAGATATTGAAAAATTAGTAACCCGACCTATTGAAAAAAAGGTAAATAACATCTCTGAAGTAGATGATATTATTTCTAATTCACTAGAAGGATATTCTACTATTGATGTAAAATTTGATTTTAGCGTAACTCCTGATGAAGCCTTACGGAAAGTAAAAGACAAAGTTGACGAAGCAAAAGCAGATAAAAATTTCCCAAAAGATTTACCCGCTGAACCCAACGTATTTAAACTAAATTTTGCTGAAATGATGCCTATTATGAATATCAACCTATCAGGTGATTTTTCTATGGATCAATTAAAAAAATTCGGTGAATATTTACAAGATGAAATAGAAGCATTACCCGAAATTAGTGAAGTTGACATTCGTGGAGTTCAAGACAAAGAAATGGCTATTAGTATAGACTTGTACAAAATGCAATCTATGGAAATTAATTTTAATGATATTGCTAATGCTATAAAAAATGAAAACATAACTATTAGTGGTGGTGAAATTAAAGAAGGTGGTTTACGTAAAAACATTAGAGTTGACGGCGAGTTTAAAAACGCACAAGAAATTGCAAATATTATAGTAAAACGTGAAAAACAAAAAGCAGTTTATTTACGTGATATAGCAACAGTAACCTATAAAGAACAAGAAAAAGAAAGCTATGCACGCCAATACGGACAATCTGTTGTTATGCTTGATGTAAAAAAACGCGGTGGCGAAAACTTAATAAACGCTTCAGAAAAAATTGATAAAATTATAGCAAAATCAAAATCCGAAGTCTTTCCTCAAAATTTGGTTATTTCAAAAACCAATGATATGTCCGGAAAAACTAAAACTCAAGTTTCAGACTTAGAAAATAGCATTATTTTAGGAATGCTATTAGTCATTGGAGTTCTTATGTTTTTCTTAGGATTAAGAAATGCATTATTTGTCGGTATTGCAATACCAATGTCAATGTTTATGTCATTTATTATTTTGAGTTTAATGGGAGTTACCTTAAATACTATGGTTCTGTTTTCATTAGTATTGGCTCTTGGAATGTTAGTAGATAATGGTATTGTGGTAGTGGAAAATATTTATCGTTTAATGGATGAAAAAGGATATTCTGCCATAGATGCTGCCAAATATGGCGTTGGTGAAGTTGCTATGCCAATTATAGCATCTACAGCAACTACTTTAGCCGCATTTTTACCATTAGCTTTTTGGCCCGGTATTATAGGTGAATTTATGAAATACTTACCTATAACTCTTATTATTGTACTCAGTTCTTCTCTATTTGTTGCTTTGGTTATAAACCCAGTGCTTACCTCAGTTTATATGAAAGTAAAAGAAAAAAAGAGAAATGTTAAAACTCGATTTAAAGTTGGGCTGCTCTTATTTTTTATAGGAACTTTAATTATAGTGTCAGGATTAACTTTTGCTTCTAAAATAATGGTAGCTATTGGTAATTTGGTAATATTAACTGGTGCTTTAGGCTATTTAAACACAAAGGTTTTAGATCCAGGAACACAATGGTTTCAAACTGTATTTTTACCTAAATTAGAAAACTTATATGAACGTTTTTTACAATATGTGCTTAGAGGTAAACATCCTTTAGCTTTTTTTGGTGGTACTATTTTATTACTAGTGTTTTCTTTAGTATTATTCGCATTATTCCCGCCAAAAGTAGATTTTTTCCCAGACAATCAACCTAAGCAAGTATATGTTTATATAGAATTTCCTATTGGCACTGATATAAATACAACCAATAATTTTACCAAGCAAATGGAAAATAAAGTGGTTAATTATTTAAATCAATATACCATAAACGGCAAAAATTTTATGATAACTTCTGTAATTGAACAAGTAGGTGAAGGAGCCGGAGACACAAGCAGAGGATATCAAGGTGGTAGTACGCCTAACAAATCTAAAATTTCTATTGATTTTGTTGACTATCAAGATAGAGTTAACCCAAAAACAGGTGAAAAAGTTAGTAGCCAAAAAATAATGAATGAGGTTAGAAAATTAATTGGTAGTTATGCTGGAATTAAAATTGTAGTAGCTAAAGATAAAAATGGACCTCCAACAGGTGCCCCTATAAATTTAGAAATTTCAGGAGACAACTATTCGCAATTAATGAATGTTGCCAACAATATGAGAAGTTTTATAAACAAACAAAATATTGCTGGAATAGAAGGATTAAAAATAGATGTAAATCAAGGAAAACCTGAACTTCCCGTAATAATTGATCGACAAAAAGCACGTAGATTAAATATTTCTACCGGGCAAATTGCAGATGCTTTACGAACCGCTTTGTACGGAAAAGAAGTTTCAAGATTTAAAGATGGTGAAGATGATTATCCCATAAATATAAGGTTAATGGATAAATACCGCTACAATGAAGATGCCTTAATGAACCAAAAAATAACCTTTAGAGATCAAACGGATGGAGGAATTATAAAACAAATTCCTATTTCTTCAGTGGCTACATTAAAAAACGCTTCAACATTTGACGTAGTTAAACGAAAAAATTTAAAACGAGTTATTACATTATATTCTAATGTAATTGATGGTTATAATGCAAATCAAATTGTTGCTAAAATGGGTGTAGCCATTAAAAATTACAAAATGCCAACTGGTGTAAAATACCAATTTACTGGTGAACAAGAAAAGCAAACTGAAAATATGAATTTTTTACTTAATGCTTTAATGATTGCGTTAATGGCAATCTTTTTAATACTTGTTGGACAATTTAACTCTGCCTCTACTCCTTTTATAATCTCAATGGCAGTACTACTTAGTTTAATAGGAGTATTTTTAGGTTTAGTAATTTTTAGAATGGATTTTATTATTATCATGTCAATGTTAGGTATTATTTCCCTAGCAGGAATTGTGGTAAACAACGCCATTGTACTTATCGATTATACCAATTTAATAATGGAACGTAAACGGAATGAGAACAACATAAAAGAAGGTTTATTACCTATTAACTTAGTTTTTGAAAGTATTGTTGAAGGAGGTAAAACACGTTTACGACCTGTACTTTTAACAGCTATAACTACAGTTCTAGGATTAATACCATTAGCATTAGGTATTAACATAGATTTTATTGGTTTGTTTACTGAATTTAAACCTAATATTTATATGGGAGGTGAAAATGTTATGTTTTGGGGTCCTTTAGCTTGGACCGTTATTTTCGGACTTACATTTGCTACATTTTTAACCTTAATAATTGTACCAGTTATGTATTATTTATTAAATAAAGTCAAATTATATTTCTCAAAAAATAAGACGGCTCAAGTTTAGGTAGTTTTATTTTATTTTATGAAAACCCAAAAAACATATACTGTTGATGAAGCCACCAAAGTTTTAGAACATTTTTGTGCTTATCAAGAGCGCTGTCATAAAGAAGTTGAAAAAAAACTTTATAATTTAAATATGATTCCTGAAGCTAAAGAAAAAATTATACTTCATTTATTACAACATAATTTTTTAAATGAAGAACGATTTGCAAAAGCCTTTGTAAGAGGTAAATTTTCTATAAAAAAATGGGGGCGAATTAAAATTATTAGTCAGTTAAAATTTAAACAAGTTTCAATATATAATATTAAAACCGCACTGCAAGAAATTGATGAAGAAGCCTACTTTAAAACGCTTCAAAAAATTGCAGAAAAAAAATTGACATTAATAAAAGAAACTAATAATTATAAAAAAAGAAATAAACTTTCTAATTATTTAATTTCTAAAGGATTTGAATCAAATTTAGTTTATAAAATTGTTAATAGTTTATTTACTGATTTAAATCACTGATTTTAAGCATATAAAATATTAATCTAAAAAAATTATTGCCTAAAAATCTTCTAATAAGAACCATTAAAACTACGTTTTAACTTTTTTATTAATATTGAATCTTTTTCTTTATTAACTTTTATAACTTCATCAATATTTGCATTAGGAATGGTTAACGATAATACATAATGTTTTATTTTCCAAGAATTTTTATATCTAATTAGTACTCCAGAACCTCTACAAACTCCCATCCAAGTATCTAAAAGTTCGTCAAACCAAGCAATTTTATTATCTTTTTGAAAATAAATATTTCGTTTTAAAGGAGTGAAATTCCAAGCTTTTCCTCTGTCAAAAAAAGGCTTACTGAACTTTTCAAATTCTTTTTTATTCCAATGTTCCCCAGCTTCTGTACCAAGAAAAACAAAATCTTTATCCATTGCATCAAAATAACCTTTATAATTTGTGGTGGCAGCATCTTTATGCCAAGTATTTAAAACATTATTTATGGCTTCTTTCTTTTTAACTACATTTAAATTAGTTGACTTTTGATTATTACAACTAATAAAAAGTAAAAGTAGTACTATTGGAGTGCAATATTTCATAAGCTAAAATTATTTAATAATTGGTTTATCTTTTGATATTTTTTTTCGAAAAGGTCTTTTCCTGTAACGATTAATATCTTTTTTAAAAGGACTAACCTTAGGTTTTTTAATCTCTTTTATTGGCTTTTCCGTATCTATCTCTAATGCCTTTTGAAGAGCTAAAGTCTTGTACAAAGTATTAATTTTAGAATTTAAAGCTGAAAAAACAGTTAAAATACTTGTTACTTCTTCCTTAACTTCAGCGTTTTTTATAGAAGAAATTGTAGCCATATCTGCCAACCGTAAGGTTTCATTTTCTAACACATTTATCCTCGCAATTACACTCGGAATTTTTAAATCTTCTACCCTTATAGAGTCTTTCATTAAAATTACCAAATCACTTAATTCTTTAGCATTTGAAAGTGCTTCAGAAGTAGAAATATTATAAAATTGAATTATAAAATCATCCACATCTGTATATTCTCTCCATTTAGAAAGCTTATTTTTTGCAGTTGGAATTAGCACTTCCCCCAAAGGAACCTCAATTCTACTATTTACAATTTTCAAGGAATCTTTTGTGGAAATAACCTGAGTTTTAAGTTTCTTTTTAGAACAGGAAACTGTTCCTAATAAAATAATTACAAAAAGATAAAATAAATGCTTCATACAATATTAAATTCACTTCAAAAATAGCAATAAATTACTTGTTTTAATAAAATTTTATCAAATTGATAAAAATTAATTCTCAAAAAATTAAATTCATATTTTCAGTATCTTTGAAATCTATAATTGAACAACAAAACTAACAATGAATAAACAAATATTAATTATTGGCGCTTGTGGTCAAATTGGTACGGAATTAACGTTAAAACTTCGGGGAATTAATGGTAACGATTCGGTAATTGCATCTGATATCAGAGAAGGAAATGAAGAACTAATGCAATCTGGCCCTTTTGAAATTGTAGATGCCATGGATAAAAACAGTATTGAAAAAATAGTAGATAAATATGCTATTTCTGAAATTTATTTAATGGCTGCTATGCTTTCTGCAACAGGTGAAAAATTTCCTGCAAAAGCTTGGGAACTTAACATGACTTCATTGTTTAATGTACTTAATTTAGCTAAAGACAAAAGAATAAAAAAAATGTTTTGGCCAAGTTCTATTGCGGCATTTGGACCAACAACTCCAAAAGAAAACACACCACAAGAAACCATAATGGAGCCTTCTACTGTTTACGGCATTAGTAAACAGGCAGGTGAACGTTGGTGTGAATATTACTTTAACAAGTATGGAGTTGATGTTAGAAGTGTACGTTATCCTGGAATTATTAGTTGGAAAACAAATCCGGGTGGAGGCACTACTGATTATGCCGTTGAAATATACAATAATGCTTTATTAATTGGTAAATATGATTCTTTTTTAAATAAAAACACCAAATTACCAATGATGTATATGGATGATGCCATTGCTGCAACCATTCAAATTATGGATGCAAAACCAGAAGATGTTAAAATTAGATCCTCATATAATTTAGCCGCAATGAGTTTTACACCTGAAGAAATTGCTTTAGAAATTAAAACGTTTATTCCTAATTTTGAAATTTCTTACCACGAAGATTTTAGACAACGAATTGCAGATAGTTGGCCTCAAAGTATTGATGATTCTAGAGCTCAAGAAGATTGGGGTTGGAAACATCAATTTGATTTGCATACCATGTCAAAAAACATGCTAAATAGTCTTCATAAAAAATTTGAAGATAAATAATTAGTCATTATTTCAATGAATTAACCTGTACTAAAAGTACAGGTTTTTTTGTTTTTAATCTAAAATTATATGCATTATAATAGTGCTAACACAAACTATAAATTAAAAAAACAATAAAGAATTTAAACATTTATTATAACTATAACCCGTTGTGCTTTATGATAAAATTTCGTCAATTCGAGTGAATTTTAGCCTTTTTAGGCTTAAAGTTAGTATCGAGAATAGGTTTTTTAGTTAGAGACAATCGTTCTCAATACCAATTTTTTATCAAAAATTACCTGCCTTGCAGTCAGGCAGGCTCGAACAGATGTAACAGTAAGTTTGAAGAGTAAAAGTGCACAACAAGTTAACTATATAATTTATTTTAAAAAATTCTTTATTTAATTAGGTAAATCACTTCTGATTTTACGAAAAGGATTTCGTAAATTTATTGGTTTTATATGATTAATATCATACAATCAAAGTTAGATTCCCACTAAATTTGTTACCAATTTTATTATGAATAATATAATTTTTTATCATTTTAATTGAATTTAATTAAATATTAATATTTAAATAGGTGTTAATTATGAATATTTCGCATATTGAACATATAGGTATAGCAGTTGATAATTTAGAAGAATCCATTCTCTATTTCGAACAGGTTTTAGGTTTAAAATGTTATACTATTGAAGAGGTTGTTGATCAAAAAGTGAGAACAGCCTTTTTTTTGGTAGGCACCACAAAAATTGAATTATTAGAAAGTACTTCCTCTGATGGCCCTATTGGGAAATTCATCACAAAAAAAGGACAAGGAATTCATCATATTGCATTTGCAGTAGATAATACTACCGAAGCTCTAAAAAAAGCCGAAGAAAGAGGAGTGAAATTAATTGATAAAGTAGCTCGAAAAGGAGCTGAAAATTTAAATATTGGTTTTTTACACCCAAAATCTACTCACGGTGTATTAACAGAACTTTGTTCAAAACAAAAATAGATACTAAAAAATTTAATAATGTCTAAACAAGATAAAATAAACGAACTCATTGAAAAAAGAATTAAAGCTAAACTAGGCGGAGGTGAAAAAAGAATTGAATCTCAACATGGTAAAGGAAAATTAACCGCTCGTGAACGAATTGAAATTCTACTTGATGAAGATAGTTTTGAAGAATTTGACATGTTTGTTACTCACAGAACGCATTCCTTTGGATTAGAGAAACAAATATACTTGTCAGATGGTGTAGTAACTGGTCATGGAACAATAGATGGTAGAATTGTATATGTGTTTTCACAAGATTTTACCGTATTTGGCGGATCACTTTCAGAAACTTATGCCTTAAAAATTTGTAAAATTATGGATATGGCAATGAAAGTAGGAGCTCCTATTATTGGGCTTAATGATAGTGGAGGTGCTCGTATTCAAGAAGGCGTTAGATCACTTGCTGGCTATGCTGAAATTTTTCAACGAAACATTATGGCATCTGGCGTAATCCCACAAATATCTTCAATATTAGGCCCTTGTGCAGGTGGTGCAGTTTATTCTCCTGCTCTTACCGATTTTACTATTATGACAGACAAAACAAGTTATATGTTTGTTACTGGACCAAAAGTGGTACAAACGGTTACTGGTGAAGTAGTAACTGCTGAACAATTAGGCGGAGCTTCCATTCATTCAACCAAATCAGGAGTTTCTCATTTTTTGGCTGACAATGATGAAGAAAATTTACTATTAGTAAGAAAATTACTAAGCTATTTACCATCAAACAATTTAGAAGATCCACCAGTTATTAAATGTACAGAACCTATAGATCGTGTAGATGATATATTAAATGAATTAATTCCTGAAAACCCAAACCAACCTTATGATATTGTGGATGTAATTACCACAATAGCAGATAGAAGTGAATTTACCGAAGTGCATCGTAATTATGCAAGAAACATAGTAGTAGGTTTTGCTCGTTTTAATGGTAGACCTGTTGGAATTGTTGCAAACCAACCTAAATATTACGCAGGTGTTTTAGATATTGAAGCTTCTAGAAAAGCAGCCAGATTTGTTCGGTTTTGTGATGCCTTTAATGTTCCAATCGTAACACTAGTAGATGTGCCAGGTTTCTTACCTGGAACAGGCCAAGAATACGGAGGAATTATTCTTCATGGAGCAAAATTGTTATTTGCTTATGGGGAAGCAACAGTACCAAAAGTAACCATAACACTACGAAAATCTTACGGAGGGGCTCATGATGTAATGAGTTGTAAACAACTTAGAGGAGATGTAAATTATGCTTGGCCAAGTGCTGAAATAGCAGTGATGGGAGCAAAAGGTGCTGTTGAGGTTTTAGAAGGTAAAAACATAAGAAACATTGAAAATGTTGACGAGCAACAAAAATTTATTATTAAAAAAGAAGATGAATATACTAAAAAATTCGCCAACCCTTATGAAGCTGCTAAATACGGATTTATTGATGATGTTATTGAACCTAGAAATACCCGATTTAGAATTATTAGAGCGTTAGAATTACTAGCAAATAAAAAAGAGGTTAATCCTCCTAAAAAACATTCAAACATACCTTTATAATCATGAATATAATGTTAAGTATTGATCGAATAAGTGAAGGGTATCTTATTTTGATAACCGGATTATTAATAGTTTTTAGTGCTTTACTAATATTAGTACTGTTTTTTAAATATGGTTTACCTCTATTACTCTATAGTTATAAAATAATTACTAAAAAAAGAGTCATCAAAATTGGAAAACAACCTAAAAAAAGTAATGAAGAATTTACAGGAGAAATTGCAGCAGCTATTTCGACCGCTGTTCATTTATATCTAAATGAAAATCACGATAATGAAAATGCGGTACTAACCATAAGGCAAGCTAGAAAATTATATTCACCTTGGAGTTCAAAAATTTATGGCACTCATAACAGACTTTAATCATAAATTATTTAATGATTATCAAAATAACAACACGATAAACATCCTATTAAAATGAAAAATTTTAAATTTAAGATACATCAAAATAACTTTTATGTAAAAGTTGTTTCTCACGATAAAAACGAAATTAAATTAGAAGTAAACGGAACCTCCTATTCTGTTGAAATGGAACAAGAAATTAAAAAAACAAAAACCCCAACTTTAGTTCGTTCAGCTTCTCGAAACCCATCCGTTCCATTAAAAAAAGTTAGTCCAAGCTCAGAAAAAACTAAAGTTTTTGCACCTATTCCAGGTATAATTTTATCTATTGATGTAAAAGTTGGAGATGAAATAAAAATTGGAGATAAATTACTTGTTTTAGAGGCAATGAAAATGGAAAACAACATAACGACTGAGAAAGAAGGTAAAATTAGTGTTATTCATATAACCACTGGTCAACAAGTACTGCAAAACGAACTACTGATAGAATTTGAATAAAACACTAAATAGATTTTAAAAAGAAATAAATCTATAGTTTTTAAAATTAGAAAAATGAAAAAATTATTTATAATATTTGGTGTACTATTATTTTTATTGTTTATCCGACCAATTATCACTAATAGCATGGAGGTACAAACTTCAGCTAATACACAAACTACCAAAATACAAGAAACTGCAACTAACCAAAACAATATTTATAAAGGGGCTTATAATGCATTGTTAAAATTTTATCATTATACCGGTTTTGCAAATGCAACATCTGGCAATTTATTAATGATTTTAATAGGAATTATGTTTATTTATTTAGCCATTAAATTTAATTATGAACCATTACTATTAATACCAATAGGAACAGGAATAATTATAGGTAATATACCATTTGTAGCAGGCAACCAAACTGGTATTTACGAATCAGGATCTGTACTAAATTATTTATATTTCGGGGTGGTAAAAGGTATTTATCCGCCATTAATATTTCTTGGTATTGGAGCAATGACAGATTTTTCTTCCTTAATAGCAAATCCTAAACTTATGCTTTTAGGAGCAGCTGCTCAAATTGGTGTATTTGGTACTTTTTTAGGAGCACTCTATTTAGGTTTTCGGCTTCCTGAAGCTGGAGCCATTGGAATTATTGGTGGAGCTGATGGACCAACAGCCATCTTTTTATCTTCAAAATTAGCAAATGGGGTAAATGTTTTAGCAGACGGCACAACAGTTAAAAATTTAATTGGCCCAATTACTATTGCTGCATACTCTTATATGGCTTTAGTTCCTGTTATTCAACCTCCAATAATGCGATTACTTATCTCAAAAAAAGATCGTAAAATTAGAATGAAACCACCTAGAGCTGTATCTAAAAAAGAAAAAATGATTTTTCCTATAGTTGCTTTATTATTAACCACATTTATTTCTCCTAGTGCCTTACCATTATTAGGAATGTTATTTTTCGGTAACTTACTTAAAGAATCTGGAAGAACTGAAAGACTTGCAGAAACTGCAAGAACCAAACTAATTGATATTGTAACTATATTATTGGGCGTAACCGTTGGTGCTTCAACTCAAGCAGATATTTTTATTACTAAAGATTCAATGATGATTTTTATTTTAGGTGCTCTTTCTTTTGTTATTGCAACAATGGGCGGATTAATTTTTGCAAAATTTATGAATTTATTTTTAAAAGGCGATGAAAAAATAAATCCATTAATTGGTGCTGCAGGAGTATCTGCAGTTCCTGATAGTGCAAGAGTAGTACATACTGAAGGATTAAAATCTGATCCAAATAATTACTTGCTAATGCACGCCATGGCACCAAATGTTTCTGGTGTTATTGGCTCTGCAATTGCTGCAGGTATTTTATTAAGTTTCTTAGGATAATTATTATTAAACAATCATTAATAAAGATTTTTTATGATGAAGGATAAAAAAAATAAACTTTTTTCAGAATTCAATCCAGCAACTAAACAAGAATGGATGGAAAAAATTACATTCGATTTAAAAGGTACAGATTTTAACAAAAAATTGGTATGGAAAAACTTGAATAATATAAAAATTCAACCTTTTTATAGAGATGAAGATGAAACGCTTCATTTAAAAACCAACAGAAAAACCTCTTCAAATATTGTAAATTATAGAACCATAATTACAAATTCAGACCTTAAAGGGAATAAGCAAGCACTTATTGCCATTAAAGAAGGAATTACCGGTCTAATTTTTAAAATAAAAAAAGGATTTTCTGTCGTTAACCTCTTAAATAAAATTGATATAAACAATGTTTACATTTCGTTTATTTTAGAAACAAACGAAATTGAGTTTGTGAAAGAATATTTAAATCTTGCTAAAAAAAATAACGTTCCAAGTGAAAAACTAAACGGGTTTATTGATGTAAAATTGATTTCCGAATACTTAACCACAGGAACTTTAAATGCTTCAAAATTTGATGTAATTCAAGAATTAATTGAGCTTACCAAAAATTATCCAAATTTTAAAACGGTAACTATTTCTGGTACAGCATATTTAAATTCTGGAGCAAATCAAACTCAGGAAATTGCATACACTTTAAATTCAATGGTGTTTGTAATAGATAAACTTACTGAAATGGGTATTAAGCTTAAATCCATTTTTAATAACCTCCATTTCCATTTAGCTATTGGCTCTGAGTATTTTATTGAAATTGCAAAATTTAAAGCCTTCAATTATCTTTTATATAAAATAGCTGCTAAATATGATATAAAAAAATTCTCACATGTACTAACCGTTGAAACTTCTGTTTGGAGTAAGTCTGTGACTGATGCTCATACCAATTTATTAAGAGCAACTACCGAAGCTATGTCAGCTATTTTAGGAAATGTAGATGGAATATTAATTGATGCTTATGATAATGAATTTAATGAATCTTCTGATTTTTCAAGTAGAATTGCAGGAAACATAACCACTATTTTAAAAGAAGAATCTTACTTTGGTAAGGTTGAAAATCCAGTTGATGGATCTTATTATATTGAAAATATAACTTCAGAACTTGCTGCCAAAGCATTAGAATTATTCAAATTTATTGAAGATAAAGGCTGCTTTTATCAATGTTTTGAAGGAGAATTAATACAACAACAAATTGCAGAAATTCGTCAACAAAAAATTAAATTAATTAGCAAACGAAAATCCATAATGGTTGGGGTAAACAAATATCCAAATTTAATGGAAAAAATTGCTTCTACCCTGCTTTTCAATGGTGATAAAACAAACTCTTCTAAAATTTTGAAACCAAGAAGAGCTTCCTTAGAAATTGAAACAATTAGAAGAACAACCGAAGAATTAGTTGAAAAAACTGGTAAAAGACCAGTAGTTGAACTCATAAGTTATGGAAACTTAACTATGCGAAAAGCAAGAGCTGCTTTTTCTTATGATTTTATTGGAGTTAGTGGATATAAAATACAACCAGAAAAAAGCTATAATTCTGTAATTAATGCAGCTGAATCCAGTGCAAAATCCGACTCAGATATTGTTATTATTTGTAGTTCAGATGAAGATTATAATAAAACAGTACTTTCATTTGTGCAAACCTTTAGAAAGTTGAACAGTAATAAAATATTATTAATTGCTGGTGCTCCAGCAAACATAAATGAATTAACTAAAGCTGGTTTAGATGGTTGCATTAACTTGAAATCAGATATTATTACGACCATTTCCAACATTCAAGAAAAAATTCAGAAAACTTTAAAATTCTAAGACGTATGAGACCCGATTTTTCAGATATAGAATTAAATACCGAAGTAAAGCAAGCGGACACCATTTCAAAAAATAAAGAAGTTTGGAAAACTCCTGAAGGAATTCCTGTAAAAAAACATTTTACAAAAAATGATATTAAAGATGCCGAACATTTAAATTTTGCTGCTGGAATCCCCCCATTTTTAAGAGGTCCGTACAGTACAATGTATGTTACACGCCCTTGGACCATTCGTCAATATGCTGGATTTTCAACTGCAGAGGAATCCAATGCCTTTTATAGAAGAAATTTAGCAGCAGGTCAAAAAGGACTTTCCGTTGCTTTTGATTTAGCAACTCACAGAGGTTATGATTCTGATCATCCTAGAGTTACAGGTGATGTTGGTAAAGCAGGTGTTGCTATCGATTCTATTTTAGATATGGAAATTTTGTTCGATCAAATTCCATTAGATAAAATGTCGGTATCCATGACTATGAATGGTGCTGTTTTACCAATTATGGCATTTTATATTGCCGCGGCTAAAAAACAAGGAGTTTCGTTAGACAAGCTTTCAGGAACTATTCAAAATGATATTTTGAAGGAATTTATGGTTAGAAATACCTACATATATCCGCCACTTCCATCTATGAAAATTATTGGTGATATTTTTGAATATACCACTAAGAATATGCCTAAATTTAATTCAATATCTATTAGTGGATATCACATGCAAGAAGCTGGGGCAACTGCTGACATTGAATTAGCATACACCCTTGCTGATGGAATGGAATACATTAGAACAGGATTAAAGTCTGGTTTAAAAATTGATGAATTTGCACCTCGATTATCCTTTTTCTGGGGAGTTGGAATGAATCATTTTATGGAAATTGCTAAAATGCGTGCTGCACGTATGCTTTGGGCCAAAATTATAAAACAATTTAATCCTAAAAATCCAAAATCTATGGCTTTGCGTACACATTGTCAAACTTCTGGATGGAGTTTAAGTGAACAAGATCCTTATAATAATGTTGCTAGAACTTGTGTTGAAGCTATGGCGGCTGGTTTAGGGGGAACGCAAAGTTTACATACCAATGCCTTAGATGAAGCCATTGCTTTGCCAACTGATTTTTCAGCAAGAATTGCACGAAATACTCAAATTTATATTCAAGAAGAAACGCAGATTACAAGAGCAGTTGACCCTTGGGCTGGATCCTATTATGTTGAATATTTAACCCAAGAAATTGCAAAAAAAGCCTGGAAATTGATTGAAGAAATTGAAGAATTAGGCGGAATGGCAAAAGCTATTGAAACTGGAGTACCAAAAATGAGAATTGAAGAAGCTTCTGCTCGAAAACAAGCAAGATTAGATTCTGGTCAAGATATTCTAGTGGGTGTAAATAAATTTAAAACCACCGAAAAATCAAAAATTGAAATTTTAGAAGTTGATAATTCTGCGGTAAGAAATTCACAAATAAAACGCTTAAAGAAACTGAAAGCAAACAGAAATCAAAAAATTGTGGATGCTAACTTGGCTGCACTTTCTAAGTGTGCTGAAACGGGAAAAGAAAACTTATTAGAATTAGCCGTTGAAGCAGCTGAAAATTTTGCTACTTTAGGTGAGATTTCTGATGCTTTAGAAGTTCATTTTGGACGTCATAAAGCAGATACCAAATTAATAAGTGGTGTGTATGGTAAAGAAGTACATAATGATAGTATTTTTGCAAAGGCTCAAAAATTAGCAGATAAATTTGCTAAAATAGAAGGTCGTCGTCCAAGAGTAATGATTGCAAAAATGGGACAGGATGGACACGATAGAGGAGCCAAAGTAGTGGCTTCCAGTTTTGCTGATTTAGGTTTTGATGTAGATATGGGACCTTTATTCCAAACCCCTGAAGAAGTTGCTAAACATGCAGTAGAAAATGATGTTCATTTTGTTGGAGCATCAAGTTTAGCGGCTGGTCATAAAACATTAATTCCACAATTAATTGAAGAGTTAAAAAAATTAGGAAGACCAGATATTATGGTTTTTGCAGGTGGTGTAATTCCTGAACAAGATTATGATTATTTATTAGAACGGAAAGTAGTCGCCATTTTTGGTCCTGGCTCTGTAATTTCGGAATCTGCCATTACTATTATGGAAAAATATTTAGAGCACGCTTAGCTCAAATTATGTTTATTTTGAATCAAAAACCTCTTTATTTAATTATAAAGAGGTTTTTTTATAAATAAACTTTCAAAAAACATTAAGTCATGTTTCTGAAAGATTTTTTAAAAGCATCCATAATTTGCTGTGCTGCTTTTACAGGTGATATTTTAGTGGTAACAACTTCTTTTTCCAGCTTATCAAGTTGATTTTTAATTTTTTTAGAGCCATAAAATAAATCTTTTAAAGCTTCATTAATGTTATTGTACATCCACTGAATTTGCTGCTGATTTCTATTTTTTTGAAAAAACCCATTTTCTGAAACCAACTTTCTATATTTTGTAATTTCATCCCAAACTTCAGCTATACCAGTATTTTTAATTGCTGAAGCTGTAGTAACTACAGGGCTCCATCCTGAATCAGATTGTGAGAATATATGCAAAGCATTTTGGTATTGTCTTTTTGCCAATTCACTATTTCGAATATTATCACCGTCTGCTTTATTAATTACTAACATATCAGCCATTTCCATAATGCCTTTTTTTATGCCTTGTAATTCGTCTCCAGCACCTGAAAGCATTAGCAATAAAAAGAAATCTGTCATACCATGCACAGCAGTTTCAGATTGGCCAACGCCTACCGTTTCAATTAAAATAACATTGTAACCTGCTGCTTCACAAAGCAACATAGTTTCACCTGTTTTATTTGCAACTCCTCCTAAAGTATCACCAGAAGCGGAAGGTCTAATATAAGCTTCTTCTTTATTTGCAAGCTCTTCCATGCGTGTTTTATCGCCTAAAATACTCCCTTTTGTACGCTGACTTGTAGGATCAATAGATAATATGGCAACTTTTTTACCTTGGTTGATTAAATGCTTGCCAAAAACTTCAATAAAAGTACTTTTTCCAACACCAGGAACACCTGTAATTCCAATTCTAATTGATTTTCCTGATTTTGGCAAAACAGATTGAATTATATCTTTAGCAAGTATTTTATCACTTTCTAAATTGCTTTCTATAATGGTAATTGCTCTTGAAAGCAATACTCGATCTCCTTTTAAAATACCATTAATATATTCTTGAGAAGTTAGCCTTCCTTTTGGTCTGTAATTTTTCATTTAATAAATATCCTTGTTTTTGAAAACAATTCAAAGATAAGCATATTGAAAATATTCACCGAATGGAATATGTTTTAAATTCGGTTAAAAATCTTTTTTTCGAAGTTTTCTATTCATTCTAAAAACTGGAAGTATCACCCATAAAGATAGAAGCAATAAGGATACTACCATACCTAAACTTGTTCCAAAGAAACTTCTAAACACAGCTCCTGTATATCCTAAGAGTGCCGAAATATCTAATTTTAATAAAATTAAAATTCTAGATAAATCAATTGGATTAAGCATAGTGGCAATCAAAGAGAATTTATCTAAAGGATAATCATTAAAAAGCAATAAGGATATTAGGAAAATACCATCATAAATTACCGCCAAAAATAACCACATAAGTATGGCATAGCCAAATCCTTTAATTTTATTATCCGTTGAAAGTGCAATATTATATGACAGTGCAACAAATATAAAATTTAAAAAAGAACCCACTACTAATAATAAACTAAAATCAAAAATAGCAGTAGATCTAAATAAACCATATAGCACAAACGGAATGCCTAATCCTAACACTAAACTAAGCGTTAATGAAAGTGCAATACCTACATATTGCCCCATAAAAATGGTATTTCTTTTTATGGGTTGTGCTAATAATAATTCGGTAAATTCTTTAGAGTTATAGTAATACATTACTCCAAAAATTGTTCCTATTAAGGGTGTTAAAACAATAATAATATTCATAAGTGTAATTACTGCTTTATTTAAATCATTGTTTAAAAACAACAGCACAAAACCTAAAGCTAAATAAAAAATAAAATAGACATAACTCCAACGGCTTCGCATTAAATCGAAAAAACTATATTTTAATATTTTAAGCATATTGTTTTGAAATTAAATTAGCAATTGCATGCTCTAAATTATCGTTATTAGTTTGTTTTTTAAGTGCATCAATACTGCCTTTAAAATAAATTTTCCCATCTAATAAAAACACAATTTCATCAGCCATTTCATCAACAAAACTCATAATATGAGTGGTAATTAAAATGGTTTTTCCTTTTTCCTTTTCTTTTTTAATTAATTCTTTTAAATGAATTAAAGCAATAGGATCTAACCCTGTGGTAGGTTCGTCTAAAATTATCAATTCACTATCAAACATAAATGTTAGCACTAAATTCACTTTTTGTTTGGTTCCGCCAGAAAGTGTTCCTAATTTTTTTTGTAAAAATGGTTCTAACCCAAATAATGTAATAAGGTCTTGTTCATTTGACTCCTTTGGTCTTAGATTTTTTACCATTTTTATCAATTCAATTACTGATAAATTAGGTGGAAAATTTGCTATTTGAGGTAAATAATTTAGCTGATTTCTGTAATCCCATTTTTTAAGTACACTTTTATCTTGAAATAAAATATCACCTTTATTAGGAATTACCATACCTAATAAGGATTTAATTAAGGTTGTTTTTCCTGATCCATTAGGCCCAAGTATAGCAAAAATACCTCCTTTTTTAATAGAAAGATTAAGTCCGTCTAATACGACTAATTTTCCAAATTTTTTATGAATATTTTTAAACTCAATCATGAACTTTTTTCATTAAAGGTTTTTTATCTATTAAATTATCTGGAGTAAAAACAGGAGCTACTTTTTCAGAAAAATTAATAATCTCTACAAATAAACTTCTAAGTAACACTAAAGCTTCTGGTGTTCGATTTACAATATACGAAAACAGCTTTACTGGTCTGTAGGGCACATCACCAATACCATCTTTATTTAAATCATATCCTGTATAATCACTCCAGTAATTATTTTCAAAACGATTACTATTTAGCTGGCTATTATACGATAAATCGAAAGCGTTATACAAAAAATCATTTTGTTTAAAAATATTTTTATAACAGCCACCGCTAAATTTTAACGCCCATCCATTTCTTATAAATTTGTTTTTGGTATAATCAATTCTTGAACAATTTTCTACATTAATACCAATAGTGTTTTGCTCAAAAGTATTGTTTTCAATTTGAGCATCATATATTTCTTTTAAAAGTAATCCGTAGGACGCCATTCCCCAATTATAATGAAATACATTCTCACGCATGATAATGTATTTAGAAAACATAACTGCTACACCAGCTCCATTATGTTTAAACTCGTTTTTAAAATACGTGTTATTATTAGAAAACATAAAATGCAATCCATAGCGGATATTATTTTCACTAATATTATTAGAAATAGTGCTGTTTTTTACAAATTCAAAATAAATTCCATCACGTAAACCTGATACCTTATTGTTTTCAACTTTCATGTGTGAACAATGCCACATATGAATACCATTCCCAGAGTTAGCTTCATTTTCTGCATGGCTTGAAACTTTATTATTTAAAATAGTTCCATAATGTGACTTTTCAATAAGAAAGCCGAAAAACACATTTTTTAAAGTGTTATTTTTTAATACAAAATGCTTGCTACGAGAAACTAAAATTGCTGCAAAATCTTTAGTATAACTTTGACCAACATTTATTAACGTTAAACCTTCAATAGAAAAATTATTTGCGGTTACTTTAATTATGGTTTCTTTAAATTCTCCATCAATTATTGGGTTGTTTTCTCCTATTAAATGAATGGATTTATTGATGATTATAATACTTTGTTCTTTGTAAATTCCTTTTTTAATAAGAATAGAATCGCCATCTTTTGACAATGAGACTGCTTCTTTAATCGTTTTAATTTTACAAGATTTGCAAACGGTTATAGTAGAAGCTTGAATTTCAAAAGAAAACAAAACAAAGATTAAAACTAAATATTTCATTCTGTTTAGTTACTGAATTTTTTCTTTAGCTGCTGCCAATTATAGATAGTACCTCCTAATTTAGTTTGCATTTTTTTTGCATTTTCTAAAGAACTAAAAGCAGATAAGTTGGCACCCATTGGACTTTTAATTTTTTTTGTAATTAAATAAGTAGCAGATTTTGCATCAATTAATACTCCTGGTTTTTGATAATTAGCAACTAAAATATAAGCTAATTTTTCTTCGTTATTTTCCTGATTTATTTTTTGTGTCATACATTCAATAGCATCAAATACATAACTTTTACCCTTTTTGGTAACATATTCAGAAGCATGCGTTTTATCTACCACAGTCATATCACAAAACGCACAATGGTCTTGTCCGTAATTAATTTTTTGTGGTTCAACTTTACAAGAAATAAGCGTAAAAAGCAACCCTATAAATATAAATTTAACAACAGACATAAGTACTATTTTTGATTTTTTTATAAAATTACAAAATGTAACCTAACAAAAAGTTAGTTTTTTAATTTATTTTTTGAACTTACAATAAATGCCAAAACTACAAGTACAAATGATAACCCAATAAAATATACACCAGTTGATGGGTAAGAATACACCTGAAAATTTAACATCTGTTTAAATCCGAAAACAGGTGGTTGATAAGCCATCATTTCACCTGTTACCTTATCGGTAATTTTTAAAATTGCATTTGGATCTAATTTATGTCCATAAATATATAGCCAATTATAGAAATCGTACATTCCAACAATTCCAGAAAGTGCTAATAGACCAAGCCAAGTTGCATATAATTTTCGTTTTCCAATAAACCCAAAAATAACTCCAAGCACCACAAGAACTATTACAACTATTGGAATAATAACAAATTCTTTAAAAGGTTTTACCTCTCCTTTTTTAACATTTATTTCCGTAGGTAAATGAGCCATACCAATATAATGATTTAACAAATCAATATTGTTTACATCGTTAAACTGATTGCCATCAGACAAATGTGTAATATGGATATTTAACCCTAAAGGTTCAGGGTATTGAGGTGCTAACAATGTTATTTTCCATAATGGAAACACAAATAATAGAAGCAATAGTAAACTTCCAAAAATCATTAATAATTTATCTTTTCTCATTTTATAAATTTTAAAAAACTGGCAGTAAATCAATCAAACACTGCCAGTTTTTATTTTGAATAAGTATATTCAATTATTCTTCTTCTTCACCTGGTACTTCATCATCCAAGGTGTATTTAATTGGTGTATTTGCTCCTTTAGCTGATACACGAACATAACCTTGCATTTCTTGATGTAATGCTGAACAGAAATCTGTACAGTAAAATGGCCAAACACCAACTTCTTTAGGTTCCCAAATTAAAGTAGAAGTTCTACCTGGCATAATTAGCATTTCTGAAGTATTAGCTCCAATCATTGCAAAACCATGTGGCACATCGTAATCTTGTTCTAAGTTTGTTATATGGAAAAATACTTTATCTCCAACTTTTACACCTTCAATATTATCTGGTGAAAAATGTGAACGAATCATACTCATATAAACATGAACTTCATTTCCTTTTCTAATTACTTTTGTATCTGCTTCACTTTTAACAGCATCAGGATGTTTATTATCTTCTAATTTATATATTTTTTGAGATTTATCCATAATCATTTTTGCAGGAATACCAGCAGCATAATGTGGCTCTCCAATGGTTGGGAAATCTAATAATAACTGCATTTTATCTCCTGAGATATCAAATAATTGAGCAGATTGACAAACTTCAGGTCCTGTTGGTAAATAACGGTCTTTAGTAATTTTGTTCAGAACAACCAAATATTTATCAAATGGTTTTCTAGAATTTCCTCCTGGAATCATTAAATGACCAACTGAATAATAAACTGGATGTCTGTCAATAACTTTTAAATCTTTTATATTCCATTTTACAACTTCAGATGAGATAAAGAAAGAGGTATAAGCATTTCCTCTAGTATCAAATTCAGTATGTAATGGACCTAAACCTGGTTGTTCTAAAGTACCATAATTAACTGCTTCAAATTTTAAAATTGGAATACCATAAGCATCTCCATCAAAAGCTTTATCTGCAATTGCTTTTTTCATTTTAGTAAATGAATGAACCGTCATTGAAGCTGCCAATTTACCATTGCCAATAATATATTCACCTGTTGGATCAACATCACAACCATGTGGAGATTTTGGAGTTGGTAAAAGGTATATGGCTCCAGGAACATCTACTGGATTTACAACCCAAATTTCTTTTTCCATAGTTGAAGTTGCAGTGTGAGTATCATCATTCCATAAATTATGAGCATATCTAGTTTGTTCTTTATGCCCTTTACCTTGTTTAATATATTCTTCTATTTTTTTCCAGTTTACAGCTGCAATAAAATCTTTATCATTTTGAGAAGCATTTACTTCTAATAAAGAATGTGCTTCTTCCGTATTATACATAGAGAAGAAGAACCAACCGTGAGATTTTCCTCTACCAGGATGTGATAAATCATAATCAAAACCAGGCATTCTAAGTTGGAATGCAATATTCATATGCCCTGATTCAGGATTAATTTTTATGAATGATAAAGAAGCTTTAAAGTTTCCTTTATAATCACTAATTGGCATATCTCGTTGAGGAATTGGAATTGCAAAACGAGTACCAGCAACTACATATTCTGAGTTTTCCGTAACAAAAGAAGAGCTATGGTTACCTGCTGAGTTAGGTATTTCTATAATTTCTTCTGTTTCAAAAGTTTTTAAACTAATACGAGCAATACGTGGTGTATTATTTTCATTAATAAATACCCAACGCCCATCTATAACTCCATTAGTTTGAGAAATATCAGGATGGTGAGAATCTCCCCAAGGTATAAAACCATGTGAAGTATTTAACATTGGTTTAGTTTCTTCATTATATCCATAACCTTCTTGAGGGTCTTGTGAAAAAACAGGAATTACTCTAAATAATCTACCAGAAGGTAATCCGTAAACAGCTAATTGTCCACTAAATCCACCTGACAGAAAGGCATAATATTCATCATATTGCCCTGGAGCCACATAAACTTTTTCTGCTGCATTACTCGCTAAAGCTCCTTTAGAGCTTTTTGAACTTGTTGGTGCTGGATTACAGCTAACCAAAAAAACAGCTACCGTTAAAAATGCAAAAATTGATTTCATAAATAGTTAAATTTGTTTGTTGTTTGTTGTTTATATTTTTTTAATTTTTTGTTCTAAAATATTCATATATAGCCCTTGCTTGTTCTTCATTTAAATGTTGATTTGCCATAGGAGCATTATATTCTTTCAGTAATTCTTTAGCAGTTTCATTTTTAACAATCATTACTTCAGGATTTAATATCATATTCATAATCCATTCTGGTGATTGTCTTTTTGTAACTCCTTTCAAAGCTGGACCAATATAACGTTTTTTAATTTTGTGACAAGCAGTACAATTAGCTTTGAAAAGTTTATGACCTTTTGCTACAAGAGCTTCATCAAGCTCACCAATAGTAACACTTTTTACAGGACCAACACCTTTATCATCCATAGGATTTGTACTTTTCACTTCTTTAACAACCTCCTTTTTTGGGGTTTCTTTTTTTACTTCTTTTTTATTATTACCTCCACAACTTGATACAGCAATTACTAAGGCTACAAGAATAAGTTTTAATTTCATTTTTTTTAGTTATTTATTTTTAATTTATTTATCAGTTGGTACTAACACATCTCCAATAACGTGAATCCAACCATTACTTACTTTTACTGATTTTAAAATTTTTGTTCCACCAACGTAAATTCCATCTTTTCTATTTTCTACCGTTAAATATTTACCAGAAGCCATATATAACTTACGTCCTTTCTTGGCTTCTTTTTTTAATTGTTTAATTGGGTAATTTGATGGTGCTACATGGTTTATTAAAATGAAAGCTAATTTAGCTTTATTTTCTGGTTTTAATAAGTTTTCAACAGTCCCTTTTGGAAGTTTATCAAAAGCACTATTTACTGGTGCAAACACGGTTAAAGGTCCTACATTAACTAATGCATCTTCAACACCGGCAGCTTGTACAGCAGTTACTAGCGTGGTAAAATCAGGAAGTGACATTGCAACTTGCAATACATTCGCTGCAGACACATCATCCTTTACAGCAGATTGCCCTTTACCAACAATTTCGTTAGTTTCTGTTTTTTTCACTACTTCTTTTTTCTTTTCATTGGTGTTACAGCTTGTTAACATTACAAGTGAAACCGCAATAAATGAGATGGTTAAAATTGATTTTTTCATATTTTTAAAATTAACGTTAATTATTTTATATTGCAAATTTAAGAGTTTCCCTCAATTAAAATATGATAAATATCATTTATTTTATATTAAAGGACTTTTTTATCTTATTTATTTGTGTAATGTTTGTTACTACATTAAAATTGACAATAATTGTACTTTTGACATCCTAATTAAACTTGTAAGTTTGCATTAAAATTATCGTCAAAAAACTTGCATTAAAATTTATAAAATGAAAAAAATAATTATTGAAGAAAGCTTACAAAAAGTACTTTCTTATGTTGAATATAGAACACTTTTAAAAAAATCATTGCTAACCAAAACAAAACAAGAGATTGAAAACGATGTTTTTTTAGGATATACCTTACTTAATGATAAAAGGATGGACAGACTGGATAAAACATTAAAACTATCAGAAGAAACCATTAATTCAATTCAAAATTTAACATCTTCTTTCTCTTTTTTAGTTATTAGTGAAGGCTGGTGTGGTGATTCTGCACAGGTTTTACCTATTTTAAATAAAATAGCAACTTCTTCTTCAAATATAGATTTAAAAATTGTTTTTAGAGATGAAAATGAAGGTTTAATGAATCAATTTTTAACCAATGGCAGTAAATCTATTCCTAAAGTAATTATTGTAGATGCCAATAATAAAGTGATCAATTCTTGGGGCCCACGTCCTTCAATTGCTACTAAAATGGTGTTAGATTATAAAGAAAAACACGGAGTTATTGATGCTGAATTTAAAAAAGATTTACAGCTATGGTACAATAAAGATAAAGGACATAATACAGAAAATGATATACTTAAATTATTGAAAGCTTCTTAATATTAATTGAAACAATTAATTACCTTTGTCGCTTAAAAAAAACAAATGATTGTAGATTTTGAAGAAATTCCAGATTGGGGTAAACTTTGGGTTTTTCCTTCAAGTAGAAAATTTTATCCTCAAGAAATTCCTGAATTAAAACAACAAATTGAAACTTTTTTAAATAACTGGAATTCTGGAACGGATGTATTAAAAGCATCTTACCAAATAAAATACAATCGGTTTATTATTATTACTGTTGATGATTCTGAAATTAAATTATCTATTGAAGCTCATGATTCGTTAAGTGAGTTTATTCAAAATCTTGAAAAAAAATATAATCTTATTTTATTAGACAAGATAAATGTTTGCTATAAACAAGGAGAATTTGTGCAATACAAGGATTTAATAGCTTTTAAAAAGATGATAAAAAGTAAAGGAGTTTCTCAAAAAACTATTGTTTTTAACAATATGATTACTGCCAAAGAAGAATTAAAGAATAATTGGGAAATTAATATTATGGATAGTTATTTAAGTCACTTTTTTAAGTAAATAAATCTAAGTTAACTCAACTTATTTTCTACAAAAGTTAAAGGAGCTACAGCATTTTCAACACTAAAATTTCCGATTTTTGTTCTACGTAATTTAGATAAATGCCCCCCCGATTTTAAGGCTTTTCCAAAATCAAAAGCCAACGATCTAATATAAGTTCCTTTGCTACAAACCACTCTAAAACTTACTTTAGGTAAAGTTATATTGGTAATTTCAAAAACTTCAATAGTAATTTTTCTGGTTTTAATTTCAGTGGTTTTTCCTTCCCTTGCCAATTTGTATAACTTTCTTCCATTTTTTCTGATTGCAGAAAAAATTGGTGGTTTCTGATTTATTTCACCTACAAACTTTTTAGCTATTTCATATATCAATTTATCTGTAATATGTTCAACAGAAAAAGTTTCATTTATTTCAGTTTCTAAGTCATAGCTAGGTGTGGTTGCTCCTAAGGTAATTTCTCCTGTATATTCTTTTGTTTGTGCCTGATACGTTTCAATTTGTTTAGTGAATTTTCCTGTACATAATATTAACAATCCTGTAGCTAAAGGATCTAAAGTTCCAGCATGTCCAACTTTAATTTTTTTAATTCCAAATTTTAGGCTGATATGCCAACGGATTTTATTTACCACCTGAAAAGAAGTCCAGTGCAAAGGTTTATCTATCAATAAAACCTGCCCTGCTTTATAATTTTCGCCTGTTAACATTATATAAGTGTTAATTTATACACAAAAAAATGAATGAAAATAATTGCAATTCCCACTATAATTCTATAATAACCAAATATTTTAAATCCACGTTTACTTAAATAATCGATAAAAGATTTTATAGCAAACATGGCTACTATAAAAGCGATGATATTACCGATTAAAAGATAATTAATTTGTTGAGATGTTAATGTAAAACCATTTTGATAATAATCAAATAATTTTTTGGCTGTTGCCCCAAACATTGTAGGGACAGCTAAAAAAAATGAAAATTCAGCTGCTGTTTTTCTATTTAATTTTTGAGTCATTCCACCAACAATAGTAGCACCACTTCTTGAAGTTCCAGGAATCATAGCTAAACATTGAAATAATCCAATTTTAAATGCAGTAGTATAACTTATCTTAGTATGTTCAGAAGGATTTTCATTATCAAGTTCTTCATTTGCTTTAAACCAATTATCCACTTTAAGCAAAATAAATCCACCCAAAATAAGTGTACTTGCCACCACTAACGGACTTTCTAATAATTCATCAATAATATGATTAAAAAGCAATCCTAAAACAACTGCGGGTATAAAAGCAACTAATAATTTTAAATAAAAATCTACACTTTGAAAAAATCGTTTCCAATATAAAACCACCACAGCTAAAATTGCTCCTAGTTGAATTACAATAGTAAATAACTTTGTAAAATCTTCACCAGCAATATGCAAAAAAGAAGAGGCTAAAATTAAATGACCCGTTGAAGAAACTGGTAAATATTCTGTAATTCCTTCTATAATGGCAAGCAGAATTACTTCAATATAATTCATAGTTATTTTTTAGATTTTGCTAAAATTGCATAAATCTCAACTGCCAAACCAATAAGAACCAAGGTTGGTGCTAAACGAATTCTTCTAAAATTATAAATATCAGGATTAAATACATTTGGGTTATTACTACCGCCACCCGACATTAAAATAAATCCTAATGCAATAATTGCAATGCCAATTAGCATAATGATATAATTTTTTTTACCAAATAAAAATTGATTTTTTAAAGATGATTTTTTTTGTTTTGCCATATTAATAATATAATTCGTCCACTTGTAAATTTAAAAATCGTTGTGTTGCAAAAAACGTACTTATCCAACTAATTAGTATTCCTAATCCAAAAATAAATAAAGCTAAAAACCCTAACCATTTATAATCGGACAGCAAATTTAATTCGGGAACTACGTTATTAACGTACACACCTACTGCAATTAAAGAAATAATAGCTACTGTTGCTCCTAAAAAACCTAGTTCAATACTTTTCCAAATAAAAGGTACTCTAATAAATTTTTTGGTAGCACCTACCATCTGCATCGTTTTAATAGTAAACCGTTTTGAATATACCGATAACCTAATAGAACTGTTTATTAAAACTACTGCAATTAATGTAAAAACACCGCTAAAAAGTAACATCCAAAAAGTGAGTCGGTTAATATTTCTAGTTAGCAAATCAATTAAAGATTTATCGTAGGAAATTTCATAAACCAAACTTCTATTTAACAAATTTTTCTCAATTGCAGCCATTTTTTCTGGCGTTACAAATTCCGATTTTAAAGTAATGTCAACTGCATTTTTTAATGGATTTTCGCCTAAAAATTCCATAAAATCTTCTCCAATATCTTTACTGTACTTTTCTGCTGCCGCTTTTTTAGAAATATAGTTAATAGATTTTGTGTAATCTGCCCTTTTTAACTCTGCTTTTAAAATATCAACATCATTAGCTTTTGCATCATTTTTTAAAAAGATGGTCATAACTACCTGTTCTTTAAAATGCTTTGAAATACTTTTAGTTTTTATTAAAGTTAAGCCCAAAACACCTACTAAAAACAACACTAAAGCAATGCTAATTACTACCGAAAAGTAAGAAGATCGTAACCTTCTTTTTTGATATTTTTCAAAAGATGTACTCAAAATTTTATAAAGTTAAATATGTTGCAATATACAAATTAGTTGCGGATTGGTTAATGGGTAAATTGTTTATTTATTAGAAATTAGAAACCTTAATTATTATGGTGTTTCCCTTTGGGTCGGGCTATCACTACTCGCTTTTTAATAGTAAAAAAACTATTAAAAGAGCTCAAACAAACCGTTCTATCCCTAACACAAAAAAACAAATTATTTTGCAAAAAACAAAACGTCATATTTATAGTGAAGTAGTTGCAAATGAAGTAATCCGATTCTTTATCCCGTCATTACGAGGAGCGTTAGCGACGAAGTAATCTGTCACTTTATTTCATCCCGTCCGTCACTGCGAGGAGTATTTCACGACGTGGCAGTCTCATGAATTGCGACAGATTGCCACAGTTTTTCTCAAAACTTCGCAATGACAAAATCACACGTCATTACGAGGAGCATTAGCGACGAAGTAATCTCTTCCAATAAAAACGGATTTCACTACATTTCATTCCGCTCGCAATGACGAATAAAATAATATATTTGATTATGAAAAAAAGCTATGTATATTTTATGACGAATAAAAATAATACGGTTATTTATATAGGAGTAACAAGTAATTTAATAAAACGTGTGTATCAACATAAAACCAAATCTTATAAAGGATTTACAAATAAATACAATTGTGATAAATTAGTTTATTTTGAAGAATTTGAAGATATTAATCAAGCTATTATTAGAGAAAAACAATTAAAAGCTGGAAATAGAAAACGAAAAGAAGAATTAATAAATATTGAGAACTCTGATTGGAATGATTTATCTGATGGATGGTTATTTCAATTTTAACGTCATTACGAGGAGCACAACGACGAAGTAATCTGCCACCTTCATCTCCTTCGCCACTGCGAGGAGTATTTCACGACGTGGCAGTCTCATGAATTGCGACAGATTGCCACAGTTTTTCTCAAAACTTCGCAATGACAAAATCACACGTCATTACGAAGGAGGCACGATTGAAGTAATCTCATCATCCAAAACAAACAGATTGCTTCGCTACATTTCATTCCGCTCGCAATGACGTCATTACGAAGGAGGCACGACTGAAGTAATCTGTTACTTTCAAGTTTACATCATGAGATTGCTTCACTCCGCTTGCAATGACGTTATAAAACAAATAGCTAATCCACTTCTTGGCAAAGTTCAATTAAAACACCATTAGTAGTTTTTGGATGTAAAAAAACCACTAACTTATTATCTGCTCCTTTTTTCGGTATTTCATTAAGTATGGTAAATCCTTCTTTTTTTAATCGTTTTACTTCACCTAAAATATCATCTACCGCAAATGCAATATGATGTACGCCTTCTCCTTTTTTTGCTAAAAATTTTGCAATCGGACTATCAATATTGGTTGCTTCTAGCAATTCTATTTTATTTTCGCCAACTTTAAAAAATGAAGTTTTTACGCCTTCACTTTTAACTTCTTCTATTTTGTAATGTTTTTCACCTAAAAGACTTGCAAAAAGTGCATTAGATTTTTCTAAATTTTTTACAGCAATTCCTATATGTTCAATTTTATTCATCTTTGTAAAATTTGTAATTCAAAATTACTGAAAAAAATTGCAACTATTTATCTAATTTAAAAACAGTATTTATGTATATTTAATCGTTATTTTTGCAATATGGAAACAAACAGACAAAAAAAAATAGCAGGCGTTTTACAAAAAGATTTAGCAGATGTTTTGCAACGTGCTGCACATGACGGAATGAGAGGTGTAATAATTTCTGTAACTAAAGTACATGTAACCTCCGATTTATCTCAAGCCAAAGTTTATATCAGTGTTTTTCCTCAATTAAAAAGAGATATTATTTTAAAAGGAGTAAAAGAAAATTCTTCAAGCATTAGATATGAAATGGCAAAAAGAACCAAAAATCAATTAAGAAGAATGCCAGAATTATCCTTTTTTATGGATGATAGCTTAGATTATATTGAAGATATTGATAGTGCTTTAAAAGGAGAAAAAGGAAATCCAATTAAAAATCCAGATTTACTATCTAAACGCCAAAAAAGATAATTTGAATTTTCCGTTGTACATAGCAAAGCGTTACTTGTTTTCAAAAAGCAGTAACAGTACTATCAACATAATTACCTTAATTGCTGGTATTGGTGTAATTGTTGGAAGTTTAGCTTTGTTTATTGTTTTATCTGGTTTTTCAGGACTACGAACTTTTAGTGTTGGTTTTTTAAAAACATCAGACCCCGATTTAAAAATTACAGCTACTCAAGGAAAATCCTTTTTTTTAAATGATACTATCAAATCTATTTTAAAACAAGAAAATGGCATATTAAATTATAGTAAAGTAATTGAAGAACGTGCTTTTTTTGAATACAATAAAAAAACGCATATTGCATTTATTAAAGGAGTTGATAGTAATTATACTAAAGTAAATAGTATTGATACTACCGTTTATATTGGCACTTGGCTTGATAAAAACATTCCTTACGGCTCCGTAATTGGCAATGGAATTTCAAATACTTTATCAGTAGGGGTTTTTGATTTTATTGAACCGCTTACTATTTATGTTCCAAAACCTGGAAAAGGATATGTTATGAATCCTAAAAATGCTTTTTCAAAAATAAATACACAACCTATTGGTATTTTCGCTTTAACGGATGATTTAGATAAAAAATTCACTTTTGTCTGGCTTTCTGCATCACAACAATTATTGAATTATAAAAACAATCAGATTTCTGCAATTGAAATAAAACTAGCTAAAAACAGCAATTTAGCAGAAGTTCAAAATTCCTTAATAAAAAAATTAGGCAATCGGTTTACCATTAAAAACAGAGAGCAGTTAAATTCTGTTTTCTACAAAATGTTAAATACTGAAAACTTAACATCCTATTTAATATTCACTTTAATTTTAATTATTGCGTTATTTAATGTTATTGGAGCGGTAATTATGATGATTTTAGAAAAAAAAGATAATTTAAAAACCTTATATAGTCTAGGTGCCAACATTAAGCAGATAAAAAAAGTATTTGTTTTACAAGGATTTTTATTAACCTTTTTTGGAATGATTATTGGAGTTAGCACAGGAGTTATTTTAGTACTATTGCAAAAGAAATATCATTTATTTATGATAACCAAACACCTTCCGTACCCTGTAGAATTAACTTTTTTTAATATTTTTACAGTAGTAATTACTATTTTAGTTTTAGGTTTTATTTCCTCAAAAATTGCAAGTAGTAGAATTTCAAAAAAATTAGTTGAATAATATTTCGTTAAGCAAACTTTTGAAGAACCTCGTCAAAAACATTAAAAACATCTTGAGCGGAATCTGAAGTAACCATTTTTAAACGATATTCTTTAAAATGAGGAATTCCTTTAAAATAATTACTGTAATGTCGGCGAGTTTCCATAACACCTACAATTTCATTTTCTTTCCATTCAATTTCCATTTGCAAATGACGTTTTGCCATTGCTACACGTTCTGCTATGGTAATTTCTGGCAAATGTTCACCCGTTTTAAAAAAATGCTTTACTTGTTTAAAAAACCACGGATTTCCAATACTTGCTCTACCAATCATTGCTCCATCCAATCCAAATCCATCTCTCATTTCCATTGCTTTTTCTGGCGTATTTACATCGCCATTTCCAAAAACCGGAATGTGCATTCTTGGGTTGTTTTTTACGGCTGCAATAAAACTCCAATCCGCTTCTCCTTTATACATTTGAGCTCTGGTTCTACCATGAATTGAAATTGCCTTACAGCCCACATCTTGCAAACGTTCAGCTACTTCTACTATTTTTATAGAATCAAAATCCCAACCCAACCTAGTTTTAACGGTAATTGGTAAATTGGTGTGTTTAACCATAGCATCCGTAAGTTTTACCATTAAATCAATATCCTTTAAAATTCCTGCTCCTGCACCTTTACTTACTACTTTTTTAACAGGGCAACCAAAATTTATGTCAATAATATCTGGCTTAGATTGTGCTACAATCTCCACCGTTTTTAACATCGATTCTAAATTTGCTCCAAAAATTTGGATACCAACCGGACGTTCTTTTTCATAAATATCCAATTTTTTTCTACTTTTTACAGCATCACGTATCAATCCTTCTGATGAAATAAATTCGGTATAAACCAAATCTGCTCCTTGCTCTTTACATAAAGCTCTAAATGGTGGATCACTTACGTCTTCCATAGGTGCTAATAATAGCGGAAAATCTGGTAATTCTATATTTCCAATCTTAACCAATATATTTGTTTTTTTGATGGCAAAAATACATAATTTATCTTATTTCTATTTTCTATATTAAAATTGTATTTTTAGCAACTTTAAATTCTGTTATATGAAATATTCTTTTTTAATTTTACTATTTTCTTTAGCTTTTGTAAGTTGCAAAAAATCTGGAAACAAAAATACTACGGATGGGAAATCTGGAGCAACAGTTATTGCAAACATTATTCATTATCCACAAGAAAAACATTTAAAAAACATTAAACAACTAACTTTTGGTGGTGATAATGCCGAAGCTTATTGGAGTTTTGATAACTCCAAATTAGTTTTTCAATCTAATAATAAAAAATGGGGGCTAAACTGCGATCAAATATTTATGATGAATGCTTCAAAACCATTAGATAGCACCGAAATTCCTCAACGAATTAGTACCGGTTTTGGTAGAACTACTTGTAGTTATTTTATGCCAGGAGATTCTACTATAATTTATGCATCTACACATTTGGTAAGTAAAGATTGTCCTCCTGTTCCTAAAAAAGAAGATTATGGGAATAAATATATTTGGCCAGTTTATAAAGGTTATGATATTTTTGTGGCTGACACCAAAGGAAATCAGCTAAAACAATTAACTTTTAATGAAGGTTATGATGCAGAACCAACTGTTTCTCCAAAAGGTGATAAAATTGTATTTACATCAACCAGAACTGGTGACTTAGAGTTATTTACTATGAATTTAGATGGAAGTAATGTAAAACAAGTAACTCATGAATTAGGTTACGATGGCGGTGCTTTCTTTTCTCCTGATGGAACAAAATTAATTTTCCGTTCCTCACGACCAAAAACTGAACAAGAAATTAAAGATTATAAAGAGTTATTAGCACAAGGATTAGTACAGCCAATCAATATGGAATTATATATTTGTAATGTAGATGGTTCTGATTTACATAAGATAACTAATTTAGGTGATGCCAATTGGGCACCGTTTTTTCATCCTTCAGGCAAAAAAATTATCTTTTCATCAAACTATAAAACGAAGAAAAGTTTTAATTTATTTATGATTAATGTAGATGGAACTGGTTTAGAACAAATTACTTACGATACTGTTTTTGATGCTTTTCCTATGTTTTCTCCTGATGGTAAAAAACTGGTATTCTCTTCAAACAGAAATAATTACGGAACACATGATACTAATTTATTTGTTGCTGATTGGGTAGAATAAAACTTAGTTAACCATGTTTTTCACATTGTAAATTAGTTATCTTTGCCAACAGAAAGCTGAAAGGAAAACGATACATGAAACACATCCGAAATTTTTGCATTATTGCACATATTGATCACGGAAAAAGCACATTAGCCGATAGATTATTAAGTTTTACAGGAACTACAACAGCTCGTGAAGAGCAAGCTCAGTTGTTAGATAACATGGATTTAGAACGTGAACGTGGTATTACCATTAAAAGTCATGCCATTCAAATGGACTACGTATTTAACGATGAAAAATACGTTTTAAATTTAATTGACACTCCCGGCCATGTAGATTTCTCTTATGAAGTTTCTCGTTCTATTGCTGCTTGCGAAGGTGCTTTACTAATTGTTGATGCCGCACAAAGCATACAAGCACAAACCATATCCAACTTATATTTAGCTTTAGAAAATGATTTAGAAATAATTCCGGTGCTGAATAAAGTAGATTTACCTAGTGCAAATCCTGAAGAAGTTACCGATGATATTGTTGCTTTATTAGGTTGTTCTCCTAAAGAAGTAATTCATGCTAGTGGAAAAACCGGATTTGGTGTTGAAAACATTTTAGAAGCTATTATTACTAAAATTCCAGCACCAAAAGGCGATGTTAACAAACCATTACAAGCCCTTATTTTTGACTCCGTTTACAACTCCTATCGTGGTGTTGAAACTTATTTTAGAGTGATGAATGGTGAAATTAAAAAAGGGCAACGTGTTAAATTTATGGCGACTGGAAAAGTGTATAATGCTGATGAAGTGGGTACCTTAAAACTAACGCAAGTTCCAAAACAAAGTATTAAAGCTGGTGATGTTGGGTATTTAATAACTGGCGTTAAAACAGCCAGCGAAATTAAAGTTGGGGATACTATAACCGATGCTTTAAATCCAACGCAACATAGCATTGACGGCTTTGAAGATGTAAAACCAATGGTTTTTGCAGGGATTTATCCTGTAGAAACTGAAGATTATGAAGAACTTAGAAATTCTATGGAAAAATTACAGTTGAATGATGCTTCTTTAGTATTTACACCTGAAAGTTCTGCTGCCTTAGGATTTGGTTTTAGATGTGGATTTTTAGGAATGCTTCATTTAGAAATTATTCAAGAACGCTTAGAACGTGAATTTGATATGATAGTAATTACTACCGTACCAAACGTATCTTATCATGCCTTTACAAATAAACATCCTGATGTTCCGGTTTTAGTAAATAATCCTTCTGATTTACCTGAACCTTCCAAAATAAACCGTGTTGAAGAACCTTATATTAAAGCTTCAATAATTACAAAATCCGATTTTGTTGGACCCGTAATGCGATTATGTATTGAAAAACGTGGACAAATAACGAATCAAAATTACTTAACACCTGAGCGAGTTGAACTAACTTTTGACATGCCTTTATCTGAAATTGTTTTCGATTTTTACGATCGATTAAAAACCGTTTCAAAAGGATATGCTTCTTTTGATTATCATCCAATAGGAATGAAAGTATCTAAATTAGTTCGTGTTGATATTTTATTAAACGGAACTCCAGTAGATGCACTTTCTGCTTTAATTCATGCGGATAATGCGTACAATATTGGCAAAAAAATGTGTGAAAAATTACGACAGTTAATCCCACGTCAACAATTTGACATTCCAATTCAAGCTGCTATTGGAGCAAAAATCATTTCTCGGGAAACCGTAAAAGCTTTGAGAAAAGATGTTACCGCAAAATGTTATGGTGGTGATATTTCGCGTAAACGAAAACTTTTAGAAAAACAGAAAAAAGGTAAAAAACGAATGCGACAAGTAGGAAATGTTGAAATTCCACAACAAGCATTTATGGCTGTTTTAAAGTTGAATGATTAAAAACAACACATAAAAAAACACCGAAACATTCGGTGTTTTTTTATACAATAATTTGTTAGAATTTATTCTCCGTGTAACCAAACTTTTTTAGCCAATAATTGTTCTTCTGTTTCTTCGTGATCTTCGTCAAGAATACAACAATCAACTGGACATACAGAAGCACATTGAGGTTCATCGTGAAAACCTTTACATTCTGTACATTTATCAGTTACAATAAAATAAAATTCATCAGATATTGCTTCATGTTTTTCATCAGCATCAATTTCTTCACCTGTACTAGGAGAAGTAACCGTACCACTCAAACTAGTTTCATCTGACAATGCCCATTCGCTATCTGGTTCATAAATTGCATTGTTTGGACATTCTGAAATACATGCATCACAATTAATGCATTCGTCTGTTATTATAATTGCCATGATTAATTTTTTAAATTTATTATTTTACAAAATTATATAATTTTTATTAAATCTTATGTGATAAAAATCATTTACTTTTATAAAAAGTAACGATACATTTGGCACTTAAAATTCGAGTATTAAATTATTTTTTTAAATTTAACAAAAATTTTCTAATTATCATTAATTATGATTACAATTAAAAATAAAAAGCCTGTTGAGGTTTTAGAAGGCGTAGTTATCAGATTTGTAGGAGATTCAGGTGATGGAATGCAATTAACTGGAACTCAATTCTCTGATACTTCTGCTATGTTTGGAAATGATATATCAACTTTTCCAAATTATCCTGCCGAAATTAGAGCTCCTCAAGGAAGTTTATATGGTGTATCTGGATTTCAAGTTCATATAGGAAGTATGGAAGTGAGTACTCCAGGAGACGATTTAGATTTGTTAGTAGCTATGAACCCTGCAGGTTTAAAAACTAACTTATATGCCGTAAAACCTGGTCATACTATTATTGTAGATACAAATTCTTTTACTAAAAAGAACTTAGAAAAAGCTCAATATGAAGCTAACCCTTTGGAAGATGGAAGCTTAGATAATTATCGTGTAATTGAAGTTTCTATGACTTCTTTAACCAAAGAAGCTTTAAAAGATGTTGCTGGATTAGACAATAAATCTATAACAAGAAGTAAAAACATGTTTGCTTTAGGTATGGTTTATTGGATGTATCACAGAGAAAAAAATCATACCATTGAATTTTTTAATAAAAAATTCAAAAAGAAACCACTTATTATAGAAGCAAATACTAAAGTTTTAAATGCTGGTTATTTCTTTGCAGAAACTTTAGAATTAATACCTAATTCTTATACTATTTCTCCTGCAAAAATGGAAAAAGGTACCTATAGAATTATAATGGGTAACGCTGCAACTGCTTGGGGATTATTAGCTGCTGCAGAAAAATCTGGATTAGAATTATTTTTAGGTTCATATCCTATAACTCCAGCAACTGATATTTTACATGAATTAGTAAAACATAAACATTTTGGCGTTAAAGCTTTTCAAGCTGAAGATGAAATTGCAGGTATTTCTTCTGCAATTGGAGCATCTTTCGCTGGTGATTTAGCCGTAACTACAACTTCTGGTCCTGGTTTAGCCTTAAAAGGTGAAGCATTAGGGCTAGCTATGATGATTGAATTACCTTTAGTAGTTGTTAACGTGCAACGCGGTGGTCCATCAACAGGTTTACCAACTAAAACAGAACAATCTGATTTAATGCAAGCTATGTATGGTAGAAATGGTGAGAGCCCTGTTGTGGTAATAGCTGCAAGTACTCCGGCAAACTGTTTCAATTATGCTTTTGAAGCCGCAAAACTAGCTTTAGAACACATGACACCCGTTATTTTGTTAACTGATGGTTATATTGCAAATGGCTCAGCTCCTTGGAAAATTATTAGTGTAAAAGATATGCCTGAAATTAAAAACAATAAAGTTACTGAATATTCAGAAAATTGGCATCCTTATACTAGACATAAAGATACTTTAGCTAGAGATTGGGCAGTGCCAGGAACTCCTGGTTTTGAACATAGAGTTGGTGGTTTAGAAAAAGATAGCATTACTGGTAATGTGTCTTATGTTCCTGAAAATCATGAAAAAATGACTCAACTTAGAGCTGAAAAAATTAAACGAGTTCAAAATTACATTCCTAATTTAGAAACTGAATTTGCTAGTGAAGGCGATTTATTAGTTGTTGGTTGGGGTGGTACTTATGGTTCTTTACATTCTGCTGTAAAACAGTTTAATGGAGAAGGACATAAAAATGTTGGTTTTGCACATTTCAATTATATAAACCCACTTCCAAAAAATACAGAAGAAGTTTTACGTAAATTCAAAAAAATAATAGTTTGTGAATTAAATAGCGGTCAATTTATAAATATTTTAAAAATGAATTTTAATAATCTTGATATCTATCAACACAACAAAGTTCAAGGATTACCATTTTCAAATGGAGAATTAATTGATCAATTTAAAAAATTACTAAAATAATTATGGAAACAACAGCTGAAAAAAAATATACATTTAAAGATTTTCAAAGCGATCAAGAAGTACGTTGGTGTCCAGGTTGTGATGATTATGTAATATTACGCTCTATGCAAAAAGCTTTGCCAGAAATGGGCGTTAAAAGAGAAGACGTTGTGTTTATATCAGGAATTGGATGTTCATCACGTTTTCCATATTATATGAATACTTATGGCGTACACTCTATTCATGGTAGAGCTCCAGGAATTGCATCTGGAGTAAAATTAGCAAATCCTGATTTAAGTGTTTGGGTAGTAACTGGCGATGGAGATTCATTGGCTATTGGTGGTAATCACTTTATTCATGTACTTCGTAGAAACATTGATTTAAATATTGTAATGTTTAATAATGAGATTTATGGATTAACTAAAGGTCAGTTTTCACCAACTTCTTTAATTGGGCAGAAAACAAAATCATCTCCTTACGGAAATACGCAACCTCCTTTTTCACCCGGTGAATTAGCATTAGGAGCAAAAGCTCGCTTTTTTGCAAGAATTGGTGGTAATGTACCTAAAGACATAACAAAAATTTTAATAGAGGCTCATAAATTTAAAGGAACTTCACTAATTGAAGTATTACAAAACTGTGTTATTTTTAATGACGGTTGTTTTACTCAATTTACTGATAAAAAAATAAAAGAAGATAAACAAATTTATCTTGAAGATGGAAAACCAATGATTTTTGGCAAAAATAGAGATAAAGGTTTAATTCTTAATGGTCTAAAATTAGAAGTGGTAACTATTGGAGAAAATGGCATTACCGAACAAAATATTTTAGTCCATAATGCAAAAGAACAAGATCCAACAATGCATCAAATGTTAGTTAGATTAGAATATCCTTTAGCAACTGGAATTATCAGAAGTTTTAATGATGTAACCTTAGAAGAACGCGAAGCAGAATTGACAGCACAAGTTAAAGCAAACTCTAAATTTACTAAAACAGACGATTTATTTTTCTCTGGAGAAACATATGAGGTTAAGTAATAATTATTACTTTTTTAACTGACTATTATCATTTAATTTTAGAATGTATTCATCTAATTTTGCCTTCTAATTAAAAAGTAAAAAAAATGGGTTCAGAAGCCATCATTGTATTTTTTCTTGCTGCTGTTGTATTAGTAGTGGGAGCAAACTTTTTATCGAATTTAATATCACATAAATCAGATAATCCTCAAAAAAGAGAACCTTACGAGTGTGGTGTTCCAACTATTGGTCCAACTTGGATTCAATTTAATGTAGGGTATTATTTATTTGCTATTTTATTTCTAATTTTTGATGTTGAAGTAGCATTTTTAATTCCTTGGGCAGTGGTTTTTAAAGAAGTTGGAACAGTTGCCTTAGTTGAAATAATTGTATTTATATTTATTTTGGGTTTAGGATTATTATATGCCTATAAAAAACGTGCATTAAGATGGGAGTAGAAAAAAAACGATTTTTAAATCAATTTGAAGCAGACGGGCTAAAACAAGTTGTACCTGAAGATTTCCCAGGAAAAGTTATCCCTGGTGGTAATGGCGGGAATTTTGTTGTTACCACTTTAGATAGTGTTATTAACTGGGGTCGATCAAATTCTTTGTGGCCTCTTTATTTTGGAACAAGTTGTTGTGCCATTGAAATGATGCAAACTGGTGCTCCAAGACACGATTTTTCTAGATTTGGATTTGAAGTTGCTAGACCATCTGCAAGACAAGCCGACCTTATTATTATTGCAGGAACTATTGTAAATAAAATGGGACCTGTTTTAAGAAGATTATACGACCAAATGGCTGAACCAAAATACGTGATAGCTATGGGAGCTTGTGCAATTTCAGGAGGTCCATTTTACTATAATTCTTATTCTGTAATTAAAGGAGCCGATCATGTAATTCCTGTGGATGTTTATATTCCTGGTTGTCCACCAAGACCTGAAGCATTATTAGAAGGAATGATTATGCTACAGCAAAAAATTAAAACAGAAAATATGAGCCATAAGGTAAACCCTATTGATGGTTTTGATGAAGGTAAAGTTTGAATTTAAGCAAAAGATAAAATGAAAAACGAAGATTTACAAAATATCATAAACGGCTTAGGAGAAAATTTAGAATTTTCAACAGAAGAATCTGAATTTTTAAATGTATTAGTACCAAAAGAGCAACTTCATACTATTTGTAGTCAATTAAAATCAAATAAAGATTTAAAATTTGATTATGCTTTTTGTATAACTGGAATGGATTGGGGAAAAGAATTAGGTGTTATTTATCATTTAAATTCTACTGAATTTAAACATGAAATAGTAGTAAAGGTAAAAACAGAAGATAGAGAAAATCCAACGTTAGATTCTGTTCATGATATATGGCAAACCGCTGAGTTTCACGAATTAGAAATTTATGATTTTTTCGGTATAAAATTCAATAATCACCCAAAATTAAGACGCTTATTCTTAACACCTGATTGGGAAGGTTTTCCTTTACGAAAAGATTATGTAGATGAAGCTAATATGATTATCAAATAAGTATATCCATGGCAGATCAAGAATTAGAAACAAAAATTAAAACGGAAGAGTATTTCGTTAATATGGGACCTCAACACCCTGCAGCTCATGGCGTTTTACGTTTATTATTAACCATTGATGGTGAAATTATTAAAAATGTAGAACCAGATTTAGGATATATTCATCGTTCTATTGAAAAAATGTGTGAACGTGATAGCTACCAACAAATTGTCCATTTAACCGATAGAATGGATTATTTATCTTCAAACATAAATAATGAAGCCGTTTGTTTAGCGGTTGAAAAAGCATTAGAAATTGAAGTTAGCGACAGAGTTAAAGTTATTAGAACTATTATTTCAGAGCTAACACGTATTGCATCGCACTGTTTATGGTGGGGCGTAATGGGAATGGATTTAGGTGCTTTAACTACTTATTTTTATGCTTTTAGAGATCGTGAATATATCAACGATATTTTTGAAGAAACCTGTGGAGCTCGTTTAACTATGAATTATAATGCTCCGGGTGGATTAATGTTTGATATTCATCCAAATTTTGTAAAAAGAACGAAGGACTTTATCAAACATTTTAAAACCAAAATCCCTGAATATGATCGTTTAGTTACTGGGAATGTTATTTTTCAAAAAAGAACAAAAGGTGTTGGCGTTTTAACAAAAGAAGATGCCATTTCCTATGGGGTAACTGGACCGGTAGCAAGAGGTTCAGGACTTTCAAGCGATGTTAGAAAACTTCATCCATATAGTGCTTATGATAGGGTAGATTTTAAAGAAGCTTTATTAACTGCAGGAGATACTTTTGCTAGATATGAAGTTAGAATTATGGAGCTTTGGGAATCTATTTCAATTATTGAACAATTAATTGATAACATTCCAGAAGGCGAAATTAAAGCAACAACAAAAGCAGTAATTAAATTACCAAAAGGAGAATATTATCAACGTGTGGAAGCTGCTAGAGGAGAATTAGGTGTTTATATTAACAGTACAGGCACTAAAAACCCTTATCGTGTTAAATTCCGTTCTCCAGGATTTTCTAACTTATCTGTTTTAAATCATATAACAAAAGGAAGTAAAATAGCAGATTTAGTAGCTACTATGGCTTCTTTTGACTTTGTAATTCCAGATATAGATCGTTAATTAATAGATTATGAATTTTTTAATAATGAATATTCCTTTAAACATCACTAGTACAATCCACGATTGGATTTATAGCATAATGCCTGAAACTGCTGCAAGTATTACCATTATGGTATTAATAGCTGTAATATATTTAGCTTTGTTTGCAATAATAGGTTTATATTTAGTTTTATTAGAACGTAAAGTTGCCGCTTGGTTTCAATTACGTTTAGGTCCAAATAGAGTTGGTCCTTGGGGTATATTTCAAACTATTGCAGATGCTTTAAAATTAGTTTCAAAAGAGTTAACTTCCAATGATAGAATTGATAAATTTCTTTACAATTTAGCTCCTTATTTTGTAATTGTTTCTACCTTAATTGGAATTTCTGTATTCCCTTTTTCAAAACAATTTCAAGCATTTGATATTAATATAGGGCTCTTTTTTCTATTTGCTGTTTCCTCTATTGGGGTTATTGGTATTTTAGTTGGAGGTTGGGCAAGTAATAATAAATTTGCTTTAATTGGAGCCATGCGTAGTGGTTTACAAACTATTAGTTATGAGCTATCTGTTGGTTTATCCCTTTTAACTATGGTTTTATTAACTGGAACCTTACAATTATCAGAAATTATTGAAGTACAACGCACAGGAGGTTGGCTAATTTTACAAGGACATATTCCTGCAATTATTGCATTTATGATTTTTATGATTGCGGGTACTGCAGAAACTAACAGAGCACCTTTTGATTTAGTAGAAGCTGAATCTGAACTTGGTGCAGGTTTCCATACGGAATATTCAGGAATGAAATTTGCTTACTTCTTTTTAGCTGAGTTTATAAATATGTTTATTATAGCTTCTATTGCGGTAGTTGTATTTTTTGGTGGTTGGTTATCTCCATTTGGTATTACCGATGGCATTACTTGGTTTCCTGAAGTACTTTGGTTTTTAATAAAAGTAGTAATGATTATCATTTTAATGATGTGGTTTAGATGGACTTTCCCACGTTTAAGAGTAGATCAGTTACTTACGCTAGAATGGAAATATTTATTACCAATTAATTTAGCCAATTTAATGTTTATGGCAGTTATAATTTGGATGAATTGGACAATTTAACAATTGAAATAATAAGATAATGAGTTATTTTTCAGATATATACAACGGGGTAAAATCCTTAATTACAGGAATGAAAGTTACTGGAGGATATTTTATTCATGCAAGAAAAGGAGCTATAACACAACAATACCCAGACAATAGAGAAACTCTTAAAATGTTTGACCGTTTTAGAGGTGAAGTAGTGATGCCTCATGACGAAAATAATCAACACCGTTGTACGGGTTGCCAATCATGTGAAATTGCTTGTCCTAACGGTTCTATTGAAATTATTTGGGATAGAGCTATTGATCCAGAAACTGGCAAAAAAAAGAAAAAAATAGACAAACATATTTATCATTTATCTATGTGTACTATGTGCGGATTGTGTATTGAGGCTTGCCCTACCGATGCTATTGTTTGGGCTCAGAATTACGAAAACTCTGTATATGACAGAAGTTATTTAACAAAAACATTAAATCAACCAGGTTCAACAGTTCAAGCTGGTGTAGAAGATTAATATTATGGAAGCAATTTTATTTTATATACTCGCAGCACTTATAATTATATTCGCCGTTGCATCTGTTACAAGTCGTAAAATTTTAAGAGCAGTAATTTATTTACTATTCGTTTTAATTAGCATTGCAGGATTGTATTTCTTAATTAATTACAATCTGCTTGCCGCTATTCAATTAACCGTTTACGCCGGTGGAGTTATTGTCCTATTTATATTTTCTGTTTTATTAGTTCATCACGTAGAACTCGAATTAGAAAAAACACCTTTAAAAAGAAAAATTATAGCAGGAATTCTTAGTCTTTTAGGATTAGGAATTACACTTTGGTCAATTTTCACATATACTTTTAAAACAGCAACAACTACCTATTCTTCTATTGAAGTAAGAGATATAGGACTTAAGTTATTAAGTTATGGTGATGGTGGATATATTTTACCTTTTGAAGTAATAAGTGTGCTTTTAGTAGCGGTTATGATTGGAGCTATAATTGTAGCAAAAGGAGAAAAATTAAAAGAAAATTAGTTAAAAATGATAGCAGGAATCAATATTTACGAAATTTTAACCCTAACAAGTATCTTATTTTTTATTGGATTATATGGGTTTTTCACAAGAGAAAACTTGATTACAGTATTACTGTCAATTGAATTAATTTTAAATGCATCGGCTTTAAATTTTGTGCTTATAAACACTTATTTGTATCCAGATTTATTACAAGGTGCCATTTTTACCATATTTATAATTGCACTGGCTGCTGCCGAAACAGCTTTAGCTATTGCCATTATCATTAATTTGTATAAACTCATATACTCTGTAGAAGTAAAAGATACAGAAACTATGAAATATTAACCGTTTATACTTAAAAAATAATTAAATAAAAAGACAAGAATTTAAATTATAAAAAATGGATTTTAGTTATACTATTCTTATTCCCTTAATTCCTTTAGCCCTATTTGTTATTTTAGGAATATTTAGCAAAAAAATACCACCATCAATTTCTGGATGGATTGGTTCATTAGGCTTAGGAACTTCATTTGTTTTATCTTGGTATACCGCTTATTCTTATTTTCTAGGTGGAAAATTAAATGGTGTGTATCAAACTTTCATTTATAAAACCACTTGGTTAAATTTTACAGATAAATTACATATTGATATGGGCGTACTTATTGACCCAATATCTGTAATGATGTTAGTAGTAGTTTCTACCATTTCTTTTATGGTACATTTATACAGTAGAGGTTATATGAAAGGTGATGATGGTTATACACGTTTCTTTTCCTATTTAGCATTGTTTAGCTTTTCTATGTTTGGCTTAGTATTAGCAACTAATTTATTTCAAATGTATATTTTTTGGGAATTGGTTGGAGCTTCATCATACCTTTTAATAGGTTATTATTACACAAAACCATCTGCTGTTGCAGCAGGGAAAAAGGCTTTTATTGTTACCCGTTTTGCTGATTTAGGGTTCTTAATAGGAATTTTATTAATCAGCTATTATTCAGGCACTTTCGATTTTCAAGAAATTAATAGTTTACATGGAAGCATTATTACAAATTGGGCAGCCACTTCGTTTATGGGATTATCCGTTATCACTTGGGGATTAATTTTAATTTATTTAGGAGCTGCTGGTAAATCTGCAATGATGCCTTTTCACATTTGGTTACCAGATGCTATGGAAGGTCCAACACCAGTTTCAGCATTAATACACGCAGCAACCATGGTAGTTGCTGGTGTTTATTTAGTTGCACGTTTATTTCCTGTTTACTATTTTGTTGAAAATGGATTTGCATTGCAAATTGTTGCCTACGTTGGTGCGATATCTTCTTTAGTTGCAGCGATAATCGCAATTACTCAAACGGATATTAAACGTGTTCTGGCTTTTTCAACTATGTCTCAAATTGGATACATGATGTTAGCCTTAGGAGTTTCAAAATATGATGGTCATGAAGGATTAGGTTATATGGCTTCTATGTTCCATTTGTTTACACATGCTATGTTTAAAGCATTGCTATTTTTAGGTGCGGGTTCTGTTATTCATATAGTACATAGTAATTATTTAAAAGATATGGGGAATTTAAGAAAGCACATGCCTATAACACATATTACTTTTTTAATTGCCTCTTTATCTATTGCAGGTTTCCCTGGGTTTGCAGGTTTCTTTAGTAAAGATGAAATTTTAGCTGCTGCCTATGAAAACAATATGCTTATTTATGTTAGTAGTGTTTTAGTAGCAGGATTAACAGCTTTTTATATTTTCCGCTTATATTTTGGTATATTTTGGGGAAAAGACAATACATATGAACATACGCCTCACGAATCTCCTTGGTCTATGACCATACCAATGCTATTTTTAGCATTTATGAGTATTGCTGGTGGATATATTCCTTTTAGTGATTATATTTCCGCTGATAGTATTCCTTTTAAATCCCATTTAAATCTTCCTTTAGCTGCAATAGCTACTTCAATAGGTTTTATAGGAATTATTTTAGCATATGTATTTTATAAAAAAGAAAATAATTTACCTGAACGATTTGCAAATTCATTTGGCGTTTTCTATAAATGGACTTATCACAAATTCTATTTTGATGAAATCTACTTGTTTGTTACCAAAAAAATATTATTTGGAATAGTTGGTTTTTCAGCAGCTTGGTTTGATAAACATATTGTTGATGGAACTATGGTTGGCATAGGAAATACAACAGTAGCAATTTCTGAAAAAATTAAAGGATGGCAATCTGGAAAATTTCAAGATTATGCAATGTCCTTTGTTGGTGGTGGCGTAGTAATCGCAATGGTAGTTTTTTATATATGGATAAATTAATTTAATATAATGGATATTTTATCACTTTTTGTAGTTGTACCCGTTTTAACTGTTTTAGTTTTAGTTTTTGCTAAAAATTTAAAACAAGCAAGGGTAATATCGCTAATTGGTATGACAATTCAGTTTGCCATGTCTATAAATTTAATTTTCGCTTATATAAAAGAGCGAACTGTTAATACAGATATTATGGTTTTTACCAAAGATGCACTTTGGTTTGAAAACTTTAATATTCATTATAGCATTGGCGTAGATGCCATTTCTGTTTTAATGATCGCTTTAACTTCAACAGTTATTTTGGCAGGTATTTTCATTTCTTGGAAAGTAGATGATTTAGCTAAAGAATTCTTTGTTTCGTTAATTATTTTAGCGTCTGGAGTTTTTGGTTTCTTTATTTCTATAGATTTATTTACCCTATTTGTATTTTATGAAATTGCCGTTATACCAATGTATTTACTAATTGGCATTTGGGGTTCTGGTCCAAAAGAAAACTCAGCAATGAAATTAACGTTAATGTTAATGGGAGCATCAGCTGTGTTATCTGTTGGTATTTTAGGAATCTATTTTAATTCAAATGCTGATGGAGGTGCTTTAACCTTTAATATATTAGAAATTGCAAAAGTTCATATTCCTGTAGCAGCACAAAATTTATTTTTCCCATTTGTATTTATTGGGTTTGCAGTTATTGGAGCATTATTTCCTTTTCATACTTGGTCTCCTTCTGGTCACGCATCTGCACCAACAGCAGTATCTATGCTACACGCAGGTGTTTTAATGAAATTAGGTGGATATGGAATATTTAGAATAGCAATGTATTTATTACCGCTTGGAGCAATAAATTGGACAGACTTCTTTTTAGTTTTAGCAGGTTTTGGCGTTATTTATGGAGCTTTTGGTGCCGTTATGCAAAAAGATTTAAAATATGTAAATGCATATGCATCTGTAAGCCACTTATCCTTAGTTTTATTTGCTTTATTGATGCTTAATAAAACGGCTTGGACTGGTGCTATAATTCAATCTTTATCTCACGGTTTATTAACCGCATTATTCTTTGCTTTAATTGGAATGGTATATGGAAGAACACATACCAGAGAGATAGAAAAGTTAGGTGGTTTAATGAAAATACTACCTTTTATTGGAGCCATATATGTAATAACAGGATTAGCTTATTTAGGATTACCTGGTTTTAGTGGATTTGTTGCCGAAATGAATATTTTTGTTGGAGCATTTCAACATCCTGACATGTTCCATAGAATTATAACTATTGTTGTTATTTCCTCAATTGTAGTAACTGCCGTTTATATTTTAAGAATGGTTGGAAAAATTATGATGGGACCTTTATCAAATACGGAATACGCAAAGTTACCTAAAGCTACTTGGTATGAAAAAGCCGGATTAATATTACTTATGATTCCCGTTATTATTATTGGGGTAATGCCTTTTGGATTAAGTGAAATGATTAAAGCAAGTATTCAACCGTTTTTAGAACGATTATTATAAAAAATTAAGAAAGATGAACTTAGAAAGTTTACTATTGATGCGATCAGAAATAGGATTAATTATCATTATTTTATTGTTAATTATATTCGAAATATTTTCTAACAAAAAACAAAAAGCGGCTATTATTCCGTTTGCGTTAATTCTATTAGCTATAAATACTATAATAGGATTTTTTCCATTACAAACAGGTGAAATATTTGGTGGAATGTTTAGAACAAACACCTTATTACATTTCTTTAAAACGACCCTAAGCCTTGGTGTTTTAATATTATTACTTCAATCTGCAGATTGGTTAAAAGAAAAAGTAGTAGCTGAAAATAAAGCAACAGAATTTATAATTTTAATATTATCATCACTTTTAGGAGCAAATTTTATGATTTCCTCAGGTGATTTTTTAATGTTTTATATTGGCCTTGAGTTAACAACTTTACCTGTTGCTGCTTTGGTTGCTTATGAAGCTTCTAAAAGGAAATCAGCTGAAGGTGCTGTTAAATATATTTTATCTTCAGCATTAGCATCAGGAACGGCATTATTTGGAATTTCTTTATTATATGCAACTACTGGAACATTATATTTTGATACTATGGCAACGGTTCTAACAAGTTCTCATCTTGCCATATTAGGTTTTATATTTTTCTTTTCAGGACTAGCATTTAAAATATCGTTAGTGCCTTTCCATTTCTGGACTGCAGATGTTTACGAAGGAGCACCAATCAATGTAGCTTCTTATTTGTCTGTTATTTCTAAAGGTGCAGCAGTAGTTATTTTAATGATTTTACTATTTACCGTATTTAAACCTTTAATGCCTGCTTGGACTAAAGTTATTTATATAGTTACCATAGCTACTATGTTTACTGGTAATTTATTTGCTTTAAGACAACAAAATATGAAACGCTTTTTAGCCTATTCATCCATTGCTCAAGCTGGTTTTATTTTATTAGGTTTATTATCTGTAGATCAATTAGGAACAGCAACCGTTATTTATTTTGTTGCTATTTATATATTTTCAAATTTAGGTGCATTTGGTGTTGTTCAAGCAATTTCATCGGCAACAAATAAAGAAAATATGGACGATTATGAAGGCTTATACAGAACTAACCCTAAATTAAGTTTAGTTATGATGCTTGCGTTGTTTTCTTTAGCTGGAATTCCACCATTAGCAGGATTTTTTGGGAAGTTCTTTTTATATGCCGCAGCAGCGAGCAAAGGTTATTGGGTAATGGTATTTATTGCAGTGGTTAATGCAACCATATCTTTATATTATTACTTATTAGTTATAAGAGCTATGTTTTTACGTAAAGGTGAAAATCCAATACCTTATTTTAAAAGCGGAAACTATATGAGGCTAGGCTTGCTAATTGCTGTAATTGGTATTTTAGTAATTGGTTTATATAGCCCTATTTATGAATACATCTATTCATTCAGTAATGTTTTTTTTAATTAATATAGTATGAGACTAGGAGGCAAACATTTATTTGGAAGTATTGAAGATCAACGTGTAACTTTTGTTGAAAAAAAGATATCAGAAGATCGAAAAGATTTTTTAAAAAAATTATTAGAACATAATGGTTTTGAAGTGATTATTCAAGAAGAAAAACGAAAAAGTGAAGAAGATCCACAATTATATACAGTAGCTGTAACAGATATGACTTTTAACCCAACTATTTGGGTGTTTCAACGACGTTTAAAAACTTTTGATGGCAGAAAAGTAACGCATGATTATTGGAATCAAGAAACGGAAGAAACAAAACCTCAATATTGGAAAATTTAAAAGGTAAATATATATATTTAAAAAAGGAGTAACTTTAAATGAGTTACTCCTTTTTTTATAAACCTGAGTTCAATAAAATAATTACAGGACTGAAAATCAATAGCCTGCATCATTACGATGATTGAAGAGCAACAAAAAAAGAAGCAATCTCGCTAAAAATATGGAGATTACTTCAAATTATGCACTACCGTTTATAACTTTTGCAATAACGTTATAATTTTCAGTTGTTTATCGTGAACCTTATGTAGAACTTAGGTTATAAGTATTAGTTTTAATTAAACAATTGTTTTTCCTAAATATACCAACTCATTACCTTTTTCTATTTTATAGGATTCGGTTATGGAAGGAATTAAATGTATAACATCTTTATTATCTTTTAAAAATAATGGTATTGCAAACTTTTCTGATTGTAATTTTTTGAATAATTTTTGAAAATGCTCTTCTGAAGTTAAACTAACCTCATTCATAAAAGGATAATCGCGAACTACTTCACTTAAATTAATAAAATCTTCAGTGCTACAAAACAAACCTTTTTCAGGTTTAATAGTAGTATGCTGTTTCATTTCTTCCGAAGATATTAAACGAAATGCTCCTTGTTCTCCAAAGCTAGTTTTATATTTATCTAATACGTTTTGGTTCACTGTTGGGCTTCCTGTTAAAGCTAATAAAAATCCAATATCATTTAACTCAACATTTTCAACTAATTCATCGGAATACACATCACCTTCAAAAGCATCTAATCCAAGAAGTTTAGCTTGTTCAATATTGCTAACATTGCTATCTACCAGAACAACTCTTCGATTATTTTTTTTAAGATACATAGCCATTAAACGGGCAAAATTTGAAGCACCAATTATTAAAATTCCATTTGAAGAATCTAAAAACACACGAGTAATTTTAGCAACAAAACGAGCAGTAGTTGCATTTAATAATACCGTTCCTAACACAATCATAAACACTAATGGTGTAATTAATTCTGCTCCGGGTTCGCCAATCATAACCAATTTTAAACCAAATAAAGACGCAATACTTGCTGCAACAATTCCTCTTGGTCCAACCCAACTAATAAATATTTTTTCATTACGTTTTAAATCAGAATGAGAAGTGCTTAAAAAAACAGAAATAGGTCGTAAAACTAAAATTACAATTCCAAACAATGCTAATGTTTTCCAATTATAAATTAATAGTAAATCTTTTATATTAATATTAGCAGCCAATAAAATAAAGAGAATAGATATTAATAATATACTAAGTGATTCTTTAAAATATAATATATCTTTAAGTTCTTTTACCTTCATATTACCTAAAACCATTCCCATAATTACAACTGCTAAAAGTCCTGATTCGTGAGCAAATAAATCGGATAAAACAAAAATAGCCAGCACCCAAGCTAAGGTGATAACATTTAATAAATAATGCGGAATTAATTTATGTTTAATAGAATAAAATAACCCATAAGCCGCTGTAAACCCAATAGATGCACCAATAATTATAATTTTACCAAATTCAATTAAAGCATCTTTTGTATAATTATAACCTTCACCAACTATAATAAATTCGAAAACTAATACTGCTACTAAAGCACCAATTGGATCTATTAAAATTCCTTCCCATTTTAAAACAGCCGCTATATTTTTTTTTAGTGGAATGTTACGAAGTATTGGAGCTATAACCGTTGGACCGGTAACAATAATTAATGCGGAAAATAAAAAGGAAATTTGCCAACTTAAATTAAAAATATAATGTGCTGCTAAACCACCGCCAAAAAAAGTAACAGCAGCACCTAAGGTTATTAATTTTACTATTGAAGGTCCTACATTTAAAATTTCTTCTTTTTTTAAAGTTAATCCACCTTCAAATAAAATAATGCTAATGGCAAGTGAAACAAAATTAAAAAGTCGTTCTCCTGGAAACAATCCTTCTGTTCCGTTCCAAACAGGTTCAATAAGTTTAGAACCATTTTCAATAAACAATGTTGAAAATGGCCCAACAGCTAAACCAATTAATATTAAAGGAAGTATCGCTGGAATTTTAGATTTCCAAGCAAACCATTGGGCAAAAATTCCTAAAACAACAATACCTGCAAATTCTAACATAGTATCTTTTAATTACATTTTTTGACAATATACATACTATTTACCATTTTGAAAACGGCTTTTTAGAAAGCATTGCATTGTAATATTTGACTTTCCCTGTTACTTCTTTTCCTAACCAATCTGGTTTTTCAAAATTAGTGTTTTCTTCGGGGAGTTCAATTTCTGCAACAATTAATCCTTTATTTTCATTTAAAAATTCATCTACTTCAAAAAATAAATTATTGCTTGTAGGAATTATATAGCGATTTTTTTTTATAACTGTTGATTCACAAAGTAATAGTAGTTTCTCCGCTTCTTTTACTTTAATTTCTTTTTCCCATTCAAAACGTGAAATTCCGGTTTTGTTACCAATTCCTTTTACGGTAATAAATGCTTGTTGGTTTCTAATCCGAATTCTAACGGTTCGTTCAGGTACTGTAGATAAAAACCCTTGAGAAATTTGATAGCTTTTTACGGCATGTTTTTTAAAACTACCTTTTACTAAAAATTTTCTTTCAATTTCAATTGCCATTATTAAGTTTTAATTTTATTAAATGTATATCCGTTTTGTGTCATATTTCATATTTATACGTCCTAAACTCGTTTCAGCATCTCATAGTTTTTACTAATCCCCGATTTGTATTGATGAGACCCTGAAACAAGCCCGCCTGCTGCTGGCAGGTTCAGGGTAACGAACATTTTATGATTAATTACGGACAATCAATTTTATTATCTGAATTTTACTTCCCACGATATTGATAAAGAATAAATCCAAAAATAATTTCCAGGATCAAAACTAATTTCTTGATGTGTAATACCAAGAGTGGAACCCCATAAATTTTTATTATTTTTTGATGAGAAATAATACCCTCCACCAAATTTTTGAGAATTTAATTTAACAATGGCATTTTCATTCCCATTAAAATTAAACCGATCAATTTCCGGCGAATAACCCATACCAACTGAAACGCTAAAATAATTATTAGCGTCGTTTCTATATTTGCGGTAATTTAAGATTCCAGATTTACTACTACCACTATTATTTGGAGTAATATAAGTTCTAAACGCCCAATAACTATTTCCTGTATACCAAGCAATAGAGCCCGTGTAAATAGTAGTAGTTGAGCTATATTTTAAGGCTCTAAATCCTGCAGAAATTTCAAAACTTTTTGGTAACGATTTATATAATTCCGCTCCGTACCTAACATCTGGAAACAAAAAAGTATTAGCAAAACCTAAATTAACATAAGCATACAATCCATTAGCAATTCTTGGATATAAATCTACCTCAAACTGCACTCCATTTTCTTGAAATCTTCTATTAAAGTTCATTTTTACAATAATGCTTCCATATTTAGTTTGACGACTATATTTTAAAGTATGCAATTGCATAGGATCAAAAACATCTGAATACAAATCAACAGATGATTTTAATCCAATAGTATTATAACTTAATGCGTCTATAAGACCTTTTTTATATTCAATTGCTTTGCTGTTTTTTGGGCTATTTAGTAACACTTCCTGAACTGTTTCTAAAGCATCTTCAGGGTTTTTACCGTTTTGTTGTGCTTTTGCTTTTAGCAACAAAATCTCTTCATTATTTGGAAAGTGTTTTAGAGCTGATGTTGTTAATTCCAAAGCTTTAAAAGGTGATTCACTCCATAACTCGTTATTTATAGCTGCTATCCAAGTTGTTTTTCGTTTTGGATCTTTATTAAGCACATTCATAAACTCTTTTCTAGCTTTATTATAATTTCCATCCCAGGAATAAGTACTAGCCAAAAAAGCTCTAATATCATTATAATTTGGATATTTGGTTAAAATCAATAACAGCGTATCTTGTGCTTGTTTTCTGTGTTTATTAAACGCTAATTCGCGAGCTACTTTAAATGCAGTATCTGGGTTTCCAGTAAACTTTTTTTGCTGAGAAAAAACATGAAAAACAGACAAAAAGATTAAAGCGATAGTGAATTTAACAACTAATTTTAACTTTATAGGTTGCTCATTATATTTCATGGATTATTTTTATAGTTTGTCATTCGTAAAAAAACACTACTTATCAATTAAACAAAAAAGTTATTCTTGAACTTTCCTACAGTGATAAATATATTCTGTTGGTATATTTTTTATTGCTTTGATAGTACAATGATTAATAAATATTTTTTGAAATTTTTTGAAATTAAACTTTGTGTATAAAACTTGACTATAATAAGCATTGTTGACCAACTTATCATAAGCGTCTTGAATTATTTTATTTCCCTTTTCTTTCGAGAAAAAGGAAAAAGGTATTGACCCAATAACTCCATCAACGTTTTCCTTTACATGATTTTTAATGTTTTCTGCCCCATCATTTACTATTATAAGTCTGTCATCATTAATGTTTTTGCGAACATGTTCGCAAAAACTTTTTTTCACTTCAAATGCATACACCTTTGAAGTTGGTGCTATATTTTTTAATATTTCCCTTGTTATATTACCGTAGCCCATACCAAATTCAATAATAATTTTGTGGTCTCCTTTTGGAATATATTTACAAATTTCAATCTCTGCCTTTTTACTGGTTTCATAAATTGCTCCTGTAACAAATAGGTTTTTTGTAAACGCTAAGGATGTTTTTAATTTCGTAATCATTCTATTATTTTATAATGAGTGGGTTTTAACGTTAAACTCATCTATTAATTTAAAGATTTTTTAAACGTTTTATAATCTTTATTATCTGGATATTTAAGCAACAAACTATCCATAATTATTTTTGATTTATTAGTATTTTTTAATCGATTGTATGCCTTTGCCATTTTAAACCCAATATCCGAATTAGTTAATTTATTTTGTAATGCTTTTTTATAAATTCCAAAAGCTTTTTCATCTTGGTCAGACCACCAATACAAATCTAATAAAGCCGAATAACTATCAGAATAATATGGATTTCTTTTTGTTACATTTAATAACGTTGATTCTGCTTTTTTATAATTTTTATTCCAAGCATATACTCTTCCTTTTAAAGTTCTAGCATCATTTTGGTTAGGAAATTCATTTAAGATATAATTACATAATAATATCGCCGTTTTATACTTTTTATTAAATGCATTTTCTCTAGCTAGATTAAAAATCTGATTAAAATCTAATCCTTTAGTTAACTTTTTAATGGTGGTTAATTCTGTTTTAGAAAATTTAAAGTTTAATTTTCCATAAATATTTAATGAGTCTGGATAAATTTTATTTCGTTTAGTTAAGTAGGCATTCAAATTTTTAAATTTATCTAGCGAGTCCTTTATTTCCTCTTGTAACAGGTCTTCTTTTACTTTGTAAATTCCAAAGTCAGCATTTATTTTATACAAATTACCTGCTGAATAAAAATAATCTTTTAACATATAATCATCAATTTTTCCTTTATATCGCATAAATGCAATTTGATGGATGTTTCTAAATTTTTTTGCAGTGTCTAGCCCTGAACTAATCCATGCTACTTCTTTTAACGGATTCATTTTGTAATTATTTATCAAAAAAGAAAGTAAACTTGGCGTAATATCCCAATGTGAAGAAACTGATTTAAACGTTTCTGTTTTTTTTAATAAAGGACTTGTAATATACAATGGTACATGAAAACGGCATAATTTATCTTTTTGTGGAATTGGAATTAATCGATGATCTCCTGTAATAATAAAAATGGTGTTTTTGTAATCTGGTCTTTTGGAGTATGCTTCCATAAAGTTTTTTATAGAAGTGTCTGTATATAATAAACTAGCAAAAATATCTTTGTATTCTATTACTTTTTCTTTACTTATTTTTAAAACTTTTCTGGAATTTAAAATACTATCTACTTTTTTTAAATAAGTTTCTTTATTAGGAAAAGTAAAAGGCTCATGATTACTAAGAGTCATAACAATATCTAATCGAGGTGATTTTTTATGTTGTATAGATACTAACATTTTTTTAAATATTTCTTCATCTGGATAACCCCAAGAGAATCCACCATCATTAGCTTTGGTTATTTTATATGCTGAACCGTACTTGCTTTCATCAATTTCATTATCAATTTGATTGTATTCTAAAAAATTAATTTTTCTATCAAATTTAGAAGAACCACCAGAAAAATAAGATGTTGTATAGCCATTAGCTTTTAATACACTTATTAAGGATATATGAGATGGCGTATTTTGTATTTCTAAGAAACCTTTATCACCGAAAGGCAAAGAGGCTGTTATAGATGGTAACGACCCAAAACTTCTACCCGCATTACTTAAAAAATTTTCCCAATACAACGATTTTGGTATTAAGGAATCTAAATATGGGGTAAACCCTGCATACTTATGAGTGCCGATAAACTCACCTCCCAATCCTTCAACTATTATAATTACTATGTTTGGTTTAGTTTCTGTAATATTAAAAAATGGTTTTAAAACATCTTTTATTTTTGAAGAAGGTTCTAATAAAGGGTAATCATTTCTACTATATAAGTTTGCGTTGGTTCTGTGTTTTTCAGCTTGAAAATTAATTATATCAGTAGTTAGATATTGTATTTTATTTTGAAACTGCTCATTAGAAGCATTTGGTAATGCTAATTTTAAGCTACCAAATAACAAAACCATTAAAATTGTAATAATCAAAATTTGAGATGGTAATACTCGTTTTTTAAGTAAAAAATAAACCCCATAAAAAAAACCAATTAATATTAATAATGGCAATATGGTAATAAATGATAAAGATATTGATGTGGTTACGGTTGCATAAATATCATCATACGAATACCCTAATAAATCTGCTCCTAAATTAACATGAGTGGTTAAGCTATATTTTACTAAAGCTGCTTGTATAAATAAAATAATTAAAAATAGCACTTGAAATATTATAATTACACGTTTTTTAAAAATTACACTACACATCCATAACAACGGAAAAAGGACAATTCCAAGAATAACAATTGCCCAAAAATCATTTATTAATTTATACATTAAGATTACAAAAACAGAAAATTGTGTATTATACTCCGTTAAAGTCCATTCTAAAAAGCTGCCCGACCATACTAATATTAGTGCTGTAAATAAAATATATGCATAGCTATATAATAATTTTGAATTAAGCGTTTTCATATTAATTTAATCCTTTATTTAGTAATATTTCCCATCCCTTTTCTTGTCATTTCTCCCCATCTTTTCTTTTTATTAAAAAAATAATCTAAGTTTCCTTTAACAGCTGCGTATAAAATAAATGGATGCAGCACAAACGGCTCAATTAAACTGATGAGTACTAATTTAAATCCTGATCCTTTTTTTTTGTATTGATGATACGTTAATTCTTCAGAATAAATTGCCCCTAATGATAATAAAACAGTAAACATGTAAGCTAAAATAAAAAATGCTAAAGCATAATCCCATTTCACTTCCCTTAATATTATTAAAATTCCAAAATAAATAATACCTATAACCTCTATAACTGGAGCAAATCTCTCAAAAATTAACCAATAAGGATAACTTAGCAACCCTAAATTTCTATAATTTGAGTTAAAAGCTATCTTTCGATGTTTTCTTAAAACTTCAATAGTTCCACGAGTCCATCTATTACGTTGAGAAATAAATGTTTTGTAATTATCTGGAGCTTCCGTCCAACATAAAGGATCTGGAATATAAGCTACTTTATAATTCATATTTTGTTCCTCTAATTGTCTCCGCATTCGCACAATAATTTCCATATCTTCTCCAACCGTAGAAGTATCATATCCCCCAATTTGAATTGCAATTTTTTTATGAAACATCCCAAAGGCACCTGAGATAACTAACAAACCATTTAATCTACTCCAAGCCATTCTCCCTAATAAAAAAGATCGTAAATATTCAAGTATTTGGGCTTTTTCTATAAGTTTATTTGGCAAATTTACTTCCATTAATTTACCATCTTTAATAATACTGTTATTTACTATTCTAATAACGCCACCTGTTGCTACTACTTTTTTATTGGTAACTTCTAAAAAGGGTTTTACCATTTTTTGTAAAGCGTCTTCTAACAATAAACAATCTACATCAATACAAGCTACATATTTACTGTTACTAATATTCAAACCCATATTTAAAGCATCTGCTTTTCCTCCATTTTCTTTGTCTATGACTATCAACTTTTCAAAAGCAGGATTTGTAGATTTAAAAACTCCTTTACGTAATGGTTTCGTTTTCAATTGTGGATTTATCAAGTACTTTACTTTTACTAAATCATAAGCTTTTATTAATAATTCTAAGCTGTTATCCTTACTTCCATCATTTACTATAATAACATCATAATTTGCATAATGATTTGACAATAATGATCGAACATTTTCAACAATATTTAATCTTTCATTATATGCTGGTGCAATAATTGAAATGGAAGGTGCAATATTTGAAGAAAGTATTTTTGTGTAATCAACAAAATTATTTTTTTTAAAATAATCAATGGTTTCAAAAGCTGAAATTATAGACAAAATAATATAGGAAGAAATAGCCAAAAAAGCATAGGTAAAAAACAAGTAATGTATTACTTGAATTATAGCATTTAAGGTAATTGTATTCATACATTAATTATTTTGAATAAATTTTAAAATGTTATTGTCAAAATTGTTATTCTTTTTTAATAAATTATTAAAAGACTTCTCACTAATGTTTTTCAGCATTTTTAATGCGGAATATTGAATCTCAAAATTGTTATTGGTACTATTTTCAATAATAAAATCCTCGTCATTAGGTTCGTAAATATTTTCAAACATTTTTAAAGTTGCAATTTGTTCTTCTAAACTTCTCACTTTGAAACTATTTTTCAAAATTTCTTTAGCATCTAAAACTTGTAAATGCGTTATAACATCAATAACTTGTAATCTTATTTTTTGATTTGTGTGATTTAATAATTGTATCAGAGTATCAACGATTTCATACTTATTATAAATTTTAGCTAATTTTAATGAAAACAACACCACAGTTTCATTTTTAGATTTTAGCCAAGGAGTAATATCTGGAATTTCTTGATTCTCGAAATGTTTTAATTCTTCCAACAACTCAATTTGATCCCATTCGGATAAGTTAACTTTTAAATTATTTAAAAATTCGAGACCTTCAAAATGAAATAGGCTAACTAAATATAACTCCACTTCTTTACGAACTTCTTTTTTAGGATGTTTTAGTAATTTTTTTACCTCAGGATAGGCTTCTTTAACTTTAAATTGTGCAAGCTCTTTAATTCCATTAGCTACTATGTACCGTTTTTTACTTTTTATTTGCTGATATGCATATTCTTTTAAATTAGATTTTAAATATAAATTTTGAATAGCCCTTTCAATTTCTCCTGAAACTTCGTTTTTCAATTTTAATAAAGTTTCTACTATGATTTTTCGTTTAAAATCATCGTTTATTTTACTTTGAATGATTTTAATAAACTCATTTTGATGTTCACTTAATTCATTATCATTTGATTCTTCAAACAAATAAGATAATAAGAGCCCTTCGTACTTATGTTGTAATTTAATTTTTAATACTTCTTTTTTTCTTAATAAATTTCTTAAAAACTTTAAATAAATCGATAAGGTGATTACAATGCAAGCTAAAAAAGAACTCAAAATCCAAACCAATTGTAATTCAATTGGCAATTGCTGAAAATAATTTTGAAGAATTTTAAAAGTTTCCAAGTTAAAACGGTTTGGGATTAGATTAATATTCTTTTAATTCTAATTATTAATTCATTGGGACTAAAAGGTTTTGCCATAAAATCAGTTGCCCCCAAATTAAAGGCTTTTAACACCATTTCTTCTTGCCCAGCCGCAGAAAAAACAATAATTGGAGTTTCTAACTTTAATTTATTTTTTACGTGGCTTATCACTTCTAAACCACTAATAAATGGCATCATAATATCTGTTAGAATTAAATTTGGATTATGTTTTTCAATAAGTTCAATAGCTTGTTTTCCATCTTGAGCTATAAAAGCAGTATATCCTTCTTTTTGAAGTCTAAATTTTAATAATTGAGATAATGTGGTGTTATCTTCTGCTAAAACAATATTTTTTGTTTCGTTCATTCTCTTAAAGATTTAAGTTCAATCTTTAATTCTTTTTTCACATTCACTATAATACTCTTGCCTTTTTTTACTAAAGAATCTACATCTTCCAAATCTATTTCTTCTTTAAATTTTTGTTCTAAAGAAAATACTATAGGTTCTAATTTTGTAATACCAAACATACTAATGCTTGGTTTAATTTTATGTGTTTCTTTATATAAATCTTGCCATTTTTTTAGTTTAACTTTCTCATCTAATAACTGCATATATGCCTTTAAATCTTTAAAAAATAGTTCAATTAAAAGCACTAGAACAGTAGATTCATTAAGAGTTTCCTTCTCTAAAAATTCTAAATTTATATGCTTATAACTTCTTTTAACTTCATTTTTCATAGTAGGTTCAATTATTTTTGGATGATCACCATACTTCTTTAGAATTTTAAATAATTCGTCGGGTTTAAAAGGTTTAAAAATATAGTCATCCATACCCGCTTCTAGGGCTCTTTTAATCTCTGTTTTAGAGGTAAATGCAGTCATTGCAATGATTGGAATTTTTGAAACCTCCTCCGATATATCATTTTTAATAATTTTAGTTGCCTCATAACCATCCATAACAGGCATTTGTATATCCATCATAATAATATCATACAGTTGCTGCTGTGTTTTTTTTACGCCTTCAAATCCGTTATCGGCAATATCCACAGTGCAATTCCATCTTTGTAAACGTGTTTTTGCAAGTAATTGATTGGTTTTATTATCTTCAACTAACAAAATGGAATATCCTAAATTTTTATCATTTACTTCTTCTTTACTTTTTTCAGCATTAATTTTGCTACTATTTTTTTCTCCAATTTTTAAAGGTAATACCATTGTAAATGTACTTCCTTTTCCAAACACACTTTCTACTTTAATTTCTCCGTTTAGTAAGTTAATTAATTTTTTTACAATAGTAAGACCCAATCCTGTACCTCCATAAATTCTTGAAGTGTCGTTTTTGGCTTGTGTGAAAGCACCAAAAACTGAATTAATTTTATTAGACACAATTCCAATTCCAGTATCTTTTATTTCAAAAGAAATGGTCGCTATTTTATCATTTTCTTCTATTTTAACTACTGTTATGGTTACTCCACCTTTATCAGTAAACTTTATGGCATTACCTATAAGATTTAATAAAATTTGACTAATTCTATTTGAATCACTAACTACTTCAGAGGGTGTATTTGAATTAATAATTAAATCTAGTGAAATTCCTTTTTCTTGGGCTTTTACTCTCATTAATTTAACAACTTCATTTAAAGTTCTCTTTAAATTAAATGATGTTTTTTCTATTTCAAATTTATTAGATTCTAATTTAGAAAGGTCTAGTACATTATTTATAAGCGTAAGCAAAATTTCACCTGATGTATGCATGGTTTCTAAATGCTGACGCTGCTCTGTTGTTAATGTTGTTTCTAATAATAAATCCGTAAAACCAATAACTGCATTTAGTGGAGTTCTAATTTCGTGACTCATATTTGCTAAAAATTCATTTTTAACTTGTACCGATTCTTCAGCTGCTTCTTTCGCTTTTTTTAGTTCAAAATCTTGTAAAATTCTATCCGTAATATCTGATCCAATTGAAATATAAGTATCATTCACTCCCTTTGAATATTGCCATTCAATCCACTTATCTAATCCTTCTTTAGTTTTAAGTTTCTGTTTAAAGATATCTAAATAACTTCCTTTGTTTGAAAAAATATAATTATTAATGGCTTCTTTAGCATCTTCAGCTTTGTTTTTACTTAAAAACACTTTTTGCCACCAATTTCTACCTAAAACTTCATTTGCTGTATATCCTAATATTTTTTCAATAGAAGGTGATACAAAAATTATTTCTCCATTTTTATTGCTTACTAGAACAATAGATGGAATATTTTTTAATATTGCTTCTGATTGAATTTTATGTTCTTCTTTCTTTTTCCAATCGGAAATATCTACTCCTACAGAAACAAAATTGTTATTAGCACCTAAAGAGTCTCTCCACTCAATCCACCTACAACTTCCATCTTTACAAAGCATTCTTCGTTCATATACTTTTCCGTTTATAGGAGATTTATTAGATAATATTTTAATAACATTTTGCTTAAAGGCTAAACCATCTTTTTTATTACAATAGGTGTTTTCCCACCATAAATCACCTAATAAATTTTCAGTTTTGTAGCCACTTATTTTTTCAACTGCTGCAGAAACATATTTAATATGTCCTTTTTCATCTGCTGAAATTGCAATCAAGTTCGCATCGTTTAAAAGTAATTCTGAGGTTTTCACTTATTAATATTTTCTATTTTATTATTTAATTTTATTGATTGTCCGTAATTAATCATGAAATGTTCGTCACCCTGTACTTGTTTCAGGGTATCATTAATATAAATCGGTGATTGTCAAAACTATGAGATGTTGAAACAAACCCGCCTGCTGCTGGCAGGTTCAGCATGACGACGTATAAATATGAAGTATGACACTAAACGGATATACACTAATTTTATAATTTATCTAACGAATTTTACCTATTATTCAAAAACATGTACCATTTACTTGTAAATATAATTAAATTTTAGCTTGTTTATACCATTAATATAGATGTGTTTTTTGATTATCCGTAATTAATCATAAAATGTTCGTCACCCTGAACCTGCCAGCAGCAGGTAGGTTCAGCATGACGACGTATAAATATGAAGTATGACACTAAACGGATATACACATGTGTTTTTATTTAAAAAAAAAAAAAAGCCACTTAAAAGCGGCTTTCATTTAATCAAGAGAGGGGTTTATAAACGCTCAAAAACTAATTTGCTTTCAGCATTTGTATCACTATCAATGTTTTTAACCTCAACCCTAGCTGTTTGTACATCAACAGTAATCCAATCTTCATTAAATTCATTAAAAGGAATAATTTCATTAAAATTTAGTTCTAATTTTAATTTACCACTATCATATACAACTTCCCAGATTCCGTTAACAACATCGCTATTTTTTGTTGCAGTAACGGTACCATCAGTCATAAAATCTAAAACAAAATCATTATAATTACTAGTTTCACTAACGCCTTTATTCATAAAATCGGCTATTTCCCAAGTTCCTTCGCTTAATGTGTCTTCTAATAACGTTTTGTCTTCTGAACAAACTTTTTCTAAAGTAAGTTCATTGTCTTCAAAAGTTAAATCTATTTCAGAGAGGTTGTCATTATATTCGTGAAGATTCCAATTGAAAGAAAAATCGGATAATCCTTCAAAATTAATTTTCACCAAAATTTCAGTATCTGTTTGCTCTATAATCCAAGTTCCTTGTAATTCATTTCCGTTATTTTTGGCTACAACAGTGCCATCTTCATTAAAAGTAAAAATATAATTTGCGTATTGTTCGCTATTATCTTGCTCACTAATTTTTACAGTGCTAGGCATCCAACTACAAGTAAGCAACATTTCGGTAATTTGTTCAACGCTACAGTTTACACAATCATCATCATTATAATCATTATTATCATCTTCGTTACATGTATTTTTTGCATTATCAATTGCTGTTGCTAACTCATCCATATTATTAATGGTTTTTTCAGTTCCATCAGCTAAAACCATAGTAATAGGAAAATTAATTTGAACAATATCACTTTCGTTCATATCTTCTAAAAATAAATAGAATTGTTCATCATTTTCTACGGAAATAGTATCTGTAAGTTCATTTACTGAGTCAAAAATTGAAAAAGTAATTGGATATACAAAATCAATACATTCAATATCATCATCTGGTTCATTTTCTCCACCACACTGATTTACGTAATTTTCTAGTTCATCCATATTATTAATAGTAATTTCAGTATAATCACTTAAAATAATAGTAATTGGAAAAATAATGTCTAAATGATCTACATCAAAATTAAATTGGTCAAAAATAGTTTCAATTTCAGCATAATCTGCTTCAGATGATATTACAATTTCTAATCCGTTAACTATAACAGTTACAGGTAGTTGCACGCTTATACAACTAGCATTATCTATAATATTATCTTTTGAGCCATCTTTTGTAACTGTTTTTTCAACTAATGTTGCAACAGTGGTATTAGGTGTTAAAATCTCATTTTGTTGTGGTTGCACAACAGTTGTAATTTCTTTTTGACATGAAAAAAGAAATACAGAAATTAAGCTTAAAATAAAAAAGTAATTTTTCAGTTTCATATGTGTTAGTATTTAGGTTACAATAAAGGAACAGTTTTAAAGGCATTTACCCTACCTTTCCCTAAAAAAATATATATTTACAAAATAATAAAAAAATTGATGAATGCCAATAAAAAATAAAAATGAGTTCTGTAATGAAAAAAAGTTTACTTCTTTTTTTTTAGAGCAATCTACATTACTTTTTAACTATATATTTTATAAATGTGGCAATACGGATTTAGCAGATGATATTGTACAAGAGGCTTTTATTAAAATTTGGAACAATTGCTCAAAAATAATTCCGAATAAAGCAAAATCATTTTTATTTACTATTGCAACTAATTTATTTTTAAATGAATATGCAAAAACATCCGTTATTATTAATTATAAAAATACCATTAAAAAAGATTACACTAATGAGTCTCCTGAATTTATTTTGGAAGAAAAAGAATTTGAGGTGAAATTACAAAAAGCTATCTCAAATTTAACTGAAACACAACGCGTTGCTTTTTTAATGCACAGAATAGATGGGAAAAAATATAGAGAAATTGCGGAATTATTAGGAATTTCTATAAAAGCAGTTGAAAAAAGAATTCATAATGCTTTATTAAGTTTAAGAAAAGAAATTGATGAAATTTAAAAAAAGTAGGGTAAATGCTTTTTTAATTGTTTATAGGTTATATTTAAGAATATGAAAGAAAACTACTTTTTAGCCAAATGGTTAGCTAATGAAATTACAGACGAAGAGCTTAAAAAAAATATAAGCACGGAAGAGTTTATCACTTATAAAAAAATTAAAACGACTTCTGAAAACTTAATTGCACCTAAATTTAATGCAGAAAATATATTAAGCACCATACAAGAAAATAAACGAAAACAAAAGGTTTTAAAACTGCGTTTTAATTATTTCTATAAAATAGCAGCAATGCTAGCGATTATTATTACTTCATTTTATTTTATTTCTTCTAAAAACACGGTTTACACTACTAAATATGCTGAAAAAACTAGTTTTGAATTACCAGATGAATCTAAAGTTGATTTAAATGCTGATTCTAAAATTACGTTTAAAGAAAAAAATTGGAATACTCATAGAAATTTAAAATTAAAAGGAGAAGCTTTTTTTAGCGTAAAAAAAGGATCAAAATTTACAGTAAATACTAAATTAGGTTCCGTAAGCGTTTTAGGTACTAAGTTTAATGTAATTGCAAGAGACGATTATTTTCAAGTTACGTGTTACAGAGGTTTGGTTAGTGTTAGCTATAAAAACAAAACTGTAAAAGTTCCAGCAGGAACTTCATTTAAAACAGCTAAAAATTATACCGCACAAACTTTTGAAATTAATGATAAATTACCTTCTTGGATCCAAGATTTTAGTTCATTTAAAAGTATGCCGTATCATTTTGTAATTGAAGAATTACAACGACAATACAAAATAAAAATAGTGTATAATCATAAATATTCAAAGACATTATTTACGGGTAATTTTACACATACCAACTTAAAAACAGCATTAAAATCAATTACAGTACCTTTAAATTTAACTTTTAAAACTATTGGTGAGCATAAGGTTTCTTTTATTGAAAATAAAAATTAACAAATCGTTATTTTTATTATTTTTAGGTTGTTTTCTAGTTACTAATTTATTGTTTTCTCAAAACTTATTAGAAAAAGAAACACAGCCTTTTTCTATATTGCTTAAAAATGCTGAAAATCAATTTCAAATTAAATTTTCATATGTAGATAAAGATATTAAAACCATTACTATTTTATCTTATGATAAAAGTTTAACCTTAACCAAGGTAATTCAATATTTTAAGAACAATACTCCGCTAAATTTTACTATTTTAAACGATAAAAATATATTAATTAGTAAGCCCATTTTAAAAAACTCTATTTGCGGTTACTTAATAGATGTTAATACTAAAAAACAAATAGAAGGAGCTCATATTAGTATTTTAAACACTAATATTCACGTAATTTCAAGTGTTAACGGTTATTTTTTTATTGAAAATGTAGCTGAAAATTCGGTATTAGAAATAAGACATATTTCTTATCCAGCTATTTTTTTAAATGCTAATGATTTTTTAATCCAAAAAAAATGCCTTGCTGTTTCGCTAACTCAAAAAATACAACAACTACCTGAAATTATAATAAGTAACTTTTTAACTTCAGGAATTTCCCTAAAAACCGATAATTCTTTTCATATAAATTTACCAGAATCAGGAATTTTACCCGGCTTAATTGAGCCTGATGTTTTACAAAAAATAAAAGTTATTCCTGGTGTTAGTAGTGTTAATGAAACGGTTTCTAACATAAATATTAGAGGCGGAACAACCGATGAGAATTTGTTACTTTGGGATGGAATTAAAATGTACCATTCCGGTCATTTTTTTGGACTAATCTCAACTTTTAATCCTTATTTAACTAAAAGCGTAACGGTTATTAAAAACGGAACAAGTGCACAGTATAATGACGGAGTTTCAGGTACCATTAAAATTGAATCTTTAGATAAAGTAAATAAAACTATTTTTGCAGGTGCAGGATTTAATCTACTTAGTGCTGATGCTTATGCTTATATTCCTATTTCAAAAAAAATTGGATTTCAATTTTCAGGAAGGCGATCAATTACAGATTGGCTAAAAACACCAACGTTTACACAATATTTTAATAAAGCATTTCAAGATTCAAAAATTACATCAAATACCTCTTCAGAAGAAAATGTAACCCAAAATTCAAACTTTAACTTTTTTGATTATAGTTTTAAGTTTTTGTATAATTTTAATAAAAATCACCATATTAGAATTAACTTTTTAAGGATAGAAAATAGTTTAGATTATAAAGAATTGTTATCTAATGAAACAAACTTCAGCTCAAAAACAAGCAACCTAGAACAAGAAAATATGGTATTTGGATTTCAACTAAAAAGCAAGTGGAGTTCTAAATTTAATACTTTTTTACAGGCGTATTATACTAAATACACAAATAAAGCTTCCAATTTTTCATTATTAACTGACCAGCGATTATTACAAAATAACATTGTGCTAGAAACGGGTATTAAACTTAACACTAATTATCAAATTAATAAAAACCTATCGGTTTTATCGGGTTACCATTTTTATGAATTAGGAGTTACAAATTCTGATGATGTAAATTTACCTTTATTTATTAGAACCATTAAAGATGTAATTAGAAACCACTCTTTATATTCACAAGTAAAATTTCATTCAAATAACTATAAAACCTTTATTAACGGAGGAATACGTTTAAATTATATAAATAAATTTAAGTTGTTTTTAGCTGAACCTAGAGTTCAAATTTTGCAAAAGTTAACTCCTCAATTATCCTTAAAACTAGGAGGAGAGTTTAAAAGCCAAAACATTACTCAGGTAGTAGATTTACAGGAAGATTTTTTAGGCGTTGCAAAAAGCAGGTGGACTTTAGCTGATAACAACACTGTTCCAATAATTAAAAGTAAACAAGCTTCTTTTGGGTTTAATTATAAAGCAAACCATTTGTTTATTGATTTGGAAGGTTTTATTAAAAAAGCAACAGGCATTACTTCATCTAACCAAGGATTTCAAAATCAATTTCAATTTGTGAAAACAAATGGAAATTACAATGTTAAAGGAATTGAATTTTTAATTAATAAAAAAATAAATAATAGTAGTTTGTGGTTAAGTTATACTTTTAATGATAATCAATATACCTTCAAAAATTTAACTCCAAATTCATTTCCAAACAATTTAGATATTAGACATAATATTTCATTTGGTAGTACTTATACCTATAAAAAATTAAATATTGCATTTGGAGTTCATTGGCGAACAGGAAAACCATATACCGTTCCAACAGAAACTAATCCTGTTATAATTAATGGAATTTCAAATTCCATTAATTATAGTTTACCTAATAATAAAAATTTAAAAAACTATCTTCGAGCCGATTTTTCAAGCACATATTCTTTTAAATTCAATAATAAAGTTAATGGATTTGTAGGGGCTTCTTTGCTAAATATTTTTAATACTAAAAATATACTTAATACTTATTATAGAGCAAATTCTAACGCTACTATTACTCAAGTAAATAACAGTTCTATTGGAATTACTCCAAATTTTACTTTTAGAATTAGCATGTAATTTTTTAAATTTAATTTACTGTAAATCAATAAGTTATTTATATAGATTTCATTTATTATAAAATATTTAATTTATTAGGTAGGGTATTTATTCTTAAAGATGTTAAGTAAATAGATATAACCTCTAAAGACATTTTTAATTATGAAAACAAAAAAAATTACCCCAATGATTATTGCTATTTTTTTAATAGCACTTACTATTTCTTGTTCAAAAGATAATTCTACTCTAACTAATGTTGCATCCGCTGGCAATGTAGATTTAAAAGCAAAAGCAACAATTACAAACACAGCCCCTAAAAATAGTTCATCTGCAAAAGGATTATTTAATAACCTTAACATTACTAGTCTTAAAATCAATATTAAAAATATTGAATTTGGAGTTAATGAAAACGAAGGAGAGCACATGAATCCAAATGATAGTATTTATCATGATTTAGAATTAGATGGTCCCTTTTTATTAGACCTTGCCTCAGGTAATACCACTATAGATATTGCAAATGTTCAAATACCTAATAACATATATAATAAAGTTCAGTTTGAATTAAATAAAAACATGAATCCTAATAGTACTATATTTGGGAAATCAATTGAAATTAAAGGAGATATTAATGGTATTCCTTTTATTTTTTGGACAGATGCAGAAGAAGAAATGAAAGTTAACTTTTCAGCTGCAAACACAAATATTGTTGTAAACGGAACAACAACAACTACTACTATTAATTTTGATTTAAGTGCTATTTTTGGAGCTGCTTCAACAATCGATTTTTCACTAGCTGTTGATGGGAATGCAGACGGTATAATTGAAATTTCACCTGATAATGTTGATGGAAATGCAGATTTAGCTGACTTAATTAAAAATTTATTTGAAGAAGGCACTGACCTTGAAAATGACTAATATTTATTAATCTTGAATTTAATTTAAAGCCTATGATTTTCTCATAGGCTTTTTATATATATTACCATTAAACGTTTAAAAGGATACATCTCTTAAATTTAAGTAAAAAAAAGAGCTACAAACCCCTGTAGCTCTTAACTGTGACTCCACCAGAGTTTATTTCATTTCTAGGTTTACACCTATTTTATTGACTTTCGTGCGTTTTTATTGTCCTCATGATTGAGGTTAATTTTAACCGAGTGGACATAAATGGACTCAAAAGGACTAGAATGGACACATAAATGGACACATTTTTAGGCTAAAAAAACTCTGAATCATAACTTTAAGAATATTAAATTTTAAAAAGTTATACAATGAAAACAAAATTTTATTTACGTAAAAGTAGCAAAAAAACAACTATTTATTTTGAATTTAGAAATGGAACTAAAAATAAATTAAGAGTATCAACAGGATTTTCAATTAATAATGAAAAAGAATGGAAACCTATTAATCAAAGAATAAAATTACCCTCATCAACTATTAATGCAAAAATAATCAACAGTAAGTTATCCGATATGGAATCCGAACTTAATAAATTGTATGTTAAAATGGAAATGGAAGATATTAATATTGAATTAATAACTAAAATATTCAATAAAATATTTGGTAAAAAAAATTTAATCAAGGCTAAATTTCAAAACAAGAATATTGAATCAAATGAGTATAATGGTAAGTCATTAAACAATGTGTTAAACTATTATGATTATTATGTTGAAAAATATCAAAAAGTACCTTTGCCATCAACTAAGAAATTGCTAAAAAAAGTCTCAACAAAGGCTTATAAAAGTTCTAAAAAAAAATTAGAATTATTTCTTTCTTCTAAAAAAATTTATAATTTCACTTTTAACGATATAAATGAAAGTTTTTATGAAAGTTTTATTGATTATTTATATACATGTGATTTTTCAATTAATTATATTGGCACAATAATTAAAAGGTTGAAATCGGTTATGAAATCATCTTTTGATAAAGAAATTCATTCTAATATCGCCTATCTTAAACCATATTTTGTCGCACAATTTGAAATTATAAATCACCCATATCTGAATACTTCTGAAATAGATAAAATAATAAATCTTAAAATTAATGACGAAGATGATGAAAATATTAGAAACATATTTGCAATTCAATGTTTAACAGGTTATCGAATTGAAGATTTATTAAATCAACTTAAAAACCCTGATATTACAACTGAAGGGGACAAAAGATTTTTTCATACAATACAATTAAAAACTCAAAATGAAGTATATATTCCTATAACATCGAAGATTTTAAAAATCATTTCAGAAAACAAAGGGAAATTGCCTAAATATGTTCATCAAAATATTATTAATAAAAGAATCAAAGAAATATGCAAAGAAGCTGGAATAACAAAAAAATATTCAATCACTAGAACTTATGGAAGGGAGCGTAAAATAATTACTCTTCCAAAATATAAGTTTGTTGCAACTCATACAGCAAGAAGGTCATTTTGTACTAATGCTTATATGGCTGGTGTCAGAGTCCACCATATTATGAGTATATCGGGACATAAAACCGAAAAGGTATTTTTAAATTATGTGAAAGTTGAAAAACGTTTTGAAGCAATAAAAATCGCTGAACATCCTTATTTTAAATAATTTACTTTAAATCATCTTGAAAACTTATTTATTATAATAAAAGTCAACATCAAACTATAATTTAAGTTTAAAGACTGATAAAAATTTGTAATAATAAGTTTAAAAGCTTAATTTTGCAATTAAATTTTAAGTTTATAAACTTATGAAAAATACAAAACAACAATTAATATTAGAAACACTAGATAAAAAATTACTGTCTTTTCAGTCGTTAAAAGATATTGCTGTACCTCCAAAAGGTTGGGTACACACTTTAAGAACGGCATTAAAAATGTCGTTACGACAATTAAGCTCTAAAATGGGTATTACACCACAGAGTTTAAAAGATATGGAAAGTAGAGAAGTTACAGGAACAATTACCTTAAAAACGTTAAGAGATATTGCTAGTGCTATGGATATGCAATTAGTTTACGGTTTTGTATCTAAACATTATACATTGGAAGAAATGATACATAATAAAGCAAAATTATTAGCAACTGAAATTGTTTTGCGAACAAATAATACAATGGTATTGGAAGAACAACAAAATTCTGAACAGCGTATAAAAAAGGCTATTAATCAAAAAACAGAAGAGATTATGAATGAATTACCAAAATATCTATGGGACTAACAATTAAGTATATCGATGGGCAAACTCCACTTAATGAAGAAGAGCAAGAAGGTTTAAAAATTGCTGTTATAACTACTCGTGAAGAATTAGACGAATTTGAACAGTTAAATATTGAAAAAGCTATACATTGGACTATTGGGAAAAAAATAAAACCCGAACAGTTATTTTCAGAAAAATTTATAAAAGACTTGCATAAAAAAATGTATGGAGATGTATGGAAATGGGCAGGAGAATTTAGAACCTCTGAAAAAAATATTGGTGTTAAAAGTTACTTAATAGCTACACAATTAAAACAACTGTTAGATGATGCTTCATTTTGGGTTAAGAATAACACATATAATGCCGAAGAGTTAGCAATACGCTTTAAGCATCGTTTAGTAAGCATTCACTGTTTTGCAAACGGAAACGGTAGGCATTCTCGTTTAATGGCAGATTTAATTATGGAAAAAATATACCATAAAAACTTTTTTTCGTGGGGTGGTACTAATTTAGTGAAAGCTACAAAAACAAGAGAAAATTACATTAAGGCTATTAAAAAGGCAGATAAACAAGATATAAGCCAACTAATAGCCTTTGCAAAATCATAAGTGTTCTTTTTCATTCAATCATTTCTTTTAATTTAAAAGACTGTTTTTCTATTTCATCAATAAAGCTATCAATTTCATTTGTTGACAAACCTGAAACAGAAAATTTAATTGATTTATTTTCTGTTGAATTTATATAAACAACTTTTTCTTTATTAAAGGTGTACATCAAATAGAATATAACTGATAACGCTAATGGAAGTTGAAAAGGTAAGTTTAGCTTTAAAGCTATAAATATACTTGCAAAAGAAATTATTGCAAAGTGCAAATACTTAATATTTTCATAGTATGTTACATTTATTATAGAGATTTTATCTAACATTACAGAGGTATAAGCATAATTGCTTGAATAAAATCGCACTCTATAATTAGTCAGTTTAATTGATTTATTTTTTAATTCTTTAATTAAATTTTCTCCTTTTAAAGCTTCCATTTTTTATTGTTTTATAAAACTACTTAATAATTAATTTTTTAGTACTAGAACCTGACTCGTTATAAAATTTCAAATAATAAATTCCTTCACTTAAATACGAGGCATTAATGTTATTTATTCCTTTTTTTAATAAAAAAGATTTTAAAACTTGTTTTCCTAATACATCAAATAATTGCACCGTTACTTTTTCATTAAACTCTGATTGAATTGTAAATATTCCAGACGTTGGATTAGGAAATAATTTAATATTCTCATTGATATTTAAATCATTTACTCCTAATGTAATTGAATTATAACTAGCTTTCCAACCATTACTTCTTAAAGATTCATCAGAGAGAAACAATACAAACATACTTCCTCCAGTAGAAGTCACGGGTGATGGAATAGTTGTCCCAGTAAATGTTCCTAAAACAGGAGATGTATCATCAACACCGTCATAAACTATTACCCCATCATAATCTAATTCAGTATCAAATTCAGAAAATGACAAAGTAATTGAATTTGCACTCGTTGGCTGAATTAACCAAGAGTAATAAGAGTTATTAGAATACATATCAACATCACTTCCATCTGAAAAAGCACCATTTATTGCCGTTAAATTTGTAGTTGAGCCATTGCAGTAAGTAGCTTCTGTTGATATGTAGTTTGCAGACCAACCTTGATAAGTGTCTGAAATATCAGAGTAAAAACGTACAAACATACTACCTCCAGATGAAGTTATATTTGGAGGGATATTACTACCTGTAAATCTACCCAATAAAGTTGCATTTTCTGAAGTTCCATCATAAATTTCAACTGCATCATAAATAGTATTACCATCAGTTGTAGCATTCTCAAGTTCAAAACCCGTAAATCTTAAAGTAACACTAGTTGCTTGTGGAGGTTGTATCAACCAAGAACAATTACTATTATTACAATAATTATTTGTCCCGCTTCCATCTGAAATTGTACCATAATCAGAAGTATTTAGAATTGTTACATCTGAGCAATAGGTAGAACCTGTAGAAGTGTAATTTGCTAAAAAACCTTGCCCAGTTGTTGAAAAATCTGAAATAAAAACAACTGTCATAACCCCAGTAGTTGAGGTAACTGAACTTGGTAAAGTTGAACCAGATAAAGTCGCTATTTGATGCGTACCTGTTAAATCATCATAAATTACTAAACCATCATAATCTAATTCTGTGTCTAATTCAGATAAAGATAAAGTGACTGTATTTGCACAAGGAGGAGCTATAAACCAATAACACATTTGATTATTTCCATAATTTAAAACACCCGAACCGTCACTAAATGAACCCGTTGGTGTAGATAAAATAGTACCCCCATTACAAGTAGGTGCATTGCTTATTGTAGTATAATTAGCTGACCAACCATTAGCATTAATAGATGTGTCAGAAATAAATTTAATATACATAGCACCAACTCCCGAAGAAGTACTTATTGTGGGGGGCAAAGTGTTACCCCACCAAGTTGCTAAAATTGGATATGTGTCATTTGGTCCATCATAAACTGTAACAACATCATTATTAGGTTCTGTGTCAAAGGCACTAAATGTCAAACTAATTTGAGTTGCACCCTTTGGTGCTATTAACCAAGAACAATTTCTATTATCATTGTAGTTTGCTAAACCACTTCCATCCGTAATTGTACCACTTGTGGCAGTTAAATTTGTAGTACCACTACAATAATTGTTTGGGTCATTTCCAATGCCAACTGCATACCAAGCCTGCCTAACGGATGTATATTGTGTTGAAGGATTACCATATAAATCTTCTGCGGATTGTAATGAACCGTAATAAGCATCCATATAAGTAGCATTTGGAGTTAAATAAGTTACTAAATTTCTATATGCTATTTGTCTGGCATTTGCAATTCCAATTCCTGTTACTGAATAAGTATTGCTAATATCATTTGTCCCAGAACCACCTTGACTCAATAAATAAAACCAGAAATTTTGTACACCACTATTTGTATGTACGCCGCCGTGGTCATTGGTTGTGTCAGCAGTATTTACCCAATAAGTACCATTGTATGTGTCAGGTTGTTGTGAAATACCAGTTGGATTATTAGGGTTTGACATTGAGCGAAGATTGGAAGTAGAAACCATAACATCTTCTCCAATAGTCCAATCTGGATTTACGCCTGAATAAAATTCTATACAAGTGCCAAAAATATCTGCAAATGATTCGTTTAAACCACCTGACTCTCCTTGATAAGTTAAACCTCCATTTCCATTATTATTTATTACCATATGAGAAAATTCATGTCCTTCAACATCAATTCCAACAAGAGGTTTCATATAAGTACCATCCCCCATACCATAAACCATTAGATTATAAGGAGAAGGAGCTGCGAACGCATTATTTGGCAAACCAGCTGTTGAACCAAAGACTGATTGAACAACTGAAGGTGGAGGATTAAGATACTGTCTAATGATACTACCACTGCCATCATAACTATTTCTGCTAAAGATATTTAAATAAAAATCATACGTTTCTTCCATACCCCAATGAACATCTAAGGCAGGATTTCCAAGAACAGAAATTAAATATGTGCCATTATTACCACTGCCTGACCAACTTTGTGTGCCGCTTGATGTTGCGATAGCGTAAGAACCCCCAAAATCATCCGAATTAACAGCATCATAATCCCAAATTTCTGCTGTATAGGGTGGATTGGTTAATAGAATATTTAAATTACTGAATGTAACAGATGGGTTTGTATTATTAAAATAATTAGATGTATAAACTGTTTGATTAGAACCATCTTTAATTTTAATGTATAAATCAGGAGTTACATCTGCAAAAACAGTGTACCACCAACTTTGAGCAATGTTTGAAATTGTAAAAGATGATAGTCGAGAAACACCATTCCAAGAAGTTGAAGCATTTGTAAAGTCTGTTGAACCAGTAAATCCAGCAGTTGTTAATCCTGTTGCATTTGTAGCGTTGTAAGTTTCAATATTTCTACCACTTTCTCTTAAACGGTAACCTCCTGAGTAACTGTCGAAAGTAATGTTTTGAGTGCCACTATAAAGCGTTTGTGCAGTTCCTGATGTGTCTGCATTAGCAATAAGATTTATTTTGTTAATTACTTTTCCTGTTTTTGTGTCAATAAATAGGTTGCACATTTCAAAAGGAGTATAAGAATCAATTCTTACTTTATAAGCTAATCGTGTATCAACCCCGTTTTTTGTAAGTATTTGTGTAATTACAGTTTTAACAGGATAGTCTGTTATTAATTTGGTAACTTTTAGATAATTCTTGGCTATATTTTTAGCTTCTGTTTTAGAAATATTAATCTGGGGGTCAAAATCTTTAAACTTAGCAAGAATACCATTTATTGAGTTTGTAATTCCGTTTTTTGAATGTGTCATAATTAGATTACCATCAATTGCATAACCTTTATAAAACTGTTGGTAATTGGTATGAGTAAAACCTAATTTATCTGTTTTGGTATTAATTTTTTGAAATGTATGATTTGAATTTAGTTCAAATAGTGTGTTAAAATTACTTGAAATAGATTTATTTGATTGATTTCCTTTTTTTAGTTTAATAAAAAAAGAGCCATTCTTTATTTTATTTTTTGGTTTTTGTTGATTCGATTTATTACTACTGGGAGTAATAAAAGTTGTTGTGTTTTTTACAGGTTTATTTTGAAATGGATTAACAAAATTCTGTAAAGATTGTTGTTTAATTTGTCCAAATGATAATGTACTTATTAATACAAATACAATTAGTAGAATTGATTTCGTGTAATTTTTTTTCATAATTTTTTTTATAAAAATTGATTAAAGATTTATTTAAAACTTGCCAAAAGCAACGACCTCAACAATTACTTTTAATCCTTTAAATTTATTATTATTCTTTATACCAATCCAAAAATCATCCCCCAAAACCTTACTTGTTTCAAAAAAATCTGAAGTGTTGTTTTTGGTGAAATTTTTATAAACCATAAAATTATTATTCCCAGTTTGTAGAAAATTAGCAATATTAGATTCAGGGATTATATAAAAATCAATTTGTTCATTTGCTCTATTAAATAATTCTAAATCTTTATTTTTAATTTGATTAACAAGTTTTTCATTTTCTCTTAACCTAAATGAATCGTTTAACTCTAAAACTGTAATTCTATAATACCAAATTGAAGTGTTTTTCGGTAAATTTAAAGAAATACCTTTTCTTGTTTCCCCTCCTTTGAACCTTGCGTTACTTACTGAGTTCACTTCTAAAGTTTCATTAATAACTTCTCTAAAACTGTAAGAACTTTCTTTTTTAGTATTTAATAATTTGTATAATTTAGTAATACTTTCTTTTAAATCATCATTTTGAGAATATACGTTTGGAATGCTAAAACAAAGTACAAAAGTTAATATAATTAGGTTTTTCATAATGTAAAAATTTATAGGTTAAATAAATATCTATTGTTTTTTCTTTTGCTTTGTCAAGCAAAATATATAAAGGCTTTTTTTATTAGTTTTATATATATTAAAATCTTTGGCTACTGTTTTCATTTGTATTGTTATATAATCTATGGTTTTAGTAAAATTAGAAGTGATATGTTCTAAAGAGTAAATGGTAATCTAAGCTCATTATCAGAAATATTAAAACAAGAAAAAATTGTAAGCATTAATGCTAAAAACAGGGGTTTAAAGAAGGTTTTCATAAGAAATTTTTTCCTCTTGTCCCGAAGAGGTTTAGTTTTTTGTAAAACTAAAAACGTGGGACAGTTGCCATTACTCGTAACCGTAGGAGTCGAAGCCCAAACCACAAAGTAAAGCAACGCCCACGCCAAAACGTGAGCGTTATGCTTAAACTTCCCTGTGGTGTTGAAATTTCGACTTTTCGGTTACAGGATTTTTAGCAAACGCTATTAGTTAGAATTTTATATTCTATTTCAAAAGTAGTAAATATTTAGAATTTATCGAGTTAATGGTTTAATTTTAATATTATTTATAATGATGCTAAATAATAATTTTTAATCAGCTTTTCAATGAAAGTTTATTATTTTATTTAATAATAATTATTTTTAAAAATAATTTAGTCTAATAATACAGATTCTACGGCAGCATACTTTATTGGATTATCTGGGTTATCAACTTCGAGGCTAATTGCATATCTAAAATAGAAATCTTTTCCATTTCTCTCTACTAAATAAACAGGGATGCCATTTTCCATAGCAGTATTACATTCTTTATAAGAGCCTTTGCCAATATAGCCTTCAATATTTGACACAAAAACAATATCAGCTTTCCTAACAATAGACAGGTAATCTTCATTATTTGTCAGTTTCCCAATATGGTTGTTAGGGCAGATAACTGTCCCTTTAAATTTTTTATTTATTGCTTTAAGAAACGCCTTTTCTTCTTCTGTATTATATATTCTTTTACTATGAGAATAGTAACCAAAGTTGCCTTTTAATTTTTTCATTATATTATATTTTTTAATTTATTATTTATTTTTTTAATTTTAGAAACTGTATTTGGGTGTAGCCCAATAATTTTTGCTACTTCGCTTTGCTTATAGCCTTCCTCTAATAATTTCACTGCTTTTTTATTTTTCTTCTTGTTTAAGAAAGTTAATCCACTTTCAGAGGTTCCTTTTCTTCTACCATCATAAACTCCTTTTGCTTTTGCAATAGCAATACCTTCTAACTGCCGTTCCCTAATTAAGTTTCGCTCCATTTCAGCAACAACTCCTAAAATCGAAATAATCATTTTAGATATTGCATTTTCTTTACTATCTTCATCAAGTGTTTTTAATCCTTGTTGAAGAAAATTGATATTAACTTTCTTTTGATTAAATATTGCTATTGTATTAAGTATATCAATTAGATTTCTACCCAGTCTATCAATTTGATGAACATTTAATGAAGTGATTGAATTATTATTTAAAAGTTTTAAAATTTTCTTTCCACCATCTCTCTCAAAAAAAGGAATAGTTCCTGAACATTTATCTTCAATTATTAAATTGTAATCTTTTTTATGAAGAAGTTGTCTGTCATTGTTTTGAATCAATGTTGAAACTCTTGTATATAATATGTCCATTTTATCTTATTTTTAGATTAGTACTTTGTTTACCCTATTATTGTGATGAAACTTGTATTAATTGTTCAATTAAGGGTCTTAAATCTAATTTCATTTAGCTCTAATTTTAAGTACACTCTAATTTTGGTTATGAAATGAGTTTTTTAACAACTGATAGTTAGAATTGGTAAAAGCCAATATTTTAAAAATATAACCAAATAGATAAATACCACCCATAACTACAACACCAACTTTAATAAGTTTAAATGTTTTGGACTTTAAAGCCTCATCTATTAATTCTTCTTTATTTTTAAAAATTAAATTACTTGTTTTCATCTTTCTTGTTTTTAGTATTTTCAATAAAATAAAATGCACTAATTATGATTACAATTAATATAATTGAACTTGTTAGTAGTTTATTTTCATTTTTTAAATTAGATATAGTTTGTTCTTGGTTTAGAACATTTAAACTACTTGGTATTAATACCTCTTTATTTAATTCTATATTTGTCATTGTTTCATAATTTTAATAGTATTATTATCTAATTTGAAAAAAGCATAATTATAAATACCATAGATTGTTGTATTACCTTCTTTCATTATATGAGTCAAAATACTAAAGTCAAAACCTTTCCCTTTTAAGAACTCATTATTTAAAATTAATTCTTGTCTATCCTCTAATAATTCAACTATTATTTTATAGTTTTTTAATAACCTTTTGTTAATAGATTTAACTATTTTTTGAAGTTTTCTATTTTTAATATTATTAAATGTAATTCTATTATAAGCAGTTGCATAAATTTGGTTATTCCTTTTTGGAATAAAAGTTTCACCACTAAAAGGACATTTTTTCTTTGTTTTATCCATTTTTAATTATTTTAAATTCTTTTTATTTGTTTTAATTTAAATTTTTGTATTTGTTATTAAAGGAATTTTCTACTTTTCCCATATACTCTCTTACGTTTACCTATATAGTATATCTCTTTCTTTAATAGGTAATTCATTAATCTTGGTTTATTAGTTACCATTGCTGAGTGAATCCTAGTTCCCTTAAATTTCAGTTTAAATTCTTTTGGTAATTTCTTACCTTTTATATTTATCTTTTCAATAGCTAGTACAAGATGAAAATGCATACCACCATATTCTCCTCTATCAACTAACCATACATATCCTAGTACAGTAATACCTATCTTTTTTAACTGTCTTTTAAGTTTAAATAATATATTGCTTATGTGTTTTGTAGAATTAAAATCTACTCCTATTTCTATCATTGTATATTTTGAGTTAGATATGTATTTTTTTAAAAAAGAAGTAATTAATTTGTTTCTTTTATACTTCATTATCTGAACATCATTTATAATAAACCGTTGCCCATTTATTTTATTAATGAAAGTTTTTTCACGATTAGGGTTTCTAGTAGAATTGATGTAATTACTTGCTTTAAGTCGTTTAGACATCTTGGAGAAGTCTTTACAGTATAAAAAATCGGTCATAGTTATAAGAATTTAGGTTTTGTAGCGTTAATATTTTCTTCAGTAAGAGAATCAGCATAAATAAGTACACTTCGCCCATTTTTAAATGCCTTTATTCTACCATCTCTAATTAATCTGTCAATTTTTTTTGTTGAGCATCTTAGTATTAATCCTGCTTCGGTGCGTGTACAATAATTTAATGTTTCCATTTCATCTACGTTTGAATTCAAAATTAGATAGAAGTCTTAATTTAGGGCATAAAAAAATCGTCCATAAGGAATGAAAAAATTCAAATCATTTTGGACGATTTTTATTTGGAAATAATATTAATTTTATTTAAAGTCGGAAAAAAAAGTCTTTACTTCTTTGGTAAGTGCAGTATTTGCTTCTTTGGTATCACTATAAGCCTTGCCCTCAATAGCAGTAATAATTTCAACATAAACTGGTTTAAACAATTTATTACGTTGATTAGAAATTACACCTTTATTAATGATGAATATTCTTTTTAGCAATTTTTTAAAAGTACTTCTTATTTTTTTTTGAGTATGTTCCTGAATACTTTCTATTTTTTCAAGAATATCTCCAATATCCTTAGTATTGAAAGATTTATAGAAGTATTTAGTATATTCTAATTTGAATTCAAAATTTGATATTTCTGATGGACTAATTTCGTCCAATTCTTTGGAATATTTCATAAAATCTCTAAAATCCTTATTGAAATCGAGAAACAAATTTGCTTTAGGATTATCAGAGTAACTAACTATAGAATAAAGTTTTAGAAAAAATGATTTATATAAAAGTAGATAAATACTAGAATAAAAATCTTTTTTATTAAATACAGCAATTTCATTAATTCTATTTAAAGAAATTTCCAATATCTGAAAGTCAACCTTAAATTGATTTAATAAATTAACAAATGACATTTTATCTCTTATAAAAGGAGAACTAATATCAGCTTTCTTTAACTTTAGAGTAGACTGTATTAAAATTGGAAAAAAAATTGAAAAAACAGGAAGAAGTTCATAACCTTTCTTTTCATTAATTAGATTCACAAAGCCTTGATTGATAGTAAAATCATTAGACATATCAAAGAAATTAAGCGTTGAGAGTTTGTGTTCTTGTAAATCTTCTATTGACCCCATTTTAATAAAGTCATGAATAAAAAAATAAACTATTGGAAATTTCAAGCCATTTTTATACATTAGAAATTAAATTAAAGTGGACACAAATTGGACACACGAAGGTATAAAAAAATCTCAAACCCTTATATAATAAAGGCTAGAGATTTATATGGTGACTCCACCAGGACTCGAACCTGGATCTAAAGTTTAGGAAACTTCTATTCTATCCCTTGAACTATGGAGCCTAATCAAAAAAAGCCACACCATAGTGTAGCTTTTAATAGGTTGCTCCTCCTCTTGGGCTCGAACCAAGGACCCTCTGATTAACAGTCAGATGCTCTAACCAACTGAGCTAAGGAGGAATTTAATTTCTCAATTGCGAGTGCAAATATACAAGGTTTTATACTTTTTGCAAGACTTTTTTTAAAAAAATAAATCTTTTTAATTTATTAAATTCACCTTTACTATTTAAAAGTAAGATTCCTTTTATAAAATTATAAAAAATAAAACACTAATAGTAACAATATCAGATATTAAACTTCCTAATTTACACAATTCATAAAAAAATGTAAATATCTACTTTTAAAAATGTACATATTCCTAAAAATTGTATTTTTACCGCCTATAATAGATACTACTAACTAAAATTATGGATAAATTTTCATTCTTAAATACTGTTCATACAGGATTTATTGCTGATTTATATGATCAGTATTTACTGAATCCTGATGCTGTTGAACCTAGTTGGAAAAGTTTTTTTCAAGGCTATGATTTTGCCAATGAAAATTACGCTAACACTTCTTCTGAAAAAAACTATGAACTTCCTGAAAATGTATTAAAAGAATTTAAAGTAATCGATCTTATAAACGGATACCGATCAAGAGGTCATTTATTTACTAAAACAAATCCGGTTCGTGAACGCAGAAAATATGAGCCAACACTAGCAATTGAAAATTTCGGGTTATCAAAAAACGATTTGAATACCGTTTTTGATGCTGGTGAATTAATTGGAACAGGAAAAGCTACTCTTAAAGAAATAATCGCTCATCTTGAAGCCATTTATTGTGATGCTATTGGGGTTGAGTATATGTATATTAGAAATCCTGAAGAAATTAAATGGATTCAAAAAAAATTATTTTACAATCACGCTGTACATAAATATTCAACCGAATCTAAAAAATATATTCTTAAAAAACTAACACAAGCCGTTACTTTTGAAAGTTTTTTACAAACAAAATATGTTGGTCAAAAAAGGTTTTCATTAGAAGGTGGCGAAACCATAATCCCTGCAATAAGTGCCGTTATCAGAAATGCAGTGGAACAATATGATGTAGAAGAATTTGTTTTAGGTATGGCTCATCGCGGTCGATTAAATACCTTATCCAATATTTTTAGAAAACCAATGCATGAGCTTTTTAGTGAATTTGAAGGAAAAGATTTTGAGGAAAAAGAATTTGATGGTGATGTTAAATATCATTTAGGCTTAACTACCACCAAAACGCTAAAAAACAACAAAGAACTGAAGATGAATTTAGTTCCAAATCCTTCTCATTTAGAAACTGTTGGACCAGTTGCTGAAGGTATTTCAAGAGCTAAAATCGATTTGGAATATAATGGAAATAATTCAAAACTGCTTCCTATTATTGTGCACGGAGATGCCGCAATTGCTGGTCAAGGAGTGGTTTATGAAGTTATTCAAATGAGTAAATTAAATGGCTATTCCACGGGTGGAACCATTCATATTGTAATTAATAATCAAATTGGTTTTACCACCAATTATTTAGATGCGCGTTCCAGCACTTATTGTACCGATGTTGCAAAAGTTACCCTTTCTCCTGTACTTCACGTTAATGCGGATGATGTAGAAGCCGTAGTCCAAGCCATTGAATTAGCGCTAGATTTTAGAATGAAATTTAAACGCGATATTTTTATTGACTTACTTGGTTACAGAAAATACGGACATAATGAAGGTGATGAACCTCGTTTTACGCAACCTAAATTATATAAAGCAATTGCCAAGCATTCAAATCCTAGAGATATTTATGCTCAAAAATTAATGGAAGAAGGCGTTATTGATGCCAACTATTTAACAAATTCCATTGCAGAGTATAAAGATTTTTTAGAAACAGAATTTAAAGAAGCTAAAAAATCTAAAACTTCTAAAGTTCGTGAATTTATGCATGATACTTGGAAAGATTTTACAAGAAAAGGTTTACAAGAAATGTTGCTTGCTGAAAACACTACTTATCCTACCAATAAATTAAAAGAAATTGCTGCAGTTATTTCCACAGTTCCTGAAAATGTAAAATTTTTAAGAAAAGCTGAACGAATTTTACGAGACCGAAACAAAATGGTTTTTGAATCTAATAAAATGGATTGGGGAATGGCAGAAACCTTGGCGTATGGAAGTTTATTAGAAGAAGGTTTTAATATTCGCATATCAGGGCAAGATGTTGAACGCGGAACTTTTAGTCATCGCCACGCTATTCTACGAGACGAAATTTCAGAAGAACGCATAAATTTGTTAAATACCATTCCTAATAATAGAGGTAAAATGAATATTTACAATTCATTATTATCAGAATATGCTGTACTTGGTTTTGACTATGGCTACGCTATGGCAAATCCAAATACCTTAACTATTTGGGAAGCTCAATTTGGAGATTTTAGTAACGGTGCTCAAATTATATTTGATCAATATATATCAGCTGCCGAAGATAAGTGGAAACTTCAAAACGGAATTGTATTATTGCTTCCTCACGGATATGAAGGTCAAGGGTCAGAACATTCTTCAGCTAGAATAGAACGCTATTTACAACTTTGTGCAGTAGATAATATGACGATGGCAAATTGTACCACTCCAGCTAACTTTTATCATTTATTACGTCGTCAAATGAAACGTAATTTTAGGAAACCTTTAATTGTTTTTACACCTAAAAGTTTGCTCCGTCATCCATTAGCAACTTCTACCATTGAAGAATTATCCGATGGTAATTTTCAAGAAGTAATAGATGATACTATCAAAAAAGAAAATATTACGAAACTGGTATTTTGTAGCGGAAAATTTTATTATGATTTATTAGCTGAACGTACAAAATTAGAAAGAAATGATATCGCTTTGGTGAGAATTGAACAATTATTTCCGTTACATATAAATAAATTACAAGAAATAATTGATAAATATATAAAGGTGAAAAGTTATATTTGGGCACAAGAAGAACCAGAAAATATGGGAGCTTGGAGTTATTTATTACAACGATTTAGATTGGTGAATTTAGAAGTTGCATCTCAACCGTTTTATGCAGTGCCAGCCGCAGGTTCATCGGCACGATTTAAAAGAAGGCATCAACGTATTCTTGATAAAGTATTTAAAAACTAATTAAAATAATTGATAAAATATTAAAATAAGTTTTCGTCAACCTGAACTTGTTTCAGGTTCACATACAACTAGCAATCAAAACTATGAGATTCTGAAACAAGTTCAGAATGACGTTTAAAAAACTTTTTTACTGTATTTTTAAAAAGTAAAATTAAGATGATTTTAGAAATGAAAGTTCCCTCTCCGGGAGAGTCTATTACAGAAGTAGAAATTGCAACTTGGTTAGTTGCAGATGGTGATTATGTAGAAAAAGATCAACCCATTGCTGAAGTTGATTCAGATAAAGCAACTTTAGAATTACCTGCTGAAGAAAGTGGTATAATCACTTTAAAAGCAGAAGAAGGAGATGTAGTTGCCGTTGGTGCAATAATTTGTTTGATTGATTTAGATGGTAAAAAACCTGAAGGTGTTGTTGCAAATAAAGAAGCTAAAATTGAAACGCCAAAAATTGCTGAAAAACCAGTCACTTCAAGCACACTTGAGAAAACCTATGCAAGTGGAACAGCTTCTCCAGCAGCTAAAAAAATATTAGATGAAAAAAATATTAAATCTGATGAGGTAAAAGGGAGTGGACGAGATGGTAGAATTACCAAAGATGATGCTGTAAATGCAGTTCCTAGTATGGGGGCTCCAACTGGAGGATCACGTAATTCAGAGCGTAAAAAAATGTCAATGCTTCGTAGAAAAGTGGCTCAACGCTTGGTTGCGGTAAAAAATGAAACGGCAATGCTTACTACTTTTAATGAAGTTGATATGCAACCTATTTTTGATTTGAGAAAAGAATTTAAAGAAGATTTCAAATCAAAACACGGTGTTGGTTTAGGATTTATGAGCTTTTTTACTTTGGCTGTGGTTAGAGCTTTAAAATTATTTCCAGATGTAAATGCTATGATTGATGGAGATTATAAAATTATGCACAATTTTCAAGATATTTCCATTGCGGTTTCCGGGCCAAAAGGATTAATGGTTCCTGTAATTAGAAATGCTGAAAACTTATCATTTAGAGGTGTTGAAAGTGAAGTAAAACGTTTGGCTTTAAGAGCTAGAGAAGGTGAAATTACCGTTGATGAAATGACTGGTGGAACATTTACCATTACAAACGGAGGTGTGTTTGGATCTATGCTATCAACTCCAATTATCAATCCTCCACAAAGTGGAATTTTAGGAATGCACAATATTATTGAACGTCCAGTTGCTATTAATGGCGAAGTGGTTATCAGACCAATAATGTACGTTGCGCTATCTTATGACCATAGAGTTATTGATGGACGTGAATCGGTAGGATTTTTAGTGGCTGTAAAAGAAGCTCTAGAAAATCCTGTGGATATTTTAATGAATAATGATATTAAAAAAGCTTTGGAATTGTAATTATAACAACATGAAATAATAAAAAATAACGTTATGCTGAACTCGTTTCATCATCTCATTTCTGTTTGATAACCAGTATTTTATTGAATACGACCCTGAAACAAGTTCAGGGTGACAACGTTATGTAAGATTACGGACTATCAGATTTTATTATCTCTATTTAAAACTTAAATACTATTTTTTTTAAGTACAATCTATGTTTTTTATAATCAATAATTGCTTTACCCTTTTCTAAAACATCGGCACCAATAATGCCATCAATAGCTTTTGCCTTATGCTCAGTTAAGGCTGTATTTACGTGAGTTAAATCAAGCAAAACCAAAGTCTGATTTTTGAATTTCCAATTTTGAATTTCGAGTTTATTTTTTGATGAAATTTTAGTTTCCATTCCTGTGGCACCAGCTCCAGCAGCTTTAGTTTCAGAATCTTCAACAATTAGTTTAAACTTTTCAGCTAAATCATTAGCTATACAAGAATTTGAAGCACCTGTATCTAAAATAAACCGACCTAAAACACCATTAATAGCAACTTTTAGCTCAAAATGATTGGTATTTATTTTTTTTAGTTTTATTTGTATGTATCGTTTTCTTTTTAAAATTCTGCTTAGCCTCATACTTCAAAATTTAAGAATTCAAAACTAGTCTTTTTACTAACAAATAACTAGCAAATAAAACAAATACTAAAATAACTATCCATCCTAAATAATCATTAGCATTAGTTATTAAATTAGATTCACCAATATACACAAAACTTGCCCAATAGTAAGGCGATTTTTTACTAGCTGAAATAGTTTTATCATTTAAGTAATCTAGTTTAGAATTGTGTAATGCAATGGCTTTATTGGCTGTTTTATTATATTCTTTATAAAACCCTGCCATTAATTTTTCGGTAGATTTATCGTTTACTTTCCAAAGTGAAACTAGTAAATTTTTAACTCCTGCATACGAAAATCCACGTGCTAAACTCATAGCTCCTTCTCCTTTTCTTAACGTTCCTAATCCTGTTTCACAGGCACTTAACACCAGTAAATCTGTTTGTAAATTATATCCGTAAATTTCGGGTAAATATAAAGTTTTATCATAAAATTCAATAGCTGGTGGCGTGTAGTAATTACCTGCAGTTGCATGTGTTGATAAATGAATTATTGAATATTTTTTGGCTTGCTTTTCAAATGCTTCTTTTGAAGCGTTCGAATTAAATAAAAACTGACCAGCTTCATAGTTTTTTATACTTTTAGCTTCCTGTATTGTATAACTAAGTTCAGATAAATTTCGGTGATTATTTTTAAAAACAGGAAAAAATCCTATAAAATTATTTTTATTATTTTGAATAATTGTATTCTCATGCATTAAAATTGAAGCAGAAAATGCGTAACTAATTACAGTTTTATGAAGTAAATATGGTAATTTTTCAAAATTGAATATTGAAGTTTTTTTAGTAATTAGTGCATCAAACGGAATAAATGAGAATAAGTCATCGGGTATTATAATTGTATTTTTATGGAGCTTAGTGTTAAATAGATTTTTGTATAATTTAAAACCTAATTCGGTATATTTTTGAACATTATTTTGTAAAGCAGTTCCTCTAGCATCTGCAAATAAATTTATAAATTCCGAAATTTGTTCATTAACCTTTTTTGTTTTAATAATTTTATTAATGCTAATTGGATTACTTTTTGAAATTGAAAAAACATAAATATTGCTTTTCCCATCAAAAAATTCAACTAACAATTCATTATTTTTTAATAGTTTTTTTCTAACTTTTTTTACGGTTATTAAACTATCTTTTTGAAGTAGTATTTGTGGATATTTTAATTTAATTTGTTGTTTTAATAGCTGTATTTTATTCGAAATTTTATTTCGTTGTTTTGTTAAATTTACTAATAATGCTACGGAAGCTTTTTCTTCTTTTAAGGTTTCAATTATTATACTTTTATTTAATTGAGCACTTTTAAAAGCTAATTTTTTTTCAAGAATAAACAAACTGTCATTTTTAAAGGGTGACTTTAAAAAAGTAGCTTCTTTTGCTTCTAACAACACTAAAGATTTAGATTGCTCTGCATACTGAAAACCTCTTTCAAGCCAAACATTATTACTAGTTTGCTGATATAATTTAAAGCACAAATCTATACAACTTTCACTTCTGTTTCTATTTCCTTGCTGCTGTATTAATTTTGAATTTTGACTTAAATATGATGTTCTCAATTTATCTTCAACATTAAAGGCTAAATCAAAATTTTTTAATGCATTTTTATAATTATTTGTTTGAATAAGTGCATTTGCTCTTCCATCTAAAGATTCTTTTAAGGTGTTTTCTGGATAAAAATATAAGGTTAATGGATTTTCAAATACAGTTTTAGGATTGTATTTTGGCAACAATGTTTGTAAAGATTTTTGATAAAACCTTAATGCTTTTTCAAACTGCTTTTGTATTGTATAAACCTCAGCCTTTCGGTTGTAAATTTTAGCAACTTCTCTGTCATTTTTTCCAAATGCAATTTTAGCGGTTTTTAACGCTTTGTCAAATTCAATTAAAGCTTTGTCAAACTCTTTTTGTGTTATAAAACAATTTCCTAATGTAATGGCATTTCTTGTTGAAACTGAAAGGTTTCTTTTAATATTCAATTTATTTGACAATAAACTGTTTTCTTTAGCTTTTTCAACTTCGTTTAAAAAGAAATAATCAATTGCTAAATCGGAATATAACCTAGATTTAATTGGTTTTTTAACACTTAAATCTAAGGCTAAATTTAAGTAGTTTATGGCTGATTTATAAGCTCCTTTTGTTCTATAAACTATCGCTAAATTAGAATATCCTGCTATTATTTGAGCAGTGTTATTTTCCTTTTGAGCTTTTTCTATAGTAATTTTTAAGATATCTTCAGCTCTGTCAACATCGCCTAATCTTGTATAATTATTTGCCAAAGGTTTTAGGCAAAATTCAATAATATTATAATTTAGTATTCTTTTACTTTTGTATATGGCATATGCTTTTTCATATTGAATAATAGATTGATTTATAAAGCCAAATTGTTTTAAATAAAAAGCATAATTAATATATAAATAAAGTTGAGCCGTAAATTCTTTTTTATGGATAGGTTTACGCCATAATTTAGAGGTTATTTTTTTAAAAATAGATAATTTTTCTACTGAAGGATTTTTAGCAAACTCGTCTAAATACACATAAATATATTCTGAGTAATTATCTTGTTGCCTTAATGATTTAACTTTATCCTCAAAATTAATATCTGATTTTTGAGCAACCGCTAGTGCTGAAAAAAATATAAAAATAACTACATTAATTTTAGTTAACATAAGCATCTTTTATATTTTCCAAATGGCATAAAAATGAAGTTGGGAATGAGGTTCATTAAAATTATAGATATAACGTATGCCAATGCTTGGCCCAATTCTAGCGGCTCCAATAGTAATATCACCAAAAATACCGTATTTAATATCTTTAAATGAAGATTTATTTTCAAATGTTCTGGTTTCATTGAGTGTATCAATTGGATCTCCTACAGTATTTTTATAATAGGTGAAATAACTCGAATTTATAGTATTGTTTGATTTATTAGAAATATCAAATGAAAGTTGAGGTCCAACTCCCAAACCAAAAATGCCATTCAAATTATAACGAAAAGAAACAGGAACAACATCAATATTTAATTCGGTAATTTTTGAAGTTATATCATCAAACCGTATGGCACTATCAATTATACCTGCCTGAGTGTCAATTGGCCCAATAATTTCACTGGCATTTTTAAAATCTGCAAATTTATGAGTAGAAATCATTAACTCTGCTTGTAAATATTTTTTATATGATTTATAGGGAGAAATAGTGGCTCCAACAAAATAACTTTTAGAGTTTTTTACATTTAAATAACTATTATAACCCGATTTTACTCCAATCGAAATTCCTGGAGAAAACCGAGACGTTGACGTATTTGTAATTATGGGTTCGTTTTTATCAAAAATTATTTCGGTTTTACTTTTTGATTTCTTTTTATGAAAATCTTTTCCAAATTTTAAAGAATATTTTACAAATCCTTTGGTAGAATCTTTATCGTGCACTCCTTTTTGGGCTGTTCCTGGAAGATAGATGTTTTTAAATTGAAATGAAATTTTATCTTTACTAATAATTGTATCTAAACAACTATATCGGACTTCTGTATCTGGACAAATTGGACATTTAGGATACATATCGAGTACCTTTAACGTTGATTTATCTAACATTTCAGGAATATCAACATTTAATTTAATTAATCTGGCAGGTCCTTCGCCATTATTTTGGAATTGAACTTTGTATTTTAATCGTTTAAAACGAACCAATCTATAATTTAACCGAGTATCATAAACTGCCATTTTATTTGGATCGTGTGAGGTTACAATTTCCATTTCTTTAGTAATTACTTTATGTGAATCGCCACTGCGTTCAGGGACATAAATACTTCTGATTGAAATTACGGCACTGGTATCTTTTAGCATTTCGGGTGTAGTTTTAAAACTAAAAAACATATTGCGTGTTTCATTGGCATCTAAATTATCAACATCATAAATTTTAACATCTTGATAATATGCTTCTGCATCCTTTAATGTTTGTGGAAAATTTTGCTTTAAAGTATCATTTCCAATTAAGTTCTTATCAATAAAAGTAGTAATACCTGTGCTTTTTATAAATTCATCTTTTGAAATATATTTATTGTTATCTGCAACTGTTTTTGAAAAAACTTCACTTTCATTATGGTACAATCTAACAGCTACTAAATCAAAATTTTTGGCTTTATATTTTTTTTCATTAAAAAATAGATAAATTTTTCCATTAGTTATATATTCTTTTGAATTGCCATAACTTAAAACTAATTGTATTTCTTCATCTGGTTTTGGATCTCTATTTATTTGCAATCTAAAACCATTATGTGCTGCTAATAAATAATGATTTTCATTTTCTGAAATAGCAAACTTTTCTTCATTTACAGTTACCTCTTTTGGACGTGTAGTAGGTGGTTTACCATCATCATAATTATTAGTTACTGAAAGTTGTACTTTGTAATTTCCTTTATTTTTATAAACATGCTTTGGTTCCTTTTCAAAACTATAATTTCCATCACCAAACTCCCAATAATAGGTGTAAAATGCTTTAGGTGCTCCAGCAATTTGATTTAACTGAGGTGTTTGCGGATTAAAAAAAACTTTATTCTCATCCACCGTATAATTAATAGTTGCAGACCTATTAATTGTATCATTTTCAATTTCTTGTGCGTAAAAACACGTTTGAAATAATAAAAAAAAGAGTATAAAATAATTTTTCATAGTTAGTAGATTTAAACAAATATAAAGAAAGCATTTTAATTAATTTTTTTAATGAGATAATCTCCCTTGCAATTAAGCCAAGGGAGATTTTACTTATTTACTACAATTTGTGGGGATACTATGGCAGTCCGTTAATTAAAGCTTCTAAAGCTGGTTGTGTTATTGGAGTTAAACTTGAAATAACTTCTATATGACCATCAACAATTGTTGTTCCTTGTATTGCATAATTTAGTTGTCCGTTTATTTCTGCAACCATAATAATGTGAACTTGTTGTCCTATTGGAATCATTCCATAATGTTCAGTAAACATTTCAAGTGCTGTATCCCAAACATCCATTCTTGCTAAAGCTGTTGGCTCTCCATCGTATGATAAATACACTGCACAATTCTCTTGGTTAAATTCATTTGGCACATCAATATAAAGTTGAGTTTTAGGTCCTGTAAAGTTGTACCATCTGTCAAGATTAGTCCAACCAAAATCACCAATATCATAGTTGTAAGTTGCAAATTCGCCATTTGCACCTCCTCCATCTTTAATTTGAGCATTATCATTTTCCCCATCATTATCCTCATCAGTTTCAATCCAATTTCCATTTGTATCATCATCTCCTCTAAAAATTTGCATTCCGCCATCTAAATCTGCAAAATCAATAGGTCTGCTTTCCACTGAAGCCATTTCTAATAATTCTAAATTATTTGTGTCTTGTTCGGCATTTATAAAAAATTCTCCTGCTGATTTTAATACTTCTTTGTCTCCGTTAGCTCTCATTCCTAAGGTTGACTTATTTTTCAAAAGCATGGAAGCTTTATCATAAATCTCAATTAATTTTACGGTTACATTTCCTGTTACTGGTGTTCCATTTAATCCGAAAGAATTTGGCTGAAATGTTACTTTAGTTCCTTGTGTTCCTGTAATAACACCACCTGTTGAGGCATCAATAGTAAATTCTTGTACTGCATTGGCTCTGTTGTCATCAAACCTTTGATTAAGTGCTGCTCCATCTGGCAACGGTGGCTGTATATCTTCTTTTGGATTACAGCTAGTAACAAATACTAATAATGATATGCCTACCACATTTTTTAAAATACTGCTCACAACTTTCCTTTTATTAAAGTTTGTGAAATTTTGTTTTTTGTTTTTCATAATTATTAAAATTTAATTGTTTTTAATTTCGTTTTACATTTACATATCAACTAAATTTTATTTTGTTACCTCTTTTTCTTTAAAAAAAATTAAATTAGCTATCTGTAGCTAAAAAAATGAAACAAAAACCGCATAAAGATCACTTATATATTGAGGCCTTATTAAAAAACGACAGTAGGGTGCTTTCTAAAATTTATGAGAAGTATTCTTATAAAATTGTTTCTTATGTTAGAAAAAACAGTGGAAATTCAGATGATGCACAAGATATTATTCAAGAAGTGTTGGTTACCATATATCATCAAGCAAAAGAGAAAAACTTTATACTTACTTGTCCGTTTGATGCTTATTTTTATTTGTTATGTAAACGTAAATGGTTAAATGAATTAAAAAAAAGAGGGAATACTAGGGTAACAATTTTAGATGATGACATATCTATTACTGAAGAGCAAGAACAACAAGTTGAAGAAACTGAAATTTTTGAACTGCAACATCAGCTTTTTGAATTAAAATTTAAAGAATTAGGTAAAAAATGTCAAGAATTATTAAAAACATCCTTTAAAATTAAATCCATGGAAAAAGTTGCAAAAATTTTAGGCGTTACTTATGGATATGCTCGCAAAAAGAAATCAGAATGTATGAAAAAATTAACCCTACTTGTGAAAAATTCGAGAGAATATCATCAGTTAAAATAGTATTATTAAAATGAAAGAAGATAGATACATATTATTTGAAAATTACTTAACGAATAAACTTTCTAATACCGAACTTCAATCTTTTGAAAAAAAATTAGAAAAGGATACTGATTTTAAACAAGAATTTGAAATTTATAAAAATTTAAATACTTCATTAAAATCTAAGTTTGAAAATGAAGAATCTGAAATAGCACTTAAAAAAACCTTAAATAATTTAGGATCTCAGTTTATTAAACACAACAAATCAAAAAAACAAAAAGTAATTTCATTATTTAATTATAAAAGTTTAATGATAGCTGCTAGTATTGCATTATTGGTTAGTTTATTTATATTTAAAAACGGAAAGCCTGTTTATAGTGATTTTTCCAATCATAACGCTTTAGAAATAGTTGTTAGAGGTGAAAATAATGGCACTGTTGTTAAAGCTGAAAACGCATTCAATTCAAAAAATTATAAAGAAGCATTACAACAATTAACCATTTTATCTAATACCTATCCAAACGATACTGAAATTAAATTATACCAAGGGATTTCTAACCTTGAATTAGGGAATTATACAAATGCAGAAACTATTTTTAATAAAATTAGTGAAGGAAATTCAGCTTTTGCAACTACAGCAACTTGGTATAAAGCATTAAATTATTTAAAACAAAAAGAGTTTAAAAAGTGTAAAGAAGTTTTAAAAACGATTCCTAAAAGTGCTGATAAATTTGGACAAGCTAAAAAATTATTGAATAAATTAAAGTAAAACACTAAATTCTAATTGCTATTTTTCTTTAAATAATAGGGTAACAATTTATTTTTTCCGTGCTCAAATCGTGTTTGGCAATTATCAATTTTACCTTCATATTTTAATTCATTTGGCACCTCTAAGTTAAAAATACCTTTCCCTTTTGCCATTTTTTCTAATCTGTGAATAGCTTTAAAAGTTAGTTTATGGTACAACGGTTGAAGGATTTTACATTGCTCAATTTCGCCATAAGTTAAATCCCAGAGTTTCGCTTTTTCTCCCTTTATAATTTCTTTAGAAAAGTAAACCTCCTTTAGCAATGGAAATGCAAATTCAAATACTTTTTGTGAACCATTGTTCGCAAATAATACAATTTCTTTATTTCTAACAATAAAAAAACGAATTAAAAAATTATCCATTTTTGATAATTGATTGGCGGCAATAGATGCAATTCCAATGCTTTTTATTTCATGACCTTTCTTTTTTCTTTCAGCATCAAACCAATAATAAAAATCTCTAATTTGACTAATAGTTCTATATTTTAAATTTCCATTTGTTACAGATATATTAAAAACATTGGCTTTATTCCAAACTTCAGTTTGTTTTTTTCGGTCTTTCTTTAACCAGCAACCATTTATTAAAATAGGATTCCCAGTTTCAATTTGATAAGCTTTTAGCGTCTTCCATTCTTGAGCATTGGAATACTTAAAAACAAGCAACATAAGTACTATTATTATATATTTTATTTTCATCAATCTACAGAGGTTTAACCATAAACTAAAGTAGCCATAAAATGGATGTCAGTGACAAAAATTTCAATAAAAAGGTTTACAAGTTTTTAATTACTTTTACGCTATGATAATTACAGATACACACACCCATTTATATAGTGAACAGTTTGATGAAGACAGAAATGAAATGATTCAGCGTGCTATAAAAGCTGGTGTTACTCGGTTTTTTATTCCTGCCATAGACTCATCGTACTATCAAAATATGCTTAATCTTGAAAAGGAATTTCCAAAGAATACTTACTTAATGACTGGTTTGCATCCGACTTCAGTTAAAGAAAATTTTGAAGAAGAATTAGCTTTTGTACAAAACACTTTGATTGAACGTAATTTTTATGGAATTGGTGAAATTGGCATCGATTTATATTGGGATAAATCATTTTTAAAACAACAACAGTTTGCTTTTAAAACTCAAATTAAATGGGCGAAAGAAAAAAAATTACCTATAATAATCCATTGCAGAGACGCTTTTAATGAAGTTTTTGAAATTTTAGAAAAAGAAAATGATGAAGATTTGTTCGGAATTTTTCATTGTTTTACCGGAACATTAGAGCAAGCAAATAAAGCAATATCGTATGATATGAAATTAGGAATTGGTGGAGTTGTTACCTTTAAAAATGGTAAAATTGACCAGTTTTTGAACCAAATTCCTATTAAAAATATTGTATTAGAAACCGATGCACCATATTTAGCTCCAACACCTTTTAGAGGAAAAAGAAATGAGAGTAGTTACATAATTAAAGTTGTAGAAAAATTAGCTGAAATTTATAATATTTCACAAGAAGAAATTGCTAACATAACCACTCAAAACTCAAAAAATATTTTTGGAATCTAATCAAACTACATATTATAAAACACCTATTGGAACTGCCAAAATTATAGGTAATGACCTTGGAATTTCAAGCATTACAGTTATTGATGATGAAATTGAAACCACAAAAAATATATCTGAATTTTTAACGGATTGCGTACAACAATTAGATGAATATTTTAAAGGCAAACGCACAGAATTTACATTAAAGTTAAATCCAAAAGGAACTGATTTTCAAAAAAAAGTATGGTCTGAGTTACTAAATATTCCTTACGGTAAAACACGAACGTATTTAGAGCAAACTAAAAAACTAGGTAATGTAAAAGCTATTAGAGCGGTAGCTTCTGCAAACGGTAAAAATCCTATTTGGATTGTAATTCCGTGCCATAGAATTATTGGAAGTGATGGTTCATTAACAGGTTATGCAGGTGGATTATGGCGTAAAAAATGGTTGTTAGCTCATGAAAGTCCTGCAAAACAACAAACACTATTTTAAACTAAAACGAATTTTAAATCGTTAAATTACCTATGAAGAAAGGATTTTTTTTAGTCTTATTTTTTTTGACGGTTGTTTTGCACGCTCAAAGTCCAGCAACCAAATTAAAATCTTTCTTGGTAAAAAATGATACCATTAAAATTGATTCGGTAAGTATCAGCTCTTTTGATTTTAAAGTTTTTAAAAATGATTCCTTAATTAATCCTTCAGAATATTCAATTGATTTTTCAAAAGCACAACTAATTTTTAATAATAGGGCTCAAAATAAATTGGATTCTATTAAAATTCAATACAAACCTTATCCCAAATTTTTAACCAAGAAATACCAACTTTTTGATAAAAAATTAATTGTTACTAACAACACTTCTCAAAATTTATATAGCTTAACCACAAATAAGTCTAAAAAAATCAACAAACCATTTGAAGGTTTAAATGCCGTTGGAAATATCACACGAGGATTAACCATTGGAAATAATCAAAATGGAGTTGTTAATTCAAGTTTAGATTTGCAAATTGCTGGAAAAATTTCAGATAAAGTTACCTTAAAAGGCTCAATAATTGACACTAATATTCCTATTCAGGAAAACGGAAATACTTATAAATTAAATGAATTTGATAGAGTTTTTATCGAGCTATTTAGTAAAAACTGGAAAATTACTGCAGGTGATATTTATTTGAATAACAGCGAAACCAAATATTTAAATTTCAATAAAAAAGTTTCAGGATTAGCCGTAAATGCAATCATAAAAAATAAACATTCCGAAATAAACATTGAAACTTCAGGAGCAGTGGTTCGAGGAAAATATAAAAAAGTTGAATTTGTGGGTGAAGAAGGGAATCAAGGCCCATATAAACTTAATGACTTAAACAATAATTCCTATATTTTAATTTTATCTGGAACCGAAAATATTTATATTAACGGACAGCTTTTAAAACGTGGAGAAAATAACGATTACACTATTGATTATAACAATGCCGAACTAACTTTTAACACTACTTTTCCTATTACTGCCAATATGAGAATATCAGCAGAATTTCAATTTAACGATCGCGTTTTCACTCGATTTATCACTTATAATAACATTAAATTTAAGAGTGAAAAATTGGTGGTAAGTAGTTATTTTTATAATGAAAATGATGTTAAAAATCAACCTTTAGAACAAGATTTAACCGATGCTCAAAAACAAATTTTAGCCAATGCCGGAAATGATTTAACCAAAATGGCAAGTCCTTCTGCTTATATTGACACGTATTCTGATAATAAAATTTTATATAAAAAAACACCTTTAGGCACATCTGAAATTTTTGAATATTCCACCAATGAAAATGATATTTTGTATCATGTTTCTTTTTCTTTTGTTGGTGCAAATTTGGGAAATTATAAATTAAAGGAAGTTATTGCCATTGGTAAAGTTTATGAATATATTGGTGCAAATTTGGGAAATTATAATCCAATTATAAAACTAACTGCTCCAAACAAATTACAAGTTGCCGTTTTTAAAGCAAATTACCAGCCTTCTGTTAAAACTTCAATTCAGGCTGAAGCCGCTTTTAGTATAAATGATGCCAATTTATTTTCAACTATTGATGATGAAAATAATAACGGATTTGCTACTCAATTTAATTGGAACCAGATAATCTATTCTAAAAAATGGGAGTTAAAAAGCCAACTGGGTTTAGATTATATTGATGCACATTTTAAGAGTATTCAACGTATTCAAAATATTGAATTTAATAGAGATTGGAATATTGTGAATTTAACAGGAAAGCAGCAATTAATTACCACAGGATTACAATTAAATAATCAACAAAATAGTAGCATTACCTATAAATTTGAAAACCTACTACTAGGTAATTCATTTACAGGAAATAAACATCATTTGTTTGGAAATATTACTCAAAAGAACTTCGCTGTTAATTTTGATGGAAGCATTTTAGAGAACGCTTCAGAAATCAGAAAAGGAACTTTTTCAAGATATCATTTAACCGCGACTTATACTTTAGGAAAAAGCTGGTTTGGGACACAATTTTCTGGTGAAAACAATGAACAAACATCAGTATTAACCCAATTAAAAGAAAATAACAGTCATAAATTTAATGAATATGAAGGCTTTTTTGGAATAGGAGATTCTACCAAAATATTTACTCAAATAGGAGCAAAATTTAGAGTTACTGATAGTATTCAAAATAATAAATTTGAACGAGTTAATAATTCCAAAACATACTATTTAAAATCGAATTTTATAAAATCTAAAACTGCAAATTTATCGACTTATATAAATTATAGAACGGTAAAAAATACTAATTTTAAAGATGAAGAATCACTTAACTCAAAGTTGGTGTATCAACAACAATTATTTCATCAATTTTTAAATTTTAGTACTGTTTATCAAACACTTTCTGGCACCTTACCTCAACAAGATTATAGTTATTTAAAAACAGAACCCGGACAAGGTTATTACACTTGGATTGATTATAACAACAACGGTATTAAAGAGTTAAATGAATTTGAAATTGCACAATTTCCTGACCAAGCAGAATATTTACGAATTATTTTACCTACCATAAATTATATTGCAACACATCAAAATAAATTTACGCAAACTATTAGGATAAACGCCCAGCAGTGGAGTTCAAAAAAAGGATTTAAAAAAACACTTTCTCATTTTAATAATCAGACCTATATTTTGGTGGATAACAAACAGTTAAAACAACCTAAAAAATTCAATTTAAACCCATTTGACATAAGCAATCCTAATGTGTTGGCTTTAAATTATCATTTTACCAATAGTATTTATTTTAATCGAGGAAAAAAACACTTTACCACCAGTTATAGTTATCAAAAATCAAAAAATGTTAGCACTACTACCATTGATAATTTAAGCAATAATTTACAAATCCAACAGTTAACCTTTGAACATAAAGTGGGGAAATTTTGGCTATTTTATATTAGTGGAAATCAAAGTAAAAATACAACAAACTCTCTTAATTATAGTAATCGGAATTTTAAGTTAAAAAACTATTCCTTTGCTCCAAAATTATCTTATTATTACAATCGAAACGTTTATTTTTCAATGTTTTATGAATATAAAAACAAAGAAAATTTAATTCAAAATTTAGAAGCTTTACAATTGAATAAATTTGGATTTGAATTTAACAGTGCCAACAATACAAAAAATTCATTAAAAATAACCTTGAATTTGTTTAACAATAAATTTAAGGGAAATGCAAACTCACCTGTTGGATATCAAATGCTAGAAGGTTTTCAGGTAGGGAAAAATTATACTTGGAGCTTTCTATTCCATAGAAAAATAAATTCATATTTACATTTAAATATTAACTATTTGGGAAGAAAAAGTGAAACATCAAACACCATTCATACAGGATCAATACAGTTAAAAGCTATTTTTTAATATTATGTTAGTTTGGTTTAATCTTTGTAATTATCTTTACTTTTTAATTTAAATTTAATCTATGAAAAAAATTAACCTAATTGTACTATTATTTATTAGCAGTGTATCATTGTTTGCCCAACAAAATAAAACTAATTCCTTAGCTAAAAATGAACTAAAAATTAATATGTCTAATTTAATTGCCTTTAAGTTTTTGGATGTTGGCTATGAAGCAATTCTTAATGAAGAATCCTCTATAGGTGTTAATGTTTTATTTAACCTAGATAGCAATTCAGATTCTAATAGTCTTGATGAATACAGAACTTTTTCAATAACTCCTTATTATCGCCATTTTTTTTCTAATAAATATGCAAGTGGTTTCTTTGTAGAGGTATTTACCATGCTTCATTCTGGGGAAGAAGAAAATTATTATAGTAATTCTGCTCCATACGATTCATATGTTAATGAAAAATACACAGATTTTGCCGTTGGAATTTCTGCTGGTTCAAAATTTGTATCTAAAAGAGGTTTTGTTGCTGAAATTTATCTTGGAATTGGTAGAGATTTGTTAAATAATAATGATACTGAAGTTGTTGGGCGTGGAGGTATTTCTATAGGTTACAGATTTTAAAACTTATATTTTATTTTACGATTAACATAATTTATGTTAATCGTTTTTTATTTAAGGAAAGTTTAACCTTATTTAACTTTCTCTTATAGATTTTCAATTCATTCTTAAATTACATTTGGTCATTATTAATCAAATTTTATAATGACTATGAAAATAATTAAAATAACCTTTTGGGTTGTATGTGTATTATTTGTATCAAACATAAATGCACAAGAAGTAAAAAAAATTGAAAAAGAAAAAGAGCCAAAACATGAAATTTCGTTAGAGCTATTTGAGTTAGTTACAATTAATAAACTTGAAATTTCTTACAGCTATTTATTAAATAATTCTAATAGTATTGGGCTAACATTAGCTCACACTAATAAAGGTGAGAGTATTTTTGGTGTAGATAATTTTCATGATAATTTTTCTGTAAACATGAATTATAAGCACTTTTTTTCAGAAAAACATACACAAGGTTTTTACATAGAATTTTTTGGAAGATATAGTAATGGAGATGCTTTTGTTTATAATAATCATGTTTACCAATATTCTGTAGAACAAAATTCTTTATATTTAGGAGCCGGAGTAGGCTATAAGTTTGTAACCAAATGCAATTTTTTTATTAATGTTAATGTTGGGTTAGCCAAAAAGGTTTATTCATTTAATAAAAATATTCCTTATTCTAAACCTAATATTTTTGTACAAACAGGTATTTCAATAGGTAAACGATTTTAAATATAAAAGGTTGCCTAAAAGCAACCTTTATGTTTTTTTGAGCAAAGTTAAAAACTCTAAAATTTTATTAATCAGATTTTAATCAATGTAATACTTTTTATAGAGATTGTTTAAAATTCTTAATAAGCTACATTCTCATTAGCCACTTTTTATGAGAAATTTCCTTTTTAATAACGCTTTGTAATTCTTCAATTTTAACACGTTTTTGTTCCATAGAATCTCTATATCTAATGGTAACCGTATTATCTTTTAACGTGTCATGATCAACGGTAATACAAAATGGAGTTCCTACTGCATCTTGTCTTCTATATCTTCTACCAACGGCATCTTTTTCATCATAAGCTACATTAAACTCCCATTTTAAATTGCTCACAATATTTTTAGCTATTTCTGGTAATCCATCCTTTTTAACTAAAGGTAAAATTGCTGCTTTTACAGGTGCTAAAACTGAAGGTAATTTTAAAACGGTTCTTGTAGTTCCATTTTCTAATGTTTCTTCTTGTAATGCATTTGAAAAAACTGCCAAAAACATACGATCTAATCCAATTGAAGTTTCTACAACGTAAGGGGTATAATGTTCGTTTAATTCTGTATCAAAATATTTGATTTTTTTACCTGAGAATTTTTCGTGACTTGATAAATCAAAATCGGTTCTGGAATGAATTCCTTCTAATTCTTTAAATCCAAAAGGAAATTTAAATTCTATATCTGCGGCAGCATCGGCATAATGTGCTAGTTTATCGTGATTATGAAAACGATAGTTTTCTTCGCCCATACCTAATGATAAATGCCATTTTAAACGAGTTTCTTTCCATTTTTCATACCATTCTTTTTGTGTACCAGGACGTACAAAAAATTGCATTTCCATTTGTTCAAATTCTCGCATTCTAAATATAAATTGACGAGCAACTATTTCGTTTCTAAAGGCTTTTCCGGTTTGTGCAATTCCAAAAGGGATTTTCATTCTTCCTGTTTTTTGCACATTTAAAAAGTTTACAAAAATTCCTTGTGCAGTTTCAGGACGCAAATATAAATCCATTGCAGAATCTGCTGAAGCGCCCAATTTTGTGCCAAACATTAAATTAAATTGCTTAACATCTGTCCAGTTTTTTGAGCCAGAAACAGGACAAACTATTTCCAATTCTTCAATTAATGCTTTTACATCGGCTAAATCTTCATTTTCTAAAGATTTCCCCATTCGTTTTAATATGGCTTCTCCTTTTTCTTTATAGCTAATAACTCTTGCGTTAGTGGTTATAAATTCATTTTTATTAAAAGAGTCTCCAAAACGTTTTGCTGCTTTTTTAACTTCTTTTTCAATTTTAGCATCTAATTTAGCTACATAATCTTCAATTAAAACATCGGCTCTATAGCGTTTTTTAGAATCTTTATTATCAATTAGCGGGTCATTAAAAGCATCCACATGACCAGAAGCTTTCCAAACAGTTGGATGCATAAATATTGCAGAATCAATACCTACAATGTTTTCATTCAATTGCACCATTGCTTTCCACCAATATTCTCTAATATTTTTCTTTAATTCAACACCATTTTGTGCGTAATCATAAACAGCACCTAAGCCATCATAAATTTCACTAGATTGAAATACAAATCCGTATTCTTTTGCGTGTGAAACTACTTTTTTAAATTGATCTTCTTGTTTTGCCATGGTGCAAAAATAGTAAAGGTTTTACATCTACAAAATAAAAAAGTGGAAATAGCCTAAACTATTTCCACTCAATTAACATTAAATATAAATTGGAGTTTCCTTTTTTACTTTAATATAATTTTGGTTTCTCCAGCAAATTTATCGTTTATAAAAATATTTGCCATATAAGATCCACGACTTATAGTAGCTCTATCTACTTCAACTAACGAGATTACATCTACTGTTTCATTTAAATAATTTACAATAGTTTTATCGCTATAATCAATAGTGGTGGTTCCGTCAGCTAAAGTTAAAGAGCCTTTTGCGGCAATTGCTTTTCCTTTAGCATTTATTATTTGTATATAAACATTTCTTTCTCCTTGGTCAGTAATTTCATTTTTATCAATGGTAAAATTAATTCTAAATGCATCTGTATTTCTTGCTCTTGAAGTTTCTACTAATTTACCATTATTACGAGTTCTCATCGCTAACATTTTAGCAGTTTTCACCTTTAAAACAGAAGCTATTGCAACTTTTTCTGATAAATTTAAATTTTGTAATGATAAGGTATCATTCAAAGCTAATTGAGTTGATATTTTAACATTAGCACTATCTAAATTTGTTTTTAATAAGGAATTCATCCCTGTTAATGAATCATTTAAAAAGAATAAACGCTGATTTGTTTTTTGCAAATTGGCAATTTGTCTGCGATATTTTCTTAGTAAACGATAATCTGTTATTTTTAAATTTTTTATAGAATCTCGTAATCCAATAATTCTATCTCTTTCTAAAGAAAGTTCATTTGACATAGACGTTTTTTGAGAAATAGCATCTTCATATTTCACAATCATACTATCTAAATTTTGTTCAATTTCAACTTTTTCATCTTTAATAACATTGGTCAATTTTTTATGTTCATAGTTACTGTAAATTGTGTAACCTATTACCCCAGCTAAGAGAATTGCCAATACTATGATAATTAGTTTGTTATTGTTTTTTTTGTCTTCCATTATAAATACTTTTAGTTATAATTTAGTAACGCAATTTATTACTTTAAATTATACTTTAAATAAAAAATTTGGAGTTTCTTTAGGCGAATTATAAAATTACAAAAATATTTACTTTAAAACTCTATTTATTTTAATTTTAACAGTTATTTAAAAAATAGTATTTTTATAAAAAGTTTTGCTATGAATTTTTTAAGAAATGTTTTTGATGTCTTTTTCCCAAAAGTTTGTTTGTCTTGTAATGCTATATTAGCATCAAATGAAGACGTTCTTTGTGTAACATGTAGGCACGATTTACCTTTAACCAACTTTAGCTTTGAGCCAAATAATTTGGTAGAAAAATCATTTTATGGTAAATATCCTATACAAAACGGAACGGCTTTATTTTACTTTTATAAACAAGGAACCGTTCAAAAGCTAATTCATAATTTAAAATATAAAAATCAGCAACAAGTAGGTGCTTTTGTTGGATTTTGGCTTGGCGAAGAAATGCTTGAAAGCAAAAGGTTTCAAAATATTGATTATATAATTCCTGTCCCTCTACATAAAAATAAACTAGCCAAACGCGGATATAACCAAGTTACTACCTTTGGTGAGAGTTTATCAAAGAAACTAAACATTCCTTTTAAAGAAAATATTTTAGTGCGTGTTTCCTATACCAAAACTCAAACTAAAAAGATTAGGTTAGATAGGTGGAAAAATGTTCAAGAACTTTTTCATGTTCCAGAACCTGCTAAAACAAATTATAAACATATATTATTAATTGACGATGTTATTACCACCGGTGCTACGCTAGAAGCTTGTTGCAATGCTTTTAAAAAATCAACCAAAATCAAAATCAGTATTGCCTGTATGGCTTTTACCAAGTAAGAAAAGTAAGCCTCATCTTTTTTATTAGATTAAACAAATAAATTGTTATTTTGCATTAAATCTAATTTTCAATGAAATTAAAATATTATTCTTTCTTTTTAGTGATTTTATTAGGATTTTCATTTTCTAATTGTGCCAAAAGAGGAAGACCTACTGGTGGTAAAAAAGATAGTATTCCACCACTTTTAGTACATGCCATTCCTGCTAATAAAAGTATTAATTTTAAGGCGAAAAAAATTAAAATTTCATTTGATGAATATATAAAACTAAAAGATGTAAATAAACAATTAGTGATTTCGCCTCCACTAAAAAATGCGCCTATCATTACACCTGTTGGTACCGCAAGCAAATTTATAAGTCTTAAAATTTTGGACACGCTAAAACCCAACACTACTTATACTTTTAATTTTGGGAATAGCATAGTTGATAATAATGAAGGAAACAAATTAGAACGTTTTAAATATGTAGTTTCTACAGGTAGTTATATTGATTCTTTAACAGTTTCGGGAAGCGTTTATGATGCTTTTAACCAGAAAACAGATGAAGACATTACAGTGGAATTATACGAAATAAATGAAGCGTTTAATGATTCTATAATTTTCAAACAAAAGCCAACATACGTAACTAGCACTATAGACACCACAGCTAATTTTGAAATTGAAAATATTAAAGCTGGCAAATATTTACTAGTAGCTTTAAAACAACCCTCCAAAAGTTACATTTATCATCCAAGACAAGATAAAATAGGTTTTTATAAAGATAGTATTACTATTCCAACCGACAGTTCTTATAAAATTTCCTTATTTAAAGAAATACCTCTTTTTAAAATAATAAAACCAAAAGAGGTTACTAAAGGACATTTGATATTTGGTTACGAAGGAGTTCCTAAAAATTTAAAAATTGAATTGTTAAATTCAACGCCAGACACTTTTAGAAAAGTAACGTATTTTGAAAAAAATAAAGATACTTTAAACTATTGGTTTTCTGATATTAACGTAGATTCATTACAATTTAAAGTTAGTAATGAAAAATATATAGATACTTTTACCGTAAGACTAAGAACTTCTAAAAAAGATACTTTAAGAATCTCAAATATTACCAAAGCTATTTTAGATTTACGTGATACTTTTGCAATAAAATCTAACATTCCAATAATAGCTATTGATACTTCAAAAATTAAACTTTTATCTGATTCCTTAATTATTAAATACACTCCAATTTTAAATAAGAGCAAAACAAAACTTTACTTAAACTTTGAGAAAAAATTTAATAAAAAATATACCGTTAATTTATTGCCTAAAGCTATTCAAGATGTTTTTGAAAACACAAATGACACGTTAAACTATAAATTTTCAACTAAAAATATAGATAGTTATGGAAACATAAATTTGACCATTTCAAATGTAAATTCTCCCATAATTATTCAATTACTAACAGATAAAAACGTATTAATTTCTACTAAATATATATCAAAATCGGGAGTATTAAACTTTAAGCTTTTACCTCCTAAAACCTATTTAGTTAGAGCAATTTTTGATAGTAATAACAATGGAATTTGGGATACTGGTAATTTTTTGAAAAGAAAATATCCAGAGAAAGTACAGTATTTTGATAAGAATCTTAAATTAAGAGCTAACTGGGATTTAAATGAAATATTTATACTAAAATAAAATTCAATTAGTTAATTATTACTAGATTAAAAAGAATTTATTACATTTGAACCAATTAATGACCTCAAATTTGAATAACTTGCTAAAAATTATAACCCCTTTTTTAACATGCTTTTTTATGTTAACTAGCTTTGCTCAAGACCATGCCAGCCATGAAATTGGGTTTATTACTGGTGCTGCATCTTTTACTACCGATTATGGTCAACGCTATAATTTTAAGGCAAATGTAGGAGGTAATGTTGGTATGGGAATTGGTTTAATTTACTATTATAATTTTAGTGATTATAGATATAGATGGAATCAACGTACTAATTATTTCAATGAACATTTTAGAATTAGAGCTGAATTATCTTATATGTCCGCTAAATTAGACCATTTTAGTACTTGGGCTCAAGAAAATTCTATTTGGGGAGAAAAACTACGTGCCATGCATGGCACATCACGAATTATTAATTTTGGAGCTCAACTTGAATTTCATTTTGTAGATATAATCGATTTTGGTTCAAGAAGAATCCCTGATTTAAAATGGTCTCCTTATATTAGTGCAGGTGCTATGGTAGATTATTATAAACCTGGTTTAAAATCAGATTTAGGCGATTGGACTCAAGATATTTCAGTAATTTATGAAAAATGGCAAGTGCCGGGTGCAATTAATGTTAACGCAAATTTCACCATGTCAGCTACCCTTGGAATAGGTACTAGACATAAATTAGGAGAATATTCTGACGTTCTAATTGAAGCTCGTTGGCAATATTTTTTCTCTAATTACATTGATGGTCTAAACGCCAAACAAGATCCAGCTAATAAATATAATGATTGGCTACTTTGGGTTCACGTAGGTTACGTTTACTATTTAAATTAATTGAAGTGCCTGTTCTAAATCATTTATTAGATCTTCTTTATCTTCAATACCAACACTTAATCTAATTAAACCATCTACTACGCCTGTTTTTTCACGTTCTTCTTTAGGAATGGAAGCGTGCGTCATACTTGCAGGATGACCACAAAGTGATTCTACGCCTCCTAAAGATTCAGCTAGTGTAAATATTTTAAGATTTTCAACAATTTTAAAAGCATCTTTTATATCATTTCCTTCAGTTACAAAAGAAACCATGCCTCCAAAATCGTTCATTTGTTTTTTGGCAATTTTATGATTTGGATGACTTTCAAATCCTGGCCAATATACTTTTTCGATTTTAGGATGATTGTCCAAAAATTCTGCTACAACTTTTCCGTTTTCACAATGACGTTGCATGCGAACGTGTAATGTTTTTATCCCTCGTAATACTAAAAAACTATCCATTGGCCCACAAACCGCTCCACATGAATTTTGAATAAAGTACAATTTATCTGCTAATTCTTTATCGTTTACTATCAAAGCACCCATTACCACATCAGAATGGCCGCCTAAATATTTTGTTGCGGAATGCATAACAATATCTGCTCCTAAATTTAAAGGTTGTTGCAAATAAGGTGTTGCAAAAGTATTATCTACAGCTAAAAGTACATTATGTTTTTTTGCGATTTTAGAAACTGCTTCAATATCAATAATATTCATCATTGGATTGGTTGGCGTTTCTACCCAAATAAGTTTTGTGTTTTTAGTTATAAATGAATCAATATTGGTAGCATTTTCCATGCCAATAAAACGAAATTTAATTCCAAAGTTTTCAAATATTTTAGTGAATATTCTGTAAGAACCTCCATATAAATCATTAGTTGAAACTACTTCATCACCAGGTTTTAACAACTTTAAAACCGTATCAATTGCTGCTAAACCTGAACCAAATGCTAAACCAAACTTACCATTTTCAATACTTGCAAAAGCATTTTCCAAAGCAGTTCTAGTAGGGTTTGCAGTACGAGAATATTCGTATCCTTTATGATCTCCAGGAGAAGTTTGAGCGTAGGTTGATGTTTGGTATATTGGAGGCATCACAGCTCCCGTTGCTGGGTCGTGTTGTTGATTTCCGTGGATGGTTTTTGTATTAAATTTCATCTTCGTTTAGTTTTAAATTCACCTATTAATTGGATGACAAATGTACTTATTCTCTAGTAATTTTTTTAATTAATTTACCAACCGTTAATCCTTGAATAATTATGGAGAAAACCACCACAATATAAGTAATTACCAAAAATAAATCGCGATGCATTTCTGATGTTAAACTTAATGCTAAGGCAATTGAAATTCCACCTCGCAAACCACCCCAAGTCATAATTAAGTTGGTGTTTGGAACAAAATCTAATTTTTTAGCAAAAATCTTAATAGGATACATTAAAGAGATATAACGAGCTAATAATAGTATTGGAATACTAATTAAACCAGCTAAAATATAAGATTTATTAAAAGTAAGTACTAAAATTTCCATGCCAATCATTACAAATAGTATGGTATTTAAAAGCACATCGGTTAGTTCCCAAAATTTATCTACATATTGCTCTGTGGTTTTACTCATCGAGGTTTCACGAACGGTATCATTACCCACAAACAAACCTGCAGTAACCATCGCTAAAGGTGCAGATAAATGAAATTTTTGAGCTATTAAAGTTCCTCCCATAACGGTTGCAATAGTTATAATTACTTCAACATCATAATCATCAATAGATTTTAATAATTTAAACGTTAGCCATCCTAAAAGTAAACCAAAAGCAATTCCTCCAACTACTTCAAACAAAAACATTTCTGCTACATGACTAAAGGTAATATTGCTACCGCCACTGGCTATTTTATAAATCGTTAAAAAAATGACTACGCCAATTCCATCATTAAATAATGATTCTCCTACTATTTTGGTTTCTAAATTTTTTGGAGCTCCTACCTGCTTTAAAATTCCTAAAACGGCTATTGGATCGGTTGGAGATATTAACGCCCCAAATAACAAGCAGTAAATAAAATCTATATCTAAATTTATTAATTTAAACACGTAGAAGGTAATTATTCCAACTAGCAATGTTGAAATTAAAGTACTAAAAGTAGCAAATGCTATTATAGGTTTACGTTGCACTTTTAATTGTTGAAAATTGGTGTGTAAAGCACCTGCAAATAATAAAAAGCTAAGCATTACATCTAGTAAAACTGTCTTAAAATCAATTTGAGCAATTAACATTTTTTCGTGCTCTAATAAAGTATTATTAAACAGACTTGTTGCTAAAACCAACAATGTAAAAATAATGGTGATTAACATTAAACCAATAGTGTTTGGTAATTTTAAAAACCGAACATTTATATAGCCAAACAATGCAGATAATACAATTAAAATAGTAGCAACTAAATATAAACTCATCGCTATATAAATTTTAAAAGCTGTAAAATAATTCCTAAATGAATTCCTTCATGATAAGTATTAAATTCAATACCATCTTCTATAGAATTCAATGTAATATTTACACTAGTTTCATATGGATAATATTTTTGAAATAATTTATTATTATAATCTTCTTTTAACTTTTTAGGCAATTCTAAAAACAGCTTTTTTATGGTATTAAACTCTTCTTCAGAAATTGGTTGTAACGGAGCCGTTCCTTTTTGATATTTCTCAATTATTTCATCAGAAATTAAACAAGGTAATCCTGCTAATTTATAACATAATAGTTGTTGGGTTACCACTAAATGAGCAATATTCCATGCAATGTTATTTTTAAATCCGTTAGGAATTTTAGTTATTTTTTCCAAAGATATACTTTCAATATTATTTAAAATGGTTATGTTCTTAAATAATGTGGAATATTCAATTTCTCATATTCTTTTCCAATATTCCTATATTGGTTTATGGTTTTAATGTTTATCATTATGATCTTTGCAAATTCTTTTATAGGTTCTGATGATTTTTTAATCTTCTGAAGAAAAACAAACCAATTTAAATATTGCGAAAGATATTTTGTAGCGACTCCGTAAAAAGGTTTAATCCATCTTTCATAACGATTGTCAAGCGAGTTCACATGTTGCACATGATAACACTGGTTTTTTACATGTTGTTTAGAGGCTACAAAAGTATGATGCTCTAATTCTTTATTCTTTGCCCATAAAATTATTGACGGATGGGAATCAGAACACAGGATGTTATTAGGACTTATAAACGAACCAATGGTTTTTTCAACACTATCTGAATCTATTCTTCCCATTTTTGCAATCTTCATTAAAGGATTTCCTTTTCTGTCTGTAGCAACCATAACCGATAATTTATCATTGCTAATCCCTCTTTTGGTTTTCCTATCGCTAGGTCTTTTATATGCTTCTCTATCTAATTTACGACTTCCTTTTTCATTTATCTTGAATTGTTTGTCATCACATTCAACTATTCCATCAAAAGAATTACCGTTAACCATCGATAATGAAGCTAAAATTTTATGACGCCAATCAAAAATTGTATTAGTACTGACGCTTAATCTTTTAGCGGCTTTCCTTATAGATACACTCTCTAATGTAAGTTCAAGATATTCTTGAAATTTATCGATTTTTTTTATTCCAGATATCGCTGTGCCTGTAAAATCATTAAATGTCTTGCCACATTGTTTGCACTTATATCTTTTCCGACCTTTATAAATACCATGCCCGTATATATCCTCTGTATGACAATGAGGGCAAAGGACTTTTTGATTCTCGTTAATGGTTGAACGGACTTTGGCTAATTGTGGCGTTTCTCCTAATTCCCTCTTTAAAATAACTAGAAGATCTTTCTTATCTTGATCTGCTAATTCCTCAATCATTAATTGTAAATCCATAATACTCTAAATTTATATAAAGATAGTAAAATCTACATCATTTCGCAACATAACCTTTAAAATTAACTTTCTGGTTTGTTGTAAAATTTCAAATTGTTTATCCATGTTTCTGATTTTTTTATAAAAGTATTCAAAATTTAATTAATAACCTTTTAAATTTACAGTTCACAAAATTTAAACTTATGAAAAAAATATATTACTTAAAAACTTGTGATACTTGTAGAAGAATTTTAAAAAACATGGATACAAGTGATTACATTTTACAAGAAATTAAAACCGAGCCAATAACGGTTAAACAGCTAGAAGAATTACATAATTTAACCAAAAGCTACGAAGTTTTATTTAGCAGAAGAGCCAAAAAATACAAACAAATGGATCTAAAAAATCAGAAATTAAGCGAAAACGATTTCGCACAGCTCATTTTAGAAGAATACACTTTTTTAAAACGCCCCGTTGTAATTAATGGAACAGCTATTTTTGTAGGAAATACGCAAAAAAATGTTAGCATTTTTTAGATTTTCACAAATAATATTCCTGTTTACTGATTAATAATTAAAAACCGTTTTTAAAAAATAAATAAATATATTTTTTATTTAAAACGTTAAAATAAAGGTAATTTAGTCTGTTATTAAAATTAACTTATAAAAAAATGAAAAAATACTTATTATTATTAGTTGCTGTAGCAATGGCAACAAGTGCAAGTGCACAGTTTTATGTATCTGCAACGGGCGGTTACGCAATAGGAAGTGCAGGTGTGCTTATGGGCACCTCATTAAATGCAGATCAATCTAAAGCTACTAACCATTATGGTAGTTATGGAGAAGGAGCTAATTACCAAATTAGAACTGGTTATATGTTTGATGATACTTTTGGAGTAGAATTAGGTGTAGGTTATTTAAATGGTGCAGATCAAAACAAAGATTCCTATGTTCAAAATTCTGATGGTACTTTTAAAGAAGTTACTGATGCTATTGCATATGGAAGAGCTTATGGTTTAACAGCATCTTTAGTTTATAAATTTACTCAAAATATTTATGGAAGATTTGGTCTTTTAACTAAAATTGGAGGGAAAACAGTTGCAGAATTTACTAAAAATACAACTACGCCGTTTGGTCCAATTGTATCAGTTGGTAAACAAGATTTTCATGGAAGACTTCCTCTTGGATTTAATGGTGCTTTAGGATATAAGTACAAAATTTCTGATCACTTAAATTTATTTGCTGAATTAGAATACTTAGGAATTCAAGTAACTAGAGATTATTCTGAATTTAAATCTTTAACAATTACTACTCCTGCAATTCCTGCAAATGCATTAGGTGCTGGTTCTCCAGCGATGCCATCACAAACTTGGAATTTAGGTGATGCTCCATTGGTACACCCAGTTTTTGGAACTATTTATGCTCCAACAAAAATTACTTATGTAGATACTTTAAGTACCTCAAATACAGATCCTTCAAAAGCATTATCAGAAACAGTTCCTTATTCTTCATTCGGAATTAACTTTGGTATAACTTATACTTTTGGAAGTAAAAAAGAAGCTAAAAACTAACTAAATTTAGTTTTATAAATGTAAAAGAGGCAGTATAAAAAAGTATTGAAAACCGTCATTCTGAACTTGTTTCAGAATCTCATTTTAATGATTACCAATCTTTATGAGAACCTGAAACAAGTTCAGGTTGACGAAAATTTCACTTTTTATACTGCCTCTTTTGTTTTATTTTTTTGCATATAACATTGGATTGGTATCCTTATCATTATACATTTTCATTTGTTTATATACTTTCATAAACTTTTCTCCTGTTGCAATATCATGTAATAAATCATCAATAGCGGTGGATAAATCTACACGTTGCTCTAACAAAACATTTAGTTTTACCTGACATTTATTTCTGTGCTCTTCAGAAGCACTTTCTCTTGTTGCTTCTTCATTCATATGATAAATTTTTAAGGCTAAAATAGATAAACGGTCAATTGCCCAAGCTGGGGTTTCAGAGTTTATTTTTGCTCCTTTTTTAACCTTAACTTCTTTAAATTTATTTAAAAAATAGCTATCAACATATTCAACCATATCGGTTCTATCTTGATTAGATGCATCAATTTTACGCTTCAATTTAATAGCTTCAATTGGGTCAATATCTGGTAATCGAATAATATCTTCATAATGCCATTGAACCGTGTCAATCCAGCATTTTCTATATAATAAATGTTCAAATGAATTTGCTTCAAAAGGGTTTTCAAAAGGTTGATCCACGTTATCTAAAACATGATATTTTGTTATTACCTTATCAAAAAGTTCGTTGTATTGTTTTGCGTTCATAATTGTTTTTCTAAAATATGTAAATATTCAACGGTTGACGTTGCTTTATGGTTTCTATTTTCGGTTTTATCTGCTTTAAATCGCCTATAATTTGTGGTTTTTAAGCTATATTTTCCGTAGGATTTCATAATGTTTTTAACTTCATTTTCAGTCATTAATCCTTCGTTATTATAGCTTAAAAAAATGTATTTAAATTTAGCATTTTTAATTAAGTCTTCAAAAGCTTTTTTTACTGCTCCTTTTTTACAATAAGAAGATTTATAATAATTGCGTAATCCTGTTTTTCCTTTTGGCTCAAAATCATCATACAAAGCAATAGTATTTAAAATATGATAATTTGCACCGTATTGCCGTGCATTATAGGGCGGATCTAAATATAAAATATCTCCTTTAATTTTTTGAATTAATTCATTGCTATCTTCATTAAAAACTTGATGAGAATTATTTGTAATTTCATAGTTTGCAGGAATAAATATTAATTTTTTTGCCGCTGTTTTTTTTATTTTTTTTAAATAAGCACCATATACAGAAGCGGTGTTTGCAACTTTATCGGCACTTTCTAATAACGATGCTAATAAAAAATAATATTCATTTAATGAAATTTGATTGTTTGATTTCCAAATTTCTATTTGTTGCCTAATCGCATCAATTTTTTTCCCATTTTCGGCAGAAAAATACAATCGGGCGGCTTTTCCATTTTCACTGTAGTTATTAAAAATAAATCCTTCTACTTCTTCTAAATTATTTAAAACTTCAAAATAATCTTTAATATCAATTTCTTGATGATTTTCAATATAATTTTTAGTTAATACGTAACTATAATATTCAATATCATTAGCAATTACCTGCTTTACTAGAGGTTTAAATGTTCTGCCAACAATGCCAGTGCCTGCAAACAAATCACAAAAAACAAGTTCCGACAAATTGTTACCAACCGTATTTATGATGGATTTTTTTAAAAAGGATGAAAGTTTATTTTTTGAACCTATGTAATTCACAGTTTAATGTACGTTTTACGAATTTTTAATAGCTGCCATAACGAGGAATAAAGTGACGTGGTTATTTCACCCTTAACTGACAGATTGCTTCATTTTATTCGCTATGACGAATATAATTATTATCTATTTAATTGCCCAAATTATATCCGCAAAAACAAGCTTATTATCAAAAGACAATTCCACTAATTTAGCACGGTCAAAATTAAGCAAATAAGTTGAGATTAATTGTTGTAGCCAATTTATTTCTGCCTTTAATTTCCAATGTTCTTTTGAATGGTTTTTATCAATTAATACAATAAATAATCGATTTTTGAAATGTTGTCTTTGTTGGCTGCTTTGATTTTTGTACAACCAAATTATTAATTCCTTTGGATGTTTTTGAGCATAAGTAACCGATTTGTTAAACCCTTTTGGGAAAACCGTAGTTTTATGGTCAAACGGAATGTTTTCTATATAAAAATCTATGAACTTATTATAAGAATTCTTATGTGCTTTTACTTTTTGATGTTCGCAAAAAATGGTTTCTACACCTTTTGCCGACCAAAAATTAAACCAACGATTTAAAGTGTAATTTTTTAAATCGTTTTTACGTTTGTCTTTACCAAAATGAAGTTCAATTTTTTCTAAAAGTGTTTTAAAAGAATAGGTTTTATAAATAAAATTGGTGCGTTTATCGAATTCATCGGTCTGTTTTCTTCCCCATTCGTAGTTAAAAATCGTTCTTTTTTTTAATTCTTTTTCTAGCCTTTTATAATCCATAAGTACAAATATAATTAATTAGCTAGCAAACAACAATAAACATATTTTACGCCTAATTGATTTTAAAACTTGATTAAAAACTAAACCTAACAGGTTTTAAAAACCTGTTAGGTTCAGTGCTTTTTAGAGTTTCATGCACTTACAAGAATTTTCGCTCAATTAAGGTAAGTAATCGTTCTTCAAATTCAAGTTTAGCACTCCAATTATAATCGGGTTTAACAACATGTAGCACAAAATTTTTGGCATCTTCTTCATTATTAAACGTATTTAATTGTGAAATTACACGGTTAAAATCTTCTTGACTTCCATCAAATAATTGATTTACAAAAGCTATCCGATCATTTAACCCAATTTGTAAATTATTTTTAAACAAAGCATCATTTAAAGTTCTATTTTTAAATGAATTTTCCTCAGAAATAACAGGGTTTTCTTTAGTTACGTTTTCAAATATTTTATTAGCTTCAGTTGCAGATACAGCGTCTTTAAATTCTTCTTCTAAAGAAGTTTTAAAAGTAGATTTTTCTGTGTTTTCTTCTTTTTCTAAAGTAGATTCATCTTCACTAATAGAAAATTCAATTTCTTCAAAATCAGGAACTTTATTAAAGTTATCTTGCTCGTTTTCAATTTTTTGAACTATTTCGTCAGTTATCTCTTTGTTGAATTTAGTTTCTATTTCTACAAATTCTTCTTGGGTTTCTAAAATAGTTTTTTCTTCCAATTCCTTTTGCTCACTCAAAAATTTAGCAATCGCTAGTTTTTCATAAATAGCTTGTGCTTTTGTATATAAAATTTCAATATTTTCATTATTTTCAAGTGCTAAAATGCTGTGAGCCAAACTAACTAATTCTGCTTCTAATTTTTTGTGCATAAGTTGCGGTGTTAAATAATTTTTAGTGTGTTATTTTTAATAAATTTGTATTTATAAAAACAATTTAAAACTTGTTTCTATATTAGAACATTTACAAATTTAAAATAAATAAAACCTATTTTTAATTTCGTTTTGTTCAAAACTAAATTTATCATAACCTTTGAATTGTGAAATTACAAAATGTTTCTTGAAAATACCGTAAATTATAATGAACAATTTGGCTGGATTGAAGTAATTTGTGGATCTATGTTTTCTGGTAAAACAGAAGAATTAATCCGCAGACTTAAACGTGCCAAATTTGCAAAGCAAAAAGTTGAAATTTTTAAACCTTCTATTGATATTAGATATGATGAAGAGATGGTAGTTTCACACGATGCTAATGAAATTAGATCAACACCCGTTCCTTCTTCGGCAAATATTAGAATTTTAGCTAATGACGTTGATGTAGTTGGCATTGACGAAGCTCAATTTTTTGATGATGAAATTGTAGCCGTTTGTAATGATTTAGCAAACCGTGGTGTTCGAGTTATTGTTGCTGGTTTAGATATGGATTTTAAAGGAAATCCGTTTGGACCTATGCCAGCGTTAATGGCAACAGCCGAATATGTTACAAAAGTACATGCCGTTTGCACCAGAACAGGAAATTTAGCACATTATAGTCATAGAACTGCAGATGGTGATGAATTGGTAATGTTAGGTGAAACACAAGAATATGAGCCACTTAGCCGATCTGCGTATTTTAAAGCTATGAATAAACAAAAACTAGAAAAGGCTAAATCCAAAAAACAAGATGAGTAATCATGTAACTATCCTTGAAATAAATTTAAATTCATTAGAATTTAACCTAAATTATTTTAAAAAAAAGCTTGAAAGTAACACTAAAATATTAGCGGTTGTAAAAGCTTTTGGATATGGAAGTAGTGCTGTTGAAATTTCAAAATTTTTAGCAGACAAGGTTTCCTATTTTGCAGTAGCTTATTTAGATGAAGGCATTGCTTTACGAAAAGCAGGAATTATAAATCCCATTTTGGTATTGCACCCAGTAATTTCTAATTTTAATAAAATTGTTGAATACCAATTAGAACCTAATATTTATTCATTTAAACTTTTAAAAGCATTTTTAAAAGATGCTAAAAAACTTTCATTAAATAATTATCCTATTCACTTAAAATTTAATACAGGTTTAAATCGGTTAGGATTTAATAAACAGGATGTAGCTAAATTGATAAAAATACTTGAACTTCAAAAAACTATAAAAGTAGCTTCTATTTTTTCACATATTGCTGCTAGTGAAGATGTAAAGGAACGTAATTTTACTTTACAACAAATTTCAATTTTCAAAACTATTATTACTGAATTTGATAAAAAATTAAGCTCCTCACCCATAAAACACATGTTAAATACTTCTGGCATAATTAATTACAATACTGAAGCTCAATTTGATATGGTTAGACTAGGCATTGGATTATATGGTTTTGGAAATGATGCAGAAGAAACTTCAAAATTAAAAAATGTACTTATTTTAAAATCTATTATATCACAAATTCATACTATTCAAAAAGGAGATTCCGTAGGTTATAACCGAGCTTTTAAAGCAACTAAAACAATAAAATCCGCTACAATTCCTATTGGTCACGCCGATGGAATTTCTAGACAATTAGGAAACAAAAAAGGTTATGTTTATGTAAATAATAAAAAAGCACCAATTATAGGAAACGTTTGTATGGATATGATTATGATTGATGTTACTAATATAGAATGTGAAGAAGGTGATGAAGTAATTATTTATAAAAACCAACAACATATTGAAGATTTAGCTCAAAAATCAAATACTATTTCTTACGAACTCATTACTGCGATTTCACAAAGAGTTAATAGAGTTGTTAAATAAATGTTAATTTGCTACATTTGATTCTTAATAATCAACTAAAATAAAAAAAATGTTAAAAGAATTTAAGAATTTCATTATGACAGGAAATGTAATTGATTTTGCAGTTGCTGTAATTATGGCTGGGGCTCTTGGCTTAGTTATTAAAGGATTTGTAAACAATATTGCCATGCCATTTGTTGGGTATTTTACTGGTGGAATAGATTTTGGAAATCTTCTTTACGCCATGGATGGTAAAGAATATGCAACTTTAGAAGCTGCTAAAAAAGCAGGAGGAGCAGTTATTGCATATGGTGCTTGGATTAACACCATTATTAATTTATTAATTGTTGGATTAGTAATGTTTATAATTGTAAAAGCATATAACAAAACTAAAAAACCTGTTGAAGCAGCTCCTGAAGCTCCAAAAGGTCCAACTCAAGAAGAATTATTAATTGAAATAAGAGATTTACTTTCTAAAAAATAAACTAAAATTTTATTTTTAACCTGAGTTCAACCTAAGGATTTACTTTAAATAACTGAAAATCAAAATGTCATTGCGAAAATTATAAATGTAGTGCCATAATTTGAAGTAATCTTTTCATAAAAAGGAGATTGCTTCCTCATTTCGCTTTGCTTCATTCATCGCAATGACGTAGCTTGTTGATTTTCAACCCAGTATTTATTTTCTTACATCGAACTCAGGTTTTTAAAAAAAGGAGATCTAAAAAGTGATGTTTTCGTCAACCTGAACTTGTTTCAGGTTCTATGAGCAACTGGTAATTGTAAGATGAGATTCTGAATTAAATCCAGAATGACGAGCTTTTCAAGACTTTTTAGACCTCCTTTTTTTCTTTTTACCATTATAAACTTCAGTAATAGTTGGAGAATTTTCTGTTTTCTTTATTAGAATTAATTCATCTCCAACCGTAACATTTCCTAATTGTAAAACTTTAAAATAAACACCACTTTTAGAAGTATTCCAGAATTGTTTTAAAAAATGTTGTGTTTTAAATACAATTCCTAGTTTTTTACAAGGTGTTCTTGGTTTTGTTACTTCAATAATAGTTTCACCTAATTTATAAACATTACCAACATTAATTTCTGTCTCATCAAGATTAGAAATGGTTAAGTTTTCGCCAAACATTCCAAAATGCCAATCTAAATTCGGATATAAATCTTTCCAATACTTATAATGATTTTCGGAATAAGCATAGACTGCTTGGTCAATTCCTCCGTGATATCTTCTATCTACAACCACATCATTTTCAACATCTTCTTTACCTAAAGTTATAAAAGTATTTACTGGATATTTTAAAATTCCTGTAACTATTTCTTTATCATTATAAATTAGCTTTTCTTTTTTTCCAATATTTACTGAAATCACTTTCATTATGCTTTAAATTTTAGTAATTCATTAGCAATTTTTCTGTCGTTTGACAATCTTGGAACTTTATTTTGTCCACCTAATTTTCCAATCGATTTCATATAATTATTAAATCCGCCTTTTAGTATTGGAGTTATTTTTAAAGGTTGTAAAATATTACCTTCTATTAAATCTAAATAATAACTGTTTTGATGTTGTAATGATTTATCTATATTTTTTGCAAACTCACTCATGTTTTTTGGCTCATTTTCAAATTCAATAAACCATTCATGATACGGTAATTCATCTATTGGTGTAATTTGTGGAGCAACTGTAAACTCATTAATTTTTATTTCAGAATTTATGGTGTTTTCATTTAAAGCTTGTTCCACTTCTTTACCAATTACATGTTCACCAAAGGCAGAAATAAAATGTTTAATTCTACCAGTAACTATAATTTTTGGTGGATTTAAAGAAACAAACGCAACAGTGTCTCCAATATTATAACCCCAAAGTCCTGCGTTTGTATTTAAAATTAATACATAGTTTACACCAATTTCTACATCTTTTAATGAAATACGCGTTGGATTTTCATCAAAAAATTCATCAGATGGAATAAATTCATAAAACATGCCATTATCTACTAAAAGCATCATTCCTTTCTCGGATTGTGAATCTTGAAAAGCCATAAATCCTTCAGAAGCTGGATATAATTCAACGGTATCCACTTTTCTCCCAATTAAATCTTCAAATTTATTTCTGTAAGGCTCAAAATTTACTCCTCCGTAAACAAACAAATTAAAGTTTGGAAAAATTTCTCCTACTTTTTTTCCTGTTTTTTCAATTAATTTTTCAAAGTACATTTGTACCCAGCTTGGAATTCCACTAATTAAAGTCATATCTTCATTAACTGTTTCCTCTACTATGGCATCAACCTTTGTTTCCCAATCATCAATACAATTAGTTTCCCAACTTGGCATTCTGTTTTTTGTTAAATATTTAGGTACGTAATGTGCTGCAATTCCTGAAAGACGACCAGTTTTTATTCCGTTAGTATCGTGCAATTCAGGACTTCCTTGTAAAAAAATCATTTTACCATTTACAAAATCAGATTTGTTAGTTTGATTGATGTACAATAATAACGCATTACGTGCTGCCGAAATATGAGTTGGCATAGATTCTTTAGTAAGTGGAATATATTTTGCTCCTGAAGTTGTCCCAGAAGTTTTTGCAAAATAAATTGGTTTTCCTGGCCATAAAACATTTTCTTTTCCTTTTTTAACTTTATCAAAATAAGGTTTAAGAGCTTCGTAATCTTTTATAGGAACTTGCTTTTTAAAATCTTGATAAGTTCTAATTTTGTTAAAATGATGATCTTTACCAAATTGAGTATTTTTAGCCTGATTAATTAATTTTTTAAATACTTTTTGTTGCAAGGCAATTGCATTATTGCTTTGTTTATAAAATTTAGTAGCAATTTGTTTTGCAAAAGGTTTTGCTAAAATGGATTTAATTTTAATCATTATTCAAAATCAATATAATTTTCGGGATTTACAGGAAGTCCTTCACTCCACAATTCAAAATGTAAATGTGCTCCCGTAGTAAATTCTCCTGTATTACCTGAAGCTGCGATAACTTCTCCTGATTTCACCATATCTCCTTCTTGCTTATGCAATACACTATTGTGCTTATAAACGGAAATAAATCCTGCTGCATGCTGCAAAATAATTACATTACCTGTATTTGAAGTCCAACCGGCAAAAATTACGGTACCATCGGCAACAGCTTTTACCGGGGTTCCTGTAGCTACAGCAATATCAATGGCAAAATGTTTACTTTCAATGTTAAATCTATCTGTTATTGTACCTGTTAATGGAGCAAAAAACACAACTTCTGATGTTTTCTTAGCAGGATTAAAAAGACTGTATCGGTCTTCACTTTCTACTTCTTTTCTAAAATTTAAATCGTTTTCAGAAGGTTCTAAATTTAATGAATCTCTATTTAGTTTTTTAACTGCCTGCATAGCAGAATCTTTATTAAACTTTACTTCAGGTATTTTGCCGGTTAATAGTTCTCTAAGGTTTTGAAGATACTGATTATTAACCTTTAAAACTTGCTCTAAAGAATCAGTTTTGTAAACTAATTGTGTTGCTTCTTTTTTTAATCTTGTTGAAGAATATCCAGGAATATATTCTTTTAAAGGAGTAAATGCAATTAAAAAAATGGTGCCGATAATAAGAGCTATTGAGAAAACACTCCCAAAAATAAACACATTTAATCGATTTAATTTAAAGGATAATTTTTCTTCAAATGTGTCTTCGTTTAAAACTACTAATCGATATTTATCAATTAATTTTTGTTTAAACCTTTTTTTATTTTTGGTTGTTTTTGCCATAATTATAAATGCTCAACAATATAACGAATATTTAGATGAATTAGTTTTAGTTTGTTATTTGTAAAAATTCATTTCATCAATATAATTCCAAACTTTTAATGGTAACATTGTACTAATATCCTTATGATTTTTAATGGCTTTTCTAATAAATGTTGATGAAATTTGAATGATAGGAGCCGCAACAAAATGAATATTTTGATGATTTTTAAATTCCTCTTTAATTGGTTTTGAATTTACACGAGGATACACATACAAATGATAATTTTTAAGAATAGTTTCATAATTTTTCCACTTATGAAAACTTTGCAAATTATCTTCGCCCATAATTAAATTGAAATTAATGTTTGGGTATTTTTCTTCTAAATGAATTAAGGTATTTATGGTGTAATTTGGTTGAGGTAATTTAAATTCAATAGATGAAGTTTTTAGTTTAGCATAATTTTCAACTGCAATATTTGCAATAGCTAACCTGTGGTAATTGCTTAGCAAAGTTGCTTTTTGCTTAAACGGACTCATTGGTGTTATAACTAGCCAAACTTCATCTAAATCGGAAAACTCAGCCATATAATTTGCAATAACCATATGTCCAACGTGAATTGGATTAAATGAACCAAAAAACAATCCTACTTTCATTTATTAATAAATTTGTTAACTAAGTTATAGGCGTTCTTTTTTGCTGTTTCTAATTGATCATTTACTAAAATTACATCAAAATCTTCTGCAAATTTCAACTCTTTTTCAGCTTTTAGAACTCGCTCTTTAATTTTTTCTTCACTATCAGTTTTTCTATTTCTTAACCTACGTTCCATTTCTGATATAGATGGTGGTTGAACAAAAACAGCAAGTGTTTGCTCAGGATATCGAGATTTAATATTTAAGCCTCCTTTTACGTCAATATCAAAAATCACATGCTTTCCTAATGCCCAAATACGTTCAATTTCTTTTTTTAAAGTTCCATAAAAATTGTTGGTATATACTTCTTCCCATTCAACAAAATCATTATTTTTAATGTGTTCTTGAAATTCTTTTAAAGAAATGAAATAATAATCTTTTCCATTAATTTCATTCCCTCTTTTTTTACGGGAAGTTGCTGAAATAGAAAAATCTAAATTCAGTCCTTTATATTGCAATAAATGGTGTACAATGGTTGTTTTCCCTGATCCTGAAGGTGCTGAAAACACAATAAGTTTACCTGTTTTTTTCATTAATACGTTCTAATTTATAAAACATTAAGACTTTGCTCTTTAATTTTTTCAAGCTCATCTTTCATTTGAACTACTAAATTTTGCATTGCTGCAAAGTTAGATTTTGAACCCATAGTGTTTATTTCTCTTCCCATTTCTTGGGTAATAAATGCTAATTTTTTTCCATTAGAAATTTCACTCTTAAGCTCTTTTTTAAAATAATTTAAATGATTTTTTAAACGAACTTTTTCTTCGGTAATATCTAACTTTTCAATGTAATAAATAAGTTCTTGCTCAAAACGATTTTTATCAATTTTTGCTTCTAACTCTTCAATAGCTTTTTGCAAACGCTCTCTAACCTGCGTAATTCGTTGAGGATCTATTGCTATTATTTTTTCTAAAATATTTTCAATATTTAAAATACGTAACTCAAAATCATTTAATAATGCCTTGCCTTCATCTATTCTGTACAAAATAATTTTGGTTATGGTTTTATCAATGGTCATTTCAATTTGTTTCCATTCTTCTTCATCTAACTCTTCTCGTTCTGTTTTTAAAGAATCGGGTAAACGAACAGCCATTTTTAGTAAATCTATTTCATGAGAGTCAACAATTTTTCTCAATTGATTCATGTATTCTTTTACTGTATTTTCATTTACTTTAGAATGTACTTCTCCTCCGTTATTCTCAATATAAATTGAAAAATCTATTTTCCCTCTACTTAATTTTGAGGCTAATTTTTTACGAATGTCTAATTCTTTTTCTCTATAATAAGATGGCATTCTGACATTTACATCTAAGTTTTTACTGTTTAATGATTTTAATTCAATTGTAATTTTTTTTGTGGGAAGTTGCAATACGGTTTTGCCGTATCCAGTCATAGATTGTATCATAGGTATTCTAAAATTTAGACAAATTTACATAAATTTAATTTTGAATTTTTCTTAAGAAAAGATTTAATTTTTATTGTACTTCAACTTATCCTATTTTTGCTAAATAAAATTTATTTCCTTTTGAAGAAAAATCAACACATTTTAGTAATTCGTTTATCAGCTTTAGGAGATGTTGCTATGACCGTTCCTGTAATAAGAGCTTTTTTATTACAACATCCTTCGGTAAAAATTACGATACTGTCAAAATCATTTTTGAAACCTTTATTTTCTAATATAGAAAATGTTACTTTCTACACAGCAGATGTTAAAGGAAAACATAAAGGATTTATAGGAATATATAAGTTGTTTAAAGAATTAAAAGTTCTAAATTTTACTGCTGTTGCCGATTTACATAGTGTACTCAGGTCTATTATTTTAAGAACTTTTTTTAAAATTTTTTTTATAAAAACTGCTTATATTAATAAAGGTAGAACAGGAAAGAAAGCCTTAACTAGAACAAAAAATAAAGTTTTTAAACAACTTAAAACTTCCCATGAACGTTATGCTGATGTTTTTAGAAAATTAGGTTATCCTTTAAATTTAAAAAAACCAATATTTCCTGCTATACAAGAATTAACTTCAGAAATAATTGCCATAACAGAAGTAAAAAAACAGCCTTGGATTGGTATTGCTCCGTTTGCACAATATAATTCTAAGATGTATCCATTATCTCAAATGAAAAAAGTAATTGAAAGGTTATCTAAAAACTCATCTTACAAAATATTATTATTTGGTGGTGGTAAAAAAGAAGTTGAATTATTAAATGAAATAGCATTAAGTTATAAAAACACCATAAATATTGCAGGTAAACTTTCTTTAGAAAAAGAACTTGCTCTAATTTCAAATCTTGATGTTATGCTAAGCATGGATTCTGGTAATGCTCATTTTGCAGCAATGTTAGGCGTAAAAACCATTACACTTTGGGGTGTTACACATCCTTTTGCTGGTTTTGCTCCATTTAATCAACCTTTAACAAATTGTATTCTTCCAGATTTAAAAAAATATCCTAATATTCCATGTTCCATATATGGGAATAAAGTTTGTGAAGGTTATGAAAATATTATGGAAAGTATTCCACCAAAAAAAGTAGTAGCTAAAATAAAAGAAATAGTATAAAAAAAGGCTGTCTTAAAAGTGAAATTTTCGTCAACCTGAATTTAATTCAGGTTCTCATAATTACTGGTAATCTACAAGATGAGATTCTGAATTAAATTCAGAATGACGATTTTTTTAAGACTTTTAAGATAGCTATTTTTCTAAAGCAGGAATTCTTAAAACCTGACCAGGATAAATTTTATCAGGATCTGATAACATTGGTTTGTTTGCTTCAAAAATAACCTTGTATTTCATAGCATCACCATAATATTTTTTAGCAATTTTACTCAAATAATCACCTTTTACTACGGTATAAAATTGGGCTTCAGGTTCTTCAATAACTACTGTCATTCTATCATCAACAGAAGCAATTCCTTCTGTATTTCCAACAACTAATACTACTTTTTCACGAGTTTCTTGAGAATTTGCTTGTCCCCAAATAGTGGCAGTATCACCCTCAACCTCAATATTTAAATCTAATACTTCAAAACCTAAGGTTTCTACAGCGTTTGTTAATTTACTTGCTTTCTCTTTTGCGGCTTCAGCAGATTCTTCTTCGGTTGTTTTTCCTATTCCAAAAACTTTAGCACCAGCATCTTTAATAAATGAAAATAAACCCATAACTTTTTCTTTTTAAATTAATAATTATTCTGTTCTAAATATACAAAAAATTATAAATGCAATTTTATCCAAAAACAAAAAATTAAAATATTATTTTTGTATTAAATTATGAATGTATGCAAGTTACTATATTAGATTCTGAAATTTCTATTTTAAATAAATTTATAGCCGAAATTAGAGATAAAAATATCCAAAAAGATGCCATGCGATTTAGAAGAAATATTGAACGTATTGGTGAAATTACTGCTTTTGAATTAAGTAAAACTCTAAAATTTAATTCAGAAAATATTGAAACTCCATTAGGAATTAAAACCATTCAAGTTCCACAAAAAGATGTTGTTATTTGCTCTATTTTAAGAGCAGGAATACCTTTGCATCAAGGAATTTTAAATTATTTTGATGATGCTGAAAATGCTTTTATATCGGCATATAGAAAATATATTAATGAAAATGATTTTGAAATAAAAGTAGAATATTTTGCTTCTCCAGATTTAACGGATAAAATTTTAATATTGGCCGACCCTATGCTTGCAACAGGAAGATCATTAGTAAGTGTTTATGAAGGATTAAAACAAAATGGAACTCCAAAAGAAATTCATATAGCTTGTGTTATTGCTTCTACTGAAGGAATAAATTACATTAAAAATTATTTTCCTGAAAACACAAAATTATGGGTAGCCACTGTTGATGATACCCTTAATGAACACGGTTATATTATACCTGGCTTAGGTGATGCTGGTGACTTAGCGTTTGGGGGAAAATTATAAAAAATAAACACTAATTGATAGTGCCAAAAACAAATATATTATTACGTTTTTAAACAACGATGATTTTAATTTAGGAATAAAATTAGCAATAATAATTGCTGCTGGAAATATTAAAAATAGTAATTCAGAACCATTTTTTATTTCTGACAATCCAACCACAATTATTGCAACAACTAAATGATTTAGTAATAATATCCATTTTTGCTTAAGTTTATTACTAACCAAAACAATGCTTGGCGTAACTCTTATTATTGACCAAATAATCATTAAACTTATCAAAATTAAGGGTAATAAATATTTTGTTAGGCTATAATAATTAAAATCTAAACTAAAATTTATATCAAACTTTTGATAAAAAAGAGGTAACTTATTTAAATAAAAACAATACGTAAAATACAAAAAAATTGGAGTTATAAATCCTACAATTGGTATTATTAAATTTCTTATAGAAACTTTTTTGTATAATATAATTCCAACATAAATCAATATAAAAAATAAAAAACTCCAAAAATATATTAGCGATGCAATTCCTATCCAAAAAGCCACATCAAACAATTTCATTTTAGTATTTAAATTGCTTGACAAACTATAAATTTTACGAAAAGCTAATAATAATAGAATATTTGTAAGCAATAATTTAGAAGAAAACATGCTTTCATAAAACGTTCCTAAAAAAATTACCCCTAATAATAATCCGTATAAATTATCAAGCGTTAATTTGTTTTTAGAAACAATAAAATTAAACACCAACACCCAAATAACACCTAATACAAACAAAATCAATATATTACCAAATAAATTGATAGATAAATTATTAGCAGAAACATAAAACGTTGCAAAAAAGTAATAAATAAATAACAGACCTATTATTAAAATAATTCCAGCTGGCTTTGATTTTTTAAAAAAATTTGCAATCATTACTTTATTCTTTACTTTTGCCTGTAAATATAATTAAGATATGATTGCAAACAATATTTTTAGAGCTATTGGTAATTTTTTTGTGAATGTATTTTTTGAACCATTCGACTCTGTGCGATTTATGCATAATTGGTGGGAACAAAATACATTTAGCTGGGTATTAATTTTAATTGCCATTATCGGTTTTTTTTACTGGTTAAATCAATTAAGAAAATACCAAAAAATAGAAGACTAATAATTTTTTGTCTTTGATAATTTTTATTTTTAATCACACTATTTGTGGGAAGCAAAAACAAACTAAAAAGATTTCGTGAAAATGAAACCTTTAAAAACGTAATTCAACCAACTAGATCTGAAGTTCTTAAAGGATTTTACTTAAAAGGAAAATGGAATTCTTTTTTTAAAAATGATAATCCTATTATTTTAGAATTAGGTTGTGGAAAAGGTGAATACACTATTGCTTTAGCACGCAAAAATCCAAATATAAATTATATTGGTATTGATATAAAAGGTGCTCGTTTTTGGCGAGGAGCTAAAACCGCCTTGGAAGAAAATTTAACCAATGTTTGTTTTTTAAGAACTCAAATTGAACTTATTGATTTATTATTTGCTGAAAATGAAGTAAGCGAAATTTGGATTACTTTCCCTGATCCTCAAATTAAATATAAACGCACCAAACACCGATTAACAAATTCTGATTTTCTAAAAAAATATCATACCATTTTAAAACCTGAAGGTGTGGTTCATTTAAAAACAGATAGTGAATTTATGCACGGATATACTTTAGGATTGTTACACGGTGAAGGTCATGAAATTATCTATGCACATCATAATATCTACAAAAATTATGTTTCTCCTGCTGAAGTTACCTCAACACAAACTTTTTATGAAAGTCAGTATTTAGAAACAGGAAAACCTATAACTTACATAAAATTTAGACTTCAATATTAATTTATTATTTTTATTGAATGAAAAAATCAGAAGGCTTTTTTGACAAAGTTTATGACGTTGCAAAATTAATTCCTTACGGAAAAGTTACTAGTTATGGAGCAATTGCAACTTATTTGGGCACTGCAAAATCTGCCAGAATGGTTGGTTGGGCAATGAATGCTTCTCATGGAAATGATTTAATTCCTGCACATAGAGTGGTAAATCAAAAAGGATTATTAACCGGTAAACATCATTTTGACGGAACTAATTTAATGCAACAATTATTAGAAAACGAAGGAATTATTGTAATTGAAAATCAAATTCAAAATTTTGAAAAAGTTTTTTGGAATCCATCAAAAGAATTAAGCTAAATAGTTCATTTTCAAAAAATGATGTGTAACAACTTCAACACTTCTTTTTAACGCATATATTTTTAATCCAACAGAACTTCTGTATATTTGTTGTTTAGAATCATTTTATATAACAATTATGGCAATTAACAAAAAAGATATAACAAAAGCCCTTGAAACCATTACGGCACCTGGTGAAGGCAAAAATTTAATTGAAAGTGGTGCAGTAAAAAATATTGTAACTTTTGATAAAGAAGTAATTGTAGATGTTACCATTAGCAATCCATCTTTACAAGCAAAAAAGAAAATGGAAGTAGAAATCATGAAAGTAATTCATGACTTGGTAGATCAAAAAACCGATGTAAAAGTAAACGTACAAGCAATTGTTCCTGTTAAGCCAATAAACACTGTTGAAAATAAATTACCAGGAGTTCAAAATATTATAGCAATTGCTTCAGGTAAAGGTGGTGTTGGAAAATCTACTATCACCGCAAATATGGCAATCTCTTTACAAAAAATGGGATTTAAAGTTGGTATTTTAGATGCCGATGTTTACGGACCTTCTATTCATTTAATGTTTGATGTAGAAAATGCTCGTCCATTATCTGTTACTGTTGACGGACAATCAAAAATGCAACCTATTGAAAGTTATGGCGTTAAAATATTATCCCTTGGGTTTTTTACAGGTGCAAATCAAGCTGTAATTTGGCGTGGAGCAATGGCTTCAAAAGCACTAAATCAAATGATATTTGATGCTAACTGGGGCGAGTTAGACTTTTTATTAATTGATTTACCTCCTGGAACAGGTGATATTCATTTATCAATTGTACAATCTGTTGCCGTTACAGGTGCTGTAATTGTTAGTACACCTCAAAACATTGCTTTAGCAGATGCTAAAAAAGGTGTTGCCATGTTTGCTCAAGCAGATATTAATGTTCCTGTTTTGGGAATTGTTGAAAACATGAGTTATTTTACTCCTGAAGAATTACCTAACAATAAATATTATATTTTTGGAAAAGATGGAGCTAAAAATCTGGCAGAAGATTCCAATACAACATTTTTAGGAGAAGTTCCCTTAGTGCAAAGTATTAGAGAAGCTTGTGATGCTGGACATCCTGTGGCTTTACAAGACAATACACCATTAGAAAATGCCTTTTCTGAAATCACAAAAAATATGCTTACAGAATTAGTGAAAAGAAATAAAGCTTTACCTCCAACAGAAGTAGTTAGAATTACCGCCTTGAGTGGATGTAGCACAAACTAAATAATGGATAAGGAAGAATTAAGAATTAACATTGAACAAGCCTTACAGGAAATTAGACCATTTTTAGAAGCTGATGGTGGTAATATTTCTTTAGTTGAAATAACCAATGATACTGTTAGTGTTCAACTAGAAGGTGCTTGCATTGGTTGTTCAGTTAATCAAATGACACTTAAAAATGGTGTGGAAGCTACCATTAAAAAGTATGCTCCACAAATAAAACGTATTGTTGAGGTTAACGGAATTTCTTTCTAAAGTTCTATAAAAATAGATTTCATTAAAAAAAGAGCACATAAAGTGCTCTTTTTTATTGCTTTAATGCTAAAAAAATATGCTATATTTGTAATGTATGAAAAATCCTTGGACAGAATTATTATTACTTCTTAAATTCTTAATCAAGAGAGATCCTGAATGAGTCAACTATTTTACATAGGCAACTTATTAATTTTCTTATGTACACAACACAACCTCAATTTTAAATCAACCTCAATACTTTTTTAAGGTGATTAAATTTTAAAGAGATTTATATTAAATACTAACTAAAATCATCAATTATGCCTAGCTATTATTCCTTAGGTGAAATTCCACCAAAACGCCATACTGTTTTTGAAAATCCAAATGGAGGATTGTATCAAGAAGAGCTTTTTGGAACTGCTGGTTTTGCAGGAATGTCATCATTAATTTATCATTTAAATCCACCAACAGTAGTAACCGAAATAAAAAAGGTAAAAGAGGTTACTCCAAAAATTGCGATTAACAAAAATATGAAAGCGCTCAGTTTTAAAGGATTTTCTTTAAAACCCACAACGGATTATTTAGAAAGCAGAAAAACACTTTTTGTAAATAACGATTTGCACATTGGTTTGGCCGCTCCAAAAGAATTTTCTTCATCCTATTTTTATAAAAATGCAGATGCCGATGAAATGCTATTTGTTCATATTGGTTCTGGAACACTAAAAACCATGTACGGAAACATAGATTTCAAATACGGTGATTACTTAATAATTCCACGTGGTACAATTTATCAAATTGATTTTG
>NZ_JAKIUR010000102.1 GCF_021647475.1 Lutibacter sp.
CCATTCTTTTTTTATCAAAGAAATAAAGATTCTTTGTAATTAACAATTATGTAAATTAAATGTAATATTTTAACTTTGCTAATCTAAAGGATGAATGAAGCAAAGCGAAATGAGGAAGCAATCTCATCAAATATAGAAAGATTGTTTCAAATTATAACTACTGCTTATAATTTTAGTAATGACGTTGTAATTTTTATTTTTAATTATTTCAATCTTTTTAACGAAACTTATTTAAATAACATTCTTTTCAACTTTAAAACATTTAAACTTATCTTTGCACCTCAAATTTTGAAAAATGAGTTTTTTAGAAGAAATACAACGCAGACGTACTTTCGGAATTATTTCGCATCCCGATGCTGGTAAAACAACCTTAACTGAAAAGTTACTGCTTTTTGGCGGTGCAATTCAGGAAGCGGGTGCGGTTAAAAGCAATAAAATAAAAAAAGGTGCTACTTCCGATTTTATGGAAATTGAACGTCAACGTGGTATTTCGGTTGCAACTTCTGTATTAGCTTTTAATTATAAAGATAAGAAAATCAATATTTTAGACACTCCTGGCCACAAAGATTTTGCCGAAGATACTTTTAGAACTTTAACTGCTGTTGACAGTGTAATTGTGGTTATTGACGTTGCAAAAGGTGTTGAGGAACAAACTGAAAAATTAGTAGAAGTTTGTAGAATGCGTAAAATTCCTATAATTGTTTTTATCAATAAATTAGATAGAGAAGGTAAAGATGCGTTTGATTTATTAGATGAAGTAGAACAAAAGTTAGGTCTAAGAGTTACACCTTTAAGTTTTCCAATTGGAATGGGTTACGATTTTAAAGGTATTTATAATATTTATGAAAAAAAGATAAATATCTTTTCAGGAGATAATAAACAAACCGTTTCAACAGGAATTGAATTTACAGATATTTCTACACCCGAATTAGACGAAATAATTGGCAATAAAGCTGCTGATACATTACGTGAAGAATTAGAATTAGCTACAGAAGTATATCCGAAATTTAATAAAAACGAATATTTAGAAGGAAATTTACAACCTGTATTTTTTGGTTCAGCCTTAAATAATTTTGGCGTAAAAGAATTGTTAGATTGCTTTATTGAAATTGCACCATCACCTCAACCTAAAATGTCGGATGTACGATTAGTAGATTCAAAAGAAGAAAAACTAACCGGATTTGTATTTAAAATTCATGCCAATATGGATCCAAATCATAGAAATAGATTAGCTTTTATAAAAATTGTTTCAGGAATTTTTAAACGAAATGCACCTTATTTGCATACTCGTTTAAACAAAAAAATGAAGTTTTCTAGTCCAAATGCCTTTTTTGCTGAAAAAAAACAAATTGTAGAAGAATCCTTTCCAGGAGATATTGTAGGTGTTCAAGATTCTGGAAACTTTAAAATTGGAGATACTTTAACCGAAAATGAAGTCTTAAATTTTAAAGGAATTCCAAGTTTTTCACCTGAACATTTTAGATACGTTAACAATGCCGATCCATTAAAATCTAAACAACTTTATAAAGGTTTAGACCAATTAATGGATGAAGGTGTTGCTCAATTATTTACCTTAGATATAAATGGAAGAAAAATAATTGGTACCGTTGGTGCTTTACAATATGAAGTAATACAATATAGATTAGAGCACGAATATGGTGCCAAATGTACTTACGAAAACCTACCCGTACACAAAGCTTGTTGGGTGGAACCCGAGGATGAAAAAAGTGAAGAGTTTAAAGATTTTAAACGTGTAAAACACCGTTATTTAGCTAAAGATAAACAAGGTCAATTGGTGTTTTTAGCCGATTCTGCTTTTACTATTCAAATGACTCAAAGTAAATACCCAACTATAAAATTTCACTTTACTAGTGAATTTTAAGTATTTTTATCTTTTGTAAATTATATATCTTAACCAATATTTGATAAAATATGAATGTAAAATTCTTAATTAATTTTATTGAGTTATACACTTAGTATCTGTTTTATTTGATTTTGGTAAATAGGTTTACTTTCTACCATTCTACTAATTGTTTTATGAAATATGTTTTCCTTAAATTGAGAACGATTAATCCTAAAACAA
>NZ_JAKIUR010000103.1 GCF_021647475.1 Lutibacter sp.
TCATAACAAAAATAATCACTCAATAACAATCCATCTCCTGAATATTCTTTCCCTGACGTTTCATCTTTGATGATAAAATCCCACGCATATTTAAAAAATTCTTTATGTGTATATCTACCTTCATGACCTTGATTTACAGTCCATTTCCCCATAAAAGGCAATCGTATTGGCATGGTAAAAGCAGCATATTCTTTCGCTGGCTGACTATGATATAAATAAGCGTTAGTTTCAGGATTTTTTTGCTGAATTATCGTTAAAATTGGTGGGTTGGTTTGATTGTATCGTATTTTAAATGCATATAAAACACCAATAATAACCATATTAAAAGGCAATGAAAAAACTGATAAACCAAAGTAAGAGAACAACCTATCAGAACCTATTGTGGTTACAACCAAAACAGGTATTAATAACAAATTCCACAAAAATGATTGCCGAGACGGAATTAAAAAATAGCCACCAATTGCAATGGCCGATAAAATAAAATTAAATCCGTAGTAGGTATAATTTAAGGACCCTGTGTACATTCCTAAGAATGAATACAACCAAAAAGCTACAAAAAAACCAATTAATGAGAATAAAAAATTTACACGAGAATGAATTAGTAAACCTATTGCAATAAGAATACCTGCTAAGATATTAAATTGGAAAAAGATAGCACCTAATGATAAAAAATAAGTATCAAAACCCGTATCTTTAAAAAAGTTATTTAAGCCATAAACTAGTACTACCAGTGCATTACCGCCTAATTTAAAAAACATATTAGAAGGGTATAAAGCTTCTGTATTAAGTGCAATCCCTGAAAATGATGGAAAAGCCAATAACAACAGCCACATAGCCAACAAAAACGGAATACTTAAAAACGGTAAGCCGTATTTTGCAAATACTCCCATTAAAAAAATGGTACTAAAAAAAGCAATAGCACCACCCATTACAATTAATAACAGCACTTCTAATCCAGGTGAAAAATAAGTACCAACACCTAAACCTACTAATAAAGCATTGAAACTAAATAAGCCTTTTTTAAGTGTTATAGGTGAATAACCTAACACTTCAGCCAAAATAACAGCAGTAATCACAGCTATTAAACCACTTAAACCAGTCCACCAGTCAATAAAACTTACAACAAGTAAAATTGTTGCTAAAATTTTATTTCCTGTGAAAAATATCTGTGAATAGCTTGTTAAAACAGCTTCTCCTAAAATACGGCTTTTTTTAATTAAATTATCTTTCATTTACAAATTATCCTTTTTCAAATAATTACACTCTGTTTCTATTTATTTTCAAGGTGTTTAGGTATTAATTCCTGTCTTCTAAATACTTCTTTATCCTCTTGTTTTCTAATAAGGTGCACTTTTTCATTTTCATCAATTAACACAATATTTGGGCGATAGGTAATAAACTGCATCCACTGTGTCATGGTGTAGGCTCCTACCCGCTTTATTACAAAATGGTCTCCTTTATTAAGCATTGGGAAATCAATATTTTTACGAATTACATCAATATTCATACATAAAGGACCGTAAATTGTGGTGGGTTCAGACTGGAATGTTGTTTCTTGTACCGGATAAATTTCGTGGTCATACCAAAAAGCCGTAAACATTAAATTTACACCCGTATCAATAATCATGGCTCTACGCCCATCTGCCAATCGTTTGTTTGCCAAAACCGAGCCTGCTAACCAGCCTGCATCATCAATTAAAGCTCTACCTGTTTCTAAAATTAACGTAGGATTTTCGTTATTAGGAAAACTAGCAGCTGTCATAGCTGTGGTAATGGCATGTGCATAATCATCAAAACTTGGCGTAGTATCCGTTCCTGGCATATAAGCCCCTTGTAGCGTATTTTGTGAAGCAAACCCTCCTCCAACGTCAATATAACCAATACTTGTTTGAAAACGATCAAATATTCTATTTGCCAAAGCAGCTAATTTTCCAATGGCGGTAGCGTATGCTTCAGATAAAGTAATGTAGGTACCAATATGAGTATGCAATCCTACCAAATCAATTTTTCCAGTTGACAAAATTCTATTAACAGCATTCCAAGCAC
>NZ_JAKIUR010000072.1 GCF_021647475.1 Lutibacter sp.
GTTTTTATCTTTCTTGCTCGTAAATCGCAAATTGTGTCTGCTAATGTGGGTTGTTTCTGTAATTTCATACATTAAAAATAAGACTTAATTAGTTAAATAACAAATGATTAAATGATTTTTATACCTCTAATTTAACCACTTTTACCTTGCAACGGTCTTATATTATGATTATGCAAGTTAAATCTTGGTTAAGAGCAATACCAACTCATATAAGTAAATGGCATATTCAAGCATATTTTGACGAATTTTGTTTTAGGATTAATCGTTCTCAATTTAAGGAAAGCATATTTCATAAAACAATTAGTAGAATGGTAGAAAGTAAACCTATTTACCAAAATCAAATAAAACAGATACTAAGTGTATAACTCAATAAAATAATTTTATTTTTTTTGTAGTAAAAGCTCCATAAATTCCAGCTAATATAACACAACTTAAAAAGAAGATAGCTAAACTAACCTCGTTACTTTTACTAACCATTGACCATATAATCCGGTAGCCAAAAAACCATTATAAAGACCTTGGTTTTTAGCTAAAACTTTTGAAGATTTTGCTTTTTCTAAAGTATTGCCAAATATTTTTAATCCTTTTGGTTTATCCCAATAAAATAGTTCTAATATCATAAAATACAAATGCTCAAAAGCAACGAGTGAAATAAAAAACAATTGTAAGAATTTCATCATTAAAAAGTTATTTTAATAAAACTTAAGGCTTTATTAGTATCTTTTACTGGTAATTGACAAGCACCATCTACGCAAACATAAATTAAAGTTTCATCGTTAGCATCCCTTCCTTCCATTAAAGGAATAGTGCTTTTACTTGTTGTTCCTGCAAATAATTTATTAGGAATGTAATTAGCGTTGAACTCTTTTATTTTTTCTTTTGCTTGGCTACCAGAAACAGCAATCTCATAATAAGAACCAACATAATTACTCAACAAATTCAACCAATTAGAATAACCACCACCATAATTTTCAACCTTATTATAAACATTAGTTAGCATTTGTTTGCTTACTTTTAGGTAATATGAATTAGAATAATAATGACTTAATTTAAATAAATTATTTGCCATTATTGAGTTTGAAGCTGGGATTACATTATCTTCAATTTCAAATTTTCTGGTAATTAAAGCGGTGTCATTATTAGAAGTGAAATAAAACATATGCGTTTTTTCATCGAAAAAATGATCAAAGGCGTAATCGGTTAATTGTTTGGCAGTGGTAAGCCATTTTTCATCTAAGGTAACTTGATATAAATCTATAAAAGCATCAATAACCGTAGCGTAATCTTCTAAATAACCATTAATAGTACTTTTACCATTTTTGTAACTGTGGTTTAATCCGCCATCAACGGTAAGTTGTTTGGATACAATAAACCGAGCATTTTTTAGGGCAACTTCTAAAAAGTGAGGATTATTAAAAGTTTGATATGCATCTATATAACCTTTTAACATTAAAGCGTTCCAAGAAGTTAAGGATTTATCATCTAATCTAGGTTTGGCTCTTTTCTGTCTAATTTTTAATAATTTATAATCCCATTCAGCTACTTTTTTATCTAGTTCAGTAATAGTTATTTGATGATTTTTAGCAAAAATTTTATCGTCTTCTTTTCTAATGAGTACATAATTTTGATGTTCCCATAATCCATAACTATTTATATTATAATATTCTGAAAATAATTTAAAATCATTTCCTAAAATAGCTTGTAGTTCCTCTTTTGTCCAGCTGTAATAAGCACCTTCTACTAACTTACCATCTTTATTTAAACTATCTGCATCTAATGATGAATAAAAAGCTCCTTCAGTACTAGTTAATTCATCTTCAATAAATTGCAAGGTTTTATAAACAGTGTTTTTATAGGTTTTATTTTTAGTTTCTTGAAAAGCTTTTGAGTATAAACTTACTAATTGTCCATTATCATAAAGCATTTTTTCAAAATGAGGAATATGCCATTTTTGATCGGTTGAATACCTAGAAAAACCACCTTCAATTTGATCGAAAATTCCACCAAAAGCCATATTAGTTAAGCTTGTATTTACGTAATTTTTAATTTCAGAATCTTTAGCTTGAATGCTATATCTAAGCAAAAAACTAAGATTATTAGGCATTGGGAATTTCGGAGCTCCATTGGAGCCTCCTAGTTTAGTATCTAAATGTTTTTTCCAATTAGCAACAGTTGTTTTTAATTTAGTTACAGAAAAAGGAATGTCATTATTGTTAAATTGTATTAAACTTGAATTTTTAACGCCTTCTGTAAGTTTATCAGCATATTCAATAGCTTTGTTTGGCGTTTCTTTGTATAAATTTGCTAATTGAGTTAAGGCATTTATCCAGTTTTTTTTAGGAAAATAAGTGCCACCCCAAATTGGTCGTCCATCAGGTAAGGCAATGCAATTTAAAGGCCAACCACCTCTACCAGTCATTAATTGGACAGCATTCATATACACTTGGTCAATATCTGGTCGTTCTTCTCGGTCAACTTTTATACTAATGAAATTATCATTCATCACTTTTGCAACTTCTTCATCTTCAAAACTTTCGTGTTCCATAACATGACACCAATGACAAGAAGAATATCCAATAGAAATAATAAGTAATTTATTTTCTTTTTTAGCAAGTGCTAAGGTTTCTTTATTCCATGCATGCCAATTAACAGGATTATGGGCATGTTGTAATAAGTAAGGACTTGTTTCTTTAATTAACTCATTAGTGTATTTATAGCTAGGTTTTTGCATTTTTTTTTCGTTTTGCCCTTTACAACTTATAAAGTTTGTGAACAGGAAAATTAGTAGCAAATATCTCATAATCATAATTTACTAAATATACTTAAATAAAAAAAGCACTTTGATAAAAGTGCTTTTTTTTTAGTTTTTTTAACGTTATTATTTTACTTCAAAAGTAATTTTAACGTTTACTCTAAATTCTTCCACACTATTGTTGTTTATTACAACGCTTTGTGATTGTACAAATGCAGATTTAATATGTTTAACACTTTTTGAAGCATGTGCAACTGCATTTTTTGTGGCTTCTTCCCAATTTTTAGTGGAACTTGCCATTACTTCAATAACTTTCATTACTGCCATAGACTTTGATTTTTTTAAATTAAGGTTTAAATATACAAAATATTTTCCTGAAATCAATGGGTAATAAAGTGTATTTAGTTTTCAGTTCTAGATTATTTAAGTACTTCTTTAATTCTGTTTACAGCTTCGCGAAGTTGTTCTTCAGATGTGGCAAAGGAAATTCTGATACAATTATGGTCCCCAAAAGCTTCACCTGACACCGTCGCTATATTTGTTTTTTCAAGTAAAAACATTGAAAAGTCAGAAGCTGAATTTATAGAAAATCCTTTGATGGTTTTTCCAAAAAAATAGGATACATCAGGAAAAAGGTAAAAAGCACCATCAGGAATGGTTAGTTTAAATCCTTTAATTTCTTTAAATAATTCAAGCAACATATCTCTTCTTTGTTTAAATTCATCTACCATATATTGAATTTTAGAGATAGGAGCTTCAACAGCAGTAATAGTAGCTCTTTGTGCAATACAGTTGGCTCCAGAGGTTATTTGTCCTTGCATTTTAGTACAGGCTTTGGCAATCCATTCAGGTGCACCCATATATCCAATTCTCCAGCCAGTCATTGCAAAAGCTTTTGCAACACCATTGATAGTTATAGTTCTATCATACATGTTTTCAATGGATGCAAAACTAAAATTAGGAACATCATAATTTATATGTTCATAGATTTCATCAGAAATTATAAAGATAGAAGGATGTTTTTCTAAAACTTTAGCCAAAGCTCTGTATTCAGTTTCGGAATATATAGTGCCACTTGGATTGTTTGGAGAATTAAAGAAAATTAATTTAGTTTTTGGTGTTATAGCTTCTTCTAACTGTTTAGGTGTAATTTTAAAATTAGATTCAACAGTTGATGGAATTATTTTATAAGTAGCTTCAGCTAAAGTAGTTATAGCAGAATAACTTACCCAATATGGAGCTGGTAGTAACACTTCATCTCCAGGGTTTAACAATACTAAAGCAGCATTTGCAAGTGATTGTTTTGCACCTGTTGAAACTACAATTTGAGATGGTTTATAATTTAAATTATTATCTCGTTTAAATTTTTTACAAATAGCTTCTTTTAACTCTAAATAACCATCTACAGGAGTATAAGAGTTGTAATTTTGATTAATAGCTTCAATTGCAGCGTCTTTTATAAAATCAGGAGTATTAAAATCAGGTTCTCCCAAACTTAAGCTGATAATATCTTTTCCTTGAGATTTTAATTCTCTAGCTTTGGCTGCCATTGCAAGCGTTGCAGATATCGGTAAATTATTAATCCTATCGGATAATTGATTTTTCATTTAAAAAAATTATATATGTGCAGGTTTTAATCCTAAAGATTTTAATTGTCTAAAGTGTTCTATTATTGCTTTTCTAGTAGTTTTATATTCATTATAAGGTAAATTAAACTCTAAAGCTGTTTCTTTTACAATTTTAGCGATTTTTTGATAATGAACATGTGAGATATTTGGAAAAATATGATGTTCTACTTGATGATTTAATCCTCCTGTGTACCAAGAAACAAATTTATTTTTTGGTGCAAAATTTGAAGTTGTATATAATTGATGTATAGCCCAAGTATGCTCTAAATTGCCTTCTTGGTCTGGTTGAGGCATTTCTGTTTTTGGTACAACATGTGCCAATTGAAAAATTACACTTAAAATAATACCTGCGGTATAATGCATTACAAAAAATCCGATTAAAACTTTCCACCATGCTATATCTAAAACAGCTAAAGGAAGTACAATCCATAATAAGTAATACATTATTTTAGAAATAATTAAAACGGTCCATTCTTTAGTTGGATTTGGAAATTCTCCATAAGAAAGTTTTCGTTTTAAATAAGTGTGCATTTGTTTAAAATCGGTAGTAATTGCCCAATTTATAGTTAATAATCCATATAGAAAAAATGAATAATATTTTTGAAATTTATGAATCCATAGCCATTTAGTTTGCTTTGAAAAACGTATAATTCTTCCAGCATCAATATCTTCATCATATCCTTGAATGTTTGTAAATGTGTGGTGTAAAACATTATGTTGTACCTTCCAGTTATAAACGTTTCCAGCTAAAATGTAAATGCTACTACCCATAATTTTATTCACCCATTTTTTACTAGAAAAAGACTCATGGTTACTATCATGCATAACATTCATACCAACCCCAGCCATACCAATTCCAATAACAATAGCAAGTAAAAGCAATACCCATTGAGGCATAGTAACTGTTAAAATTAAAATTAATGGGACTAAAAATATACTAAACATAATTATTGCTTTGGTATATAATTTCCAGTTACCAGTACGTTTTATATGGTTTTCTTTAAAATAGCTATTTACACGTTTATTTAAGGTTCTAAAAAACTTTGCTTTATCAATTCTTGAGAAGCTTATAGATTTAATAGTCATATGATTATATAAATTTTATTTTTTATTTAGTTTGTAAGGCAACGAAAATAAATCATTTTTATGAGTTTTTATGTTTTTTGAAAAAAAATAACACTTTTTTATGATGTGTGAAATAAATAGTATAGTTGTATTTTTGCTCTAATTGAATTTAAAATATGGATATAATAAGAAAATATTTCCCGAATTTAACTAAAATTCAGGATGCAAGGTTTGAGGCTTTAAAGAATCTTTATTTAGAGTGGAATGCTCAAATTAATGTGATTTCAAGAAAGGATATTGATGAACTTTATATAAAACATGTATTGCATTCATTAGGGATAGCAAAAGTGCAACCTTTTAATTCTGGAGCAAAAATTTTAGATATTGGAACTGGTGGAGGATTTCCAGGAATTCCTTTAGCTATTTTGTTTCCAGAAGTTAAATTTTATTTAGTGGATTCCATTGGTAAAAAAATTAAAGTGGTAAATGAAGTGGTAAATGCATTAGAGTTGGCTAACGTACAAGCTGCTCACTTAAGAGCTGAAAAAGTTAATGGAAAATTTGATTTTATTGTAAGCAGAGCAGTAACTAATATGGATGATTTTGTGAAATGGACACGTAAAAAGATTAAGAAAGAACAAAACCACACTATAAAAAACGGAATTTTATATTTAAAAGGTGGTGATTTAAAACAAGAACTTCAAAACTTTCCAAAAGCTACTATTTATAACCTTTCAGACTACTTTGCAGAAGATTTTTTTGAAACTAAAAAAGTAGTGCATATTCCTTTAAAAAGTAACTAATGTGACATTTGTTATTTTTTATTTACTAAAGAGTTCTTAATTTTGCCTCGAAATTTTATTATAAATAATGTAAATAGCAATTAGCTTTCAAACGTTTAACCTATTTTTATGTACCCTCATATTAAATTTAGGGTTTGTTCATGTACTGTAAATTACAGAAAAAATAATAAATATTTTAACATTAGTAAAGGAAAGCTCGCCATTGGCGAGCTTTTTACTTTTTAACATGTTATGTGACAAAGGTCATTTGTGAATAAAAATTATAAGGATATTTTTGTCCTTTAAACAAAAAATTATGGCTGAAATTAAAGAATGTTTAGTTTGTAAGAAAAATTCAAACGAAACACCAGTAACAAAATTTTATTACCAAAAAAGTGAATTTTATATTTGTCCGCAACATATACCAGTTTTAATTCATAATCCACAAGAATTGGTTGGGTTGTTGCCAGATGCTGATAAGTTGGAAAAAGGTTAATTAAAAATTTAAATGTTAGATACTAAAAAAGCTCGCAATTAGCGAGCTTTTTTTGGTAGTTAAGTTTTTGTTAACCTAAAAACGGATACCTATAATCAGTAGGAGGTACAAAAGTTTCTTTAATAGTTCGGTTACTTACCCAACGTAATAAATTCCAAACAGAACCTGCTTTATCGTTAGTTCCTGATCCGCGAGCACCACCAAAAGGTTGTTGACCAACAACGGCTCCTGTTGGTTTATCATTGATATAGAAATTACCAGCAGCATTTTCTAATTTGTTAGTAGCAATATCAATTACATATCTATCACCACTAAAAATTGCTCCGGTTAAGGCATATTCACTTGTTTTGTCTAAAATATCTAATGATTCTTCCCAAGCTTTATCTTCATATATGTATATGGTGATAATTGGTCCGAACAGCTCAGTGTACATCGTTTTATATTGTGGATTGGTAGTAACAATTATAGTAGGCTCAATAAAATAACCTTTTGAATCATCATAATTACCACCAACTATAATTTCAGCATCAACATCTTTTTTAGCTTGATCAATATAGCCAGAAAGTTTTTTAAAAGCTCTATCATCAATTACAGCATTTATAAAATTACCAGTATCAGCTGGAGTTCCCATTTTAAAAGATTTTATATCTTTAATTATGGCAGCTTTAATATCTTTCCATAAACTTTTTGGTAAATAGGCTCTTGAAGCAGCAGAACATTTTTGACCTTGGAATTCAAATGCACCTCTTGAAATTGCTGTAGCAACTTCTTGTGGATTAGCAGTTGGATGTGCCCAAATAAAATCTTTTCCACCAGTTTCTCCCACAATTCTAGGGTAAGCTTTATAAGTATCAATATTGTTACCAATTGTTGTCCAAAAACTTTTAAATACAGGTGTAGAACCCGTAAAGTGAACTCCTGCAAAATCAGAACTTCCTAATAATACATCTGTTATCATGGATGAATTACCTGTAACCATATTTATAACACCATCTGGTAAACCAGCAGCTTTAAATAATTCCATAATTACTTTTGCGGAATATACTTGAGAACGTGCTGGTTTCCAAATTACCACATTTCCCATTAGTGCAGGTGCACCTGGTAAATTTCCTGCAATGGAAGTAAAGTTAAACGGAGTAATTGCATAAATAAATCCTTCTAACGGTCTATATTCCATTCTATTCCAAATTCCAGCAGAAGATTGTGGTTGATTGCTGTAAATTTCTGTCATAAATTCAACATTAAATCTAAAGAAATCAATTAATTCACAAGCAGCATCTATTTCAGCTTGAAATACATTTTTAGATTGTGCAATCATAGTGGCGGCATTCATTTTATCTCTAAATGGACCAGCTAATAAATCGGCTGCTTTTAAAAAAATTGCAGCTCTATCTTGCCAACTTGTTTTCGCCCATTTTTCTCTTGCTTCGGCAGCTTTTTTAATTGCTAATTCAAGATGTTCTTTTTCTGCGGTATGGTATTTTCCTACACAATGTTTATGATCGTGTGGAGGGTGAATATCAACTGTTTTTCCAGTTCTATATTCTTTGCCACCGATGTAGAATGGAATATCAATATTTTCTTGATACATTTTGTTATAAGTAGCCATTAAACTTTTTAATTCTGGGCTACCTGGAGCATATGATTTAATAGGCTCGTTAACAGCTTTTGGTACTTGGTAAAATCCTGAAGCCATAATATTATTTTTTAAAGTGTTTTTATTTTAAATTTGTTGCAAAGTTACTAAATAGAAACGACTTTTTTTAATATATTGAATCTCAAAATTAGAATAATAACGCCATGTGCACAGTTACTTTTTTACCTTTAAAAAACAACGATTTTATTTTAACATCAAATAGGGATGAACAAAAATCAAGGGAAACTTTTTTACCGAAAAATTATGTTGAAAATGAGGTGAATTTACTGTATCCAAAAGATAAAATTGCTGGAGGAACATGGATAGGAGTGAGCTCTAAAAAAAGATTGGTTTGCATTTTAAATGGTGGATTTGTAAATCATATTAAAAAGAAAAATTATGCCAAAAGTAGAGGTGTAATTGCTAAGGAATTATTGAAAGCTTCTAACTCAAAAGAATATATAACGCTATTAAATTTAGAAAATGTAGAACCATTTACAATGATAGTTGTTGATTGGAACGATATTAAATTACATTTATACGAATTAATTTGGGATGAAAAGCAAAAACATTTTACTGAATTAGAACAGCAACCAAAAATATGGTCGTCTTCTACATTATACGCTGAAAGCAGTAAAAACAATCGAAAAAAGTGGTTTCAAAATTGGCAAAACGAACAAGATTTTTCAATAGAAAATATTTTAAAATTTCACCATTCAGAAATTGGAGATAAGTCGCAATCAGTTTTAATGAAACGCTCAACTATTGAAACCGTCAGTATAACTTCTGTTAAAAAGGAAAAAGGACAAATAGAAATGATTTATGAAGATGTTATTTCTTCAATTAAAAAAAAGATTTATTTTTAATTACTAGTATTTGGAACCATTAATTGAAACGTAGGAATTACTACCTTAAAAGTGTTGGAATTACTTAAATTAATCATCGTGTAAAAACCTTTCATTGCACCAATAGGCGAATTTAAAAAACAATTGGATTTATAGGTGTGTTTTTGTAAAGGTTTTAAAATAGGTTTTTTACCAATTACGCCATCACCTTCTATAATTTCAATATTGTTTAAGGAATCAAATATTTTCCAGTGTCGGTTCAATAATTGAACGATTTCATTACTTTGATTTTCTATAATAACCTGATAACTAAACGAATAATACAATCTATAATTTCGGTAGCTAGTACCTTCAAAAATAGAAGTAACAGAAACTTTTATACCATTTGTTACTTGTTGTACCATAATTTACTTAAGCCTTTGATTTTGTCAAAGATACGAATTTAATTAGTTACTGACCTTACGCAAGACATTCACGATTACGCCACATTTTGATATTTATTTGTTGATAACTCATTAATTTGTTTCATTGCGTTTTTTAGAGCGTTATAATAAATTCTATCTTTCAAAGCAAAGGCATTAGATTTTGTTCTAAT
>NZ_JAKIUR010000073.1 GCF_021647475.1 Lutibacter sp.
CTACTTGATGTCATTGATGTAAATTATTGATTATCAGTATAATATACAAATAATTAATAACTTTGACAACTATAAATCAACTGATTATCTAGCTTTTATCAAAGAAAAAGTGTGAGTTTGCCCTGAATAAGACATCGATATATAATTAAATTTTAGTTTCATTTATTTAACTTTGCAACTTTCCAAAAATACAATGGCAAAACAAGAAGAATATATAGAAGTATTTGGAGCAAGAGTACACAACTTAAAAAATATTGATGTACGAATTCCCAGAGAAAAATTGGTAGTGATAACTGGTTTAAGTGGTAGTGGAAAATCATCCCTAGCATTTGATACTATTTATGCAGAAGGTCAACGTAGATATATTGAAACTTTTTCAGCGTATGCACGACAATTTTTAGGTGGATTAGAACGCCCCGATGTTGATAAAATTGAAGGACTTTCCCCAGTTATTTCTATTGAACAAAAAACTACTAATAAAAATCCGCGTTCAACGGTTGGAACTATTACTGAAATTTATGACTTTTTAAGGCTTTTATTTGCCAGAGCTTCAGATGCTTATTCCTATAATACCAACAAAAAAATGGTAAGTTATAGCGATGAACAAATCAAAAACTTAATTTTAAATGAATTTGACGGAAAAAAAATAATGGTTTTAGCTCCTATTATTAAATCTAGAAAAGGACATTATCGCGAATTATTTGAGCAAATTGCTAAACAAGGTTTTGTTCGGGTTAGAGTGGATGGAAAAATAAAAGAGCTAGAAAAAGGGATGCGTTTAGATCGTTATAAAATCCATGATATTGAAATTGTTATTGACCGCCTATTGGTTAATAAATCTTCCGAAAAACGTTTAGAAGAAACCATTACAACTGCTTTATATTCAGGAGATAATGTACTTATGTTAATTGATTATGACTCAGAAATTCCAAGGTATTTTAGTAGAGATTTAATGTGTCCTGATACGGGTATTTCTTATCCAAATCCAGAACCAAATTCTTTTTCATTTAATTCTCCAAAAGGAGCTTGTAAAACGTGTAACGGATTAGGAAAAAACAACAAAGTAAATACCAAAAAAATAATTCCTGATACTTCAGTTTCTATAAAAAATGGTGGAATTATTCCTTTAGGCGAACAAAAAAATAGTTGGATTTTTAAACAACTTCAATTAATTGCAGAACGTTACCATTTTCAACTAACTGATCCTATTTCTAAAATACCAAAACCTGCCTTAGATATCATTTTAAATGGAGGTAATGAAAAGTTTGAAATTGTATCAAAAACAATGGGAATTACTCGTAATTATGAAATTGATTTTGAAGGAATTATAGCCTTTATTGAAAATCAATATCAACATAGTGAAAGCAGTTCCATAAAACGCTGGGCTAATAATTTTATGGATGAAATGCCTTGTGAAACTTGTAAAGGTAATCGACTAAAAAAAGAAGCTCTATTTTTTAAAATAAATACTAAAAATATCTCAGAACTTGCTCATTTAGACATTCAAGAATTAGCAAAATGGTTTTCTAAAATAGAAGAAAAATTAACTGATAAACAACTTAAAATTGCTTCTGAAATTTTAAAAGAAATAAGAACTCGTATTCAATTTTTATTAGATGTTGGTTTAGGGTATTTAACCTTAGATAGAAGCTCAAAATCTTTATCTGGCGGTGAAGCTCAACGAATTAGGTTAGCCACACAAATTGGCTCACAACTAGTTGGTGTTTTATATATTTTAGATGAACCAAGCATTGGATTACATCAAAAAGACAATCAAAAACTGATTAATTCCTTACTAAATTTACGCGATATTGGAAACTCAGTAATTGTGGTAGAACATGATAAAGAAATGATTGAGCATGCAGATTTTGTGTTAGATATTGGTCCTGGTGCTGGCATGCACGGCGGAGAAATTGTAAGTGAAGGTAATTTTCAGCAATTAATAAAGCATAATACTTTAACCGCTGACTATTTAAATGGAAAAAGAAAAATTGAGATACCGAAAAAAAGAAGAAAAGGAAATGGACACAAAATCACTTTATCTGGTGCAACTGGAAACAATTTAAAAAATGTAACCGTTAGTTTTCCTTTGGGAAAAATGATTTGTGTTACCGGAGTTTCTGGTAGTGGAAAATCAACCTTAATTAATGAAACTTTATACCCAATTTTAAATAAACACATTTATAGAGGTGTTAAAAAACCAATGCCTTATAAAAAAATTGAAGGATTAAATTACGTTGATAAAGTTATAGCAATTAATCAATCTCCAATTGGAAGAACTCCGCGCTCTAATCCTGCAACTTATACCGGTGTTTTTAGTGAAATTCGAAATTTATTTGCTAAAACTAGTGAAGCAGCTATTAGAGGTTATAAGCCTGGAAGATTTTCTTTTAACGTAAAAGCAGGAAGATGTGAAACATGTCAAGGTGCTGGAGTTAGAGTAATTGAAATGAATTTTTTACCAGATGTTCATGTAACCTGCGAAACTTGTCAAGGCAAACGATTTAATCGAGAAACTTTGGAAATCAGATACAAAGGAAAATCTATTTCTGACGTGTTAAATATGACTATCAATGTTGCTGTTAAATTTTTTGAGAATATTCCTAAAATTTATAGAAAATTAAAAACCATACAAGATGTTGGTTTAGGGTATATAACTCTTGGTCAGCAATCTACAACATTATCTGGAGGAGAAGCACAACGCATAAAGTTAGCTTCAGAATTATCTAAAAAAGATACAGGAAATACTTTTTACATTCTAGATGAACCTACCACAGGACTTCATTTTGAGGATATAAGAGTACTTATGGGAGTGCTTAATAAATTAACGAATAAAGGAAATACTGTTTTAGTAATTGAACATAATTTAGATGTAATAAAACTAGCAGATTATATTATTGATATTGGTATGGAAGGCGGAAAAAAAGGTGGTACAATTATTTGCCAAGGCACTCCGGAAGAAATTATTAAACACAATAAAAGCTACACTGCCAAGTTTTTAAAAAAAGAATTAACTTAGCCATTCCATTTTTAAAAAAAATAAAATGACAAAAAAAGAAGAAAATATTATACATAATAAATTTAAACAAAAAACTTGGAACGAAGTAAAAACCAACGACTCTTGGGCAATTTTTAAAATTATGGCCGAATTTGTTGAAGGCTTTGAGCGTTTAAGTAAAATTGGTCCTTGTGTAACTATATATGGTTCAGCACGTACAAAACCAGATCACAAATACTATAAATTAGCAGAAAGCATTGCCTATAATTTAACAAAACATGGTTATGGTGTTATTACAGGTGGTGGTCCTGGAATTATGGAAGCAGGGAATAAAGGAGCAAATCGTGGTGGTGGAGTATCTGTAGGTTTGAACATTGAATTACCTCATGAGCAACATGAAAACCCTTATATTGATGATGATAAAGTATTAGATTTTGATTACTTTTTTGTGCGTAAAGTAATGTTTACTAAATACTCTCAAGGTTTTGTAGCAATGCCCGGTGGTTTTGGAACTATGGATGAACTTTTTGAAGCCATAACCTTAATTCAAACTAAAAAAATAGGAAGATTTCCAATTGTTTTAGTAGGTACCGATTTTTGGTCACCTTTAATCGATTGGATTAAAAACACCTTAATTGAGCAAGGGAATATAAGTAAAGAAGATTTAAATCTTTTCTCTGTGGTTGATACTGAAAAAGAGGTTTTGGAGGTAATTGATTCATTTTATAATAAATATAATTTTAGTCCTAACTTTTAAGATACCCCAGTTTGAAAAAATATATTTTAACCTTTTTATTTATTGCATTATTTTGTATCCAAAAGTCTTTTTCTCAAAATAATACTATTGATATTAATGCTAAATTAAAGGTGTCAACCCATGAAATAGAAATAACTCAAAAAACTATTTTTTATAATAATTCTGATACTATTTTAAACGAAATATATTTTCATAATTGGGCAAATGCTTACAAAGATAAAAATACACCTTTAGCAAAACGATTTGTTGAAAACTATAAAAAATCATTTCATTTTACATCCGATAAAAACAGAGGAAATACTAATATTCATAAGCTATTAATTTCAGGCAAAATAGCTAATTGGGAAATAACAAAAGTACATCCAGATATTTTAAGAATATTGTTAAACGCTCCGTTAAAACCAAATAACTCCGTATTAATTACAGCAAAATATACCATTAAATTACCCAATTCAAAATTTACTGGATATGGTTTTTCTACCAATAATTTTAATTTAAGATATTGGTATTTAACGCCCGCTATTTTTGATAAAACTTGGCAAACGTATTCCAATTTGAATATGGATGATTTATATCAAGATTTTACAAATTTCAAAATCACTTTTACAGTTCCAAAAAACTTTGAAATTCATAGTGATTTGGATAGCAATTTTATTACAAAAGGTAATGAAACTATTTATTCCTTATCAGGAAAAAATCAACTAGATGTTGAATTAAACATAGATTCATTAAAAGATTTTATTACTTATAACTCAAAACCTGTAAGCGTAATTTCTAATCTAAATTCTGAAAAGTTAAATATTCCCATTAAAACAGAAATATTAAATAGAGAATTAGACTTTATTCAATATTATTTAGGAAAATATCCTCATAAAAAAATATTAATTAACAAAGTGGATTACGATAAAAATCCAGTATATGGCTTTAATCAACTTCCATCTTTTATCGCTCCATTTAGTGATACTTTTGAATGGGACATTAAAATGTTTAAAATTATTACAGAAAAATACATCAATAATCTTTTTTTATTTAATAAACGAAAAGATACTTGGCTACCTAACGGTTTGCAAACTTATTTAATGATTAAATATGTCGAAAAATTTTATCCTGAAGTTAAAGCTATTGGAAGTGCTTCAAAACTATGGGGAATTCGCAATTTTAATTTAGCCAAAATTAGTTTCAACCAAAAATACAATTTTGTTCATCAATTTGCTGCACGTAAAAATTTAGATCAGGCATTAACTATGCAAGCTGATTCTTTATCTAACTTTAACCGAAAAATAACTAACAAATATAAAGCTGGTATTGGGTTGCAATACCTAAATCATTATTTGGGAAATAACAAAATTGATAGTGCTATTGTAAACTTTTCAAATACTTACGCCAATAAAAGAACAAAAAGCAATCTGTTTTTTAATTTCATTAAAACCAAAAAAGATCTTCGATGGTTTAAAAATGATTTTTTAAATACCAATAAAAAAATTGATTATACCATTAAAAAAATCAAACGAAAAAAAGATTCATTAGAAATAACTATTGTAAACAAACGAAAATTTACAGCACCTATAGAATTGTATGGTATAAAAAACAAGGAAATTAAATATAGAAAATGGCTTACAAATATTGATTCTATTGCTACAATAACAATTCCCAAAGACGGGTTTAATAGGTTATCCTTAAATTACGAATCATTATTACCTGAATGTAATTACAAAAATAATTGGAAAAATATTAATAGAAGTATTTTAAACAGACCTTTGAAAGTTAAATTTTTGAAGGATATTGAAAACCCATATTATAATGAGTTATTTTACACTCCCGTTTTCCGATTTAATTATTATGATGGTGCTATACTTGGTTTAGCATTATCTAACAAAACTATATTAAAGAAAAAATTTACTTATAAAGTTGTTCCTTCCTATAGCACTAAAAGTAAAACATTTTCAGGCAGTTATTCAATGCTTTATGAGTACTTACCCGAAAATAAAAAAGTAAATAAACTTGCTATTGGATTATCTGGTAGTAATTATCACTATGATAATAATTTAACCTATAACAGTTTAACTCCTTATGTTTTAGTACAATTTAAACGCAAAAATTTAAGAGATGTTAGTGGCAATGCTTTACTAGCTTCTTTTACAATGATTGATAGAGAAAAATCACCAATACAAACTCTACCTTTAGAAACCAACAAATACAATGTATTTAACTTAAGTTATGGTTATGCTAAACCTGCAATAATTGAAGATGTTAGGCTATCTACTGGGATTCAAATAGCAAATAAGTTTAGTAAAATTTCATTAAATGCAAGATATCGAAAATTAACAGATACAAATAGACAATTCGATTTTAGATTTTTTGCAGGAGTATTTTTATCTAATAAAACTGAATCTACCTATTTTAATTTTGCATTAGATCGCCCTACAGATTATTTATTTCAGTATAACTATTTAGGTAGATCAGAAACTTCAGGAATTTTTAGCCAACAAATTATTATTAATGAAGGTGGATTTAAGTCTAAACTAGAGGTTCCTTATGCTAACGAATGGCTATCAACACTTAATACCAGTATAGGAATTTGGCGATGGATTGAAATTTATAATGATGTTGGATTTGTAAAAAACAAAAATTCAAAAGTGTATTTTGCACACGAAAACGGCATACGTTTAAATTTTATACAAGATATTTTAGAAATATATTTTCCTTTTCACTCCAACTTAGGATGGGAAATTTCTCAACCTAGTTACAGTTCTAAAATTAGATTTGTTTTAGAAATTAAACCCAAAAAAATCTATAATTTTATACGTAGAGGATTTTATTAAATTTCATTATTTTTTTATAAAATTTAATATTTATCAATTTATTGCAATATTTATTGAATTTTATTCAAAAAAAATCAACATAACCTCGTTTAATTAGGATATTTTTAAAAATCATTTAAAAATTGTAAGTTTGCAATACTAAAAAAATTAATATTTATGGCTACAACTTCTACCACCAACTCTAAACAACTTTCATTTGAACAATTTAAAAAAGAAGTTCTAAATGATTATAAATTAGCTGTTATAAGTAGAGAATGTAGCATTTTAGGAAGAAGGGAAGTTTTAACTGGAAAAGCCAAATTTGGAATTTTTGGTGATGGAAAAGAAGTACCACAATTAGCCATGGCTAAAGCATTTAAAAAAGGTGATTTTAGATCTGGTTATTACAGAGATCAAACTTTTATGATGGCAATTGGAGAGCTAACTCCACAACAATTTTTTGCTGGCTTATATGCTAATCCTAGCATTAAAGATGACCCAATGTCTGGAGGCAGACAAATGGGTGGACATTTTGCTACACACAGCTTAGACAATCACGGTCAATTTAAAAATTTAACCGAACAATATAACTCAAGTGGCGATATTTCTCCAACCGCAGGTCAAATGCCTAGAATGTTAGGAATTGCACAAGCATCAAAAATATATAGAAAAGTTGATGGACTTAAAAATCCAATGTTTTCTAATAATGGAAATGAAATTTCTTGGGGAACAATTGGCAATGCAAGTACTACTGAAGGCGTTTTTTTTGAAACTTTTAATGCTGCCGGAGTGTTACAAGTTCCGATGATAATAAGCGTTTGGGATGATGATTATGGAATTTCTGTCCCAGCAAAATATCAAACAACCAAAGAAAGTATTTCTAAAATTTTAAAAGGCTTTCAACGCACAGAAAATGAAAAAGGATATGAAATTTTTGTGGTAGAAGGTTTTGATTATCCCAAACTAATTGACGTTTATGCAAAAGCCGCTAAAATTGCAAGAGAAGAACATGTTCCAGTATTAATTCATGTTAAAGATTTAACACAACCTCAAGGGCACTCTACTTCAGGTTCTCATGAAAGATATAAATCTAAAGAACGGTTAATGCATGAAAAACAAAACGATTGTAATTCAAAATTAAGAGATTGGATTTTAGAATTTGATTTAAATGATGAAAATGGAAGTTCATTAAAAATTGTAAATTCAGAAGATGAAATAATTGAGATAGAAAAAGAAGCAAAAAAAGAAGTTAGAGAAGCAAAAAGAAATGCCTGGAGTGCTTTTTTAAATCCAATACTCGAAAAAAGAAAAGAAGTTGCTATTTTACTTGAAAAAATTGCAAATACCAGCAAAAACAAAACCTTCATCCTAAAATTAAGAACGGATTTACTTAACGAAATCAATCCTGCAAGAAAAGACCTTGTTGCAACAGCTAAAAATGCTCTTATTTATACCATAAATGAAAATTCACCTATTAAAACTGAATTACAAAATTGGATAACTAATTATACTAAAACGGAACAACCAAAATTTGATTCACATTTGTATAGTATTTCGGAACAAAAAGTGAGTACTATTTCTGAAGTAAAACCAACCTATAGCCAAAATGCAAAATTAGTTGATGGAAGATTAGTTTTAAGGGAAAATTTTGATGTTCTTTTTAGTGTTCATAAAAACTTACTCATTTTTGGAGAAGATACTGGTAAAATTGGCGATGTAAATCAAGGTTTAGTAGGTTTGCAAGAAAAATATGGAGCATTGCGTGTGGCAGATACAGGCATTAGAGAAGCCACTATTATTGGTCAAGGCATTGGGTTGGCATTACGCGGATTGCGTCCAATTGCTGAAATTCAATATTTAGATTATTTATTATACGCCATACAAATAATGAGCGATGATTTAGCAACCTTACATTATAGAACCGTTGGTAAACAAAAAGCACCATTAATTGTTAGAACTCGCGGACATCGATTAGAAGGTATTTGGCATTCAGGTTCACCAATGGGAGCCATCGTACATTTGTTAAGAGGAATGAATATTTTAGTTCCTAGAAATATGACAAAAGCCGCCGGATTTTACAATACCTTATTAGAATGTGATGAACCTGCTTTAGTGGTTGAAAATTTAAATGGTTATCGATTAAAAGAAAAATTACCTAATAATCTTGGAGAATTTAAAACTCCTATTGGTGAAGTTGAAGTTATAAAAAAAGGAAATGATATTACTGTGATAAGTTATGGTTCAACTTTAAAAATTATTGAAGAAGTTATTTCCAAATTAGAACAAGTTAATATTAATGCTGAAATTATTGATGTACAAAGTCTATTACCATTTGACAAAAGTCATCAAGTTGTAAAAAGTATTGAAAAAACAAATCGATTAATTATTATTGATGAAGATGTACCTGGCGGAGCTTCAGCTTATTTATTACAAGAAATTTTAGAAAAACAAAATGCCTACCAATATTTAGATAGTAAACCTATTACTTTAACAGCTAAAAATCATAGAGCTGCTTTTGGCACCGATGGCGATTATTTTTCAAAACCAAACCACGAAACTATTTTTGAAGCAATTTATACGGTAATGAGTGAAACTAATCCAAGTAAATATCCAAATTTGTTTTAAAACAAACATTAAATAAGTTCTAATTAACTTCTTAACAATAACAAAAAATATCGTCATTACGAGGTTTTGAAAAAGCTGAAGTAATCTCTAATTTAGAAATACAGATTACATTGCTATTGCTCCTATTAACAAAAAATATCGTCATTACGAGGTTTTGAAAAAGCTGAAGTAATCTCTAATTTAGAAATACAGATTACAATGCTATTAATAGTAACTACCCGTTGTGCATTTTGATAAAATTTCGTCAATTCGAGTGAATTTTAGCCTTTTTAGGCTTAAAATTAGTATCGAGAATAGGTTTTTTAGTTAAAGACAGCCGTTCTTGATACCATTTTTTATCAAAAATTACCTGAACTGGCGTAACAACCAAAGTTCAACCTAAAAATTTACTTTAAATAACTAAAAATTAAAATGTCACTGCGAAAATTATAAACGTAGTGCAGTAATTTGAAGCAATCTTTTCATAAAAATGAGATTGCTTCTTCTTTTCGTTGCTCTTCAATCATCGCAATGACGCAGACTATTGATTTTTAGCTCTGTAATTA
>NZ_JAKIUR010000074.1 GCF_021647475.1 Lutibacter sp.
TAGCCTTGAACCTCCTGAAAAATGAACAAACTAAAAAACTGTCGGTTAAAAGCAAAAGACTCAAAGCGGCTTGGGATGAAGACTATTTATTAAGGATATTGAAAATAAAAGTGTGAGTTTGCCCTGCCTAAAAAGGCTAAAATTTACTCAAATTGACAAAATTTTATTATAATGCACAACGGGTTAGTTTTAGTTTATTTAATACTTCATTTTAGAAATATTATTAAGAGAAATCTTTATTAAATTGTTGTAATCTGTTTTCTAAATCTTTAAATTGAGCAGGTTTTGTTTGTGAAACACAAGCTCTTAATCCTTCGGTATGATAACTTCCTGTTATTTCTAATGAAATTGCTGAAATTCCATAATACAAAAGATGTTCTAATAATTGAGAACCGGTCATATTTTTATAAGAAATGGTAAAGTAAAAACCATCGGCAAGCACTTTATCTTCATCTTTATCATAGACGATGGTAAAACCATTATCCACAAATAATTTTTTCATGATTTTGGCTCTTTTACCATATTCTTTAATGATTTCCACAAAATCAAATTCACCAGAATTTGCAGCTTTTAGCATAGCAGCTAAACCATATTGTGCCGAATGTGTAACACCAGAAGATAGAGAATATAGTACTTTGTAAATTAAATTATAACCAAATAAAGGATTGCCAAATTTTGCATTTAAAGATTCGTATTTTCTATTAAAAAGAGCATTGCTAATTACCATCATTCCAATACGTTGACCAGCATTAGAAAATGATTTTGAACTAGAGATCAGCAATATCCAATTATCGGTATAATTAGCAACGGTTGGTTGATAGGGTGCTTGTCCTGGTTTAGAATAATCTTTCCTAAAATCCATTGCAAAATAGGCTAAATCTTCTACTACAATTACATTATATTTTGTGGCGAGTTTTCCTATAATTTGTAATTCTTTTTCGGTAAAACAAATCCATGATGGATTGTTTGGGTTGGAATATACAATGGAATTTATGTTTCCTTTTTCTAAATAAGAAATCAATTTTTCTTCTAAAGTATCACCTCTAAAATTATAGACATCAAACGTTTCATATTTTTGATTTAATACTTCTAATTGTTGTTTTTGAACTGGAAAACCTGGATCAATAAATAAAACGGTATCTTTTTTTTGATGTAATTTATTAACCATTAAAAATGTTGCAAAAGCACCTTGCATAGAGCCAACAGTTGGAATACAACTTTTTCGGTCAACTTTAATATTTAAAAAGTTTTTTACAAATAAAGCAATTTCATCTTTTAAATGAGAAACGCCATCAATCATTGGGTATTTTGCCGCTACACCAGCTTTTAGGGCTTTAATTTCAGCATTCATTCCAATTTTAGGAGGTGTTAAACCAGGAACACCCATTTCCATTCGTATAAATTTTTCTCCAGTTGCTTTTTGAATTTCATTAACTAAGCTCACTAATTCTCTAATTGAAGCTGTACCAATATTTTTAATGCCTGATTTTTCAATTTTTGACTTTACAATATTGAAGTTGATAGGTGTTTTAGTTAATTTCATTTAAAATAAATTTAATATTACAAAATTACAGAATCTTTTTAAATAGGTTATTTTTTTTGATTATTTTAAAATAATTATTTTTTAAATAAAAAAATTACTTTTTTTATCAATCAGTAAGTGTTGTTTTTATACTTTTAAACTTTAAAATACTTTTTTTTATGACCTCAATAATTATACTTCTGTTTGTTCTTGGCTATTTAGCAATTACATTAGAGCATCCTTTAAAATTAGATAAAACTGTACCTGCATTGTTAATGGCTTCGTTGATGTGGGCTTTATTATCGGTTGGATTTCATCAAGGTTGGTTTACTTTAATAAATCAAAATGATACTACTTTTAATGCTACTAATGGAGTAGTAAATGAGTTGGGTGAAGATGGTTTTACTAATTTGTTATTATATCATTTCGGTAAAACATGTGAAATTTTAATTTTTTTAATAGGAGCAATGACCATTGTTGAAATAATAGATTTGCACCATGGATTCCAAGTTTTAAAAGATTTGGTTAAAACAAAAAATAAAAAGCAATTACTTTGGATTATTTCTATTTTGGCATTTTTTTTATCTTCAGTAATTGACAATTTGACGGCAACAATAGTTTTAGTAACGTTATTACGAAAATTAGTAGCTACTAGAGAAGATAGAATTTGGTATGCAGGGTTTATTATTATTGCAGCAAATGCAGGAGGTGCTTGGACGCCAATTGGAGATGTTACTACTACTATGCTATGGATTGGAAAACGGGTTTCAGCTGCACATTTAATTGCACGGTTATCAATTCCATCTATTGTGAATATAGTTGTGCCTGTATTAATAGGAAGCCTATTTTTACCCATTTTTAAAGGAAAATTAAAAGTTGTTAAAAATGAAGAAATTGATAAACAATCTCAAAAACTTTTGAGTAGTAAAACCATGCTAATAGTGGGTATTTGTATGATTTTATTTGTACCTATATTTAAGTCAATTACGGATTTGCCTCCATATTTGGGAATGATGTTGGGACTTGCAATTGTGTGGTTAGTTTCTGAATTTATTCATCCCGAAGATGATTTTACTAAAGAAAGAAGATATTTATATTCTACACATAAAGCATTATCACGTATAGAAATGTCGAGTATTTTATTTTTCTTTGGAATTTTAATGGCAGTTGCAGCTTTAGAATCACTTGTTTATGGAACAGTTTTGGTAAATGGACAACCAGTATCTGTAGGTGTATTACGATATGCATCTGAAATGTTAAGTAGATCAATTCCAAGCCAAAGCGTGGTAATATCATTGCTAGGAGCAATGTCATCGGTTATTGATAATGTGCCTTTAGTAGCCGCTTCTATGGGAATGTATAATGCACCGCTAGATGCAAGTGTTTGGCATTTAATTGCCTATGCCGCAGGAACTGGAGGAAGCATGCTTATAATAGGATCTGCAGCGGGTGTAGCAGCAATGGGAATGGAAAAAATAGATTTTATTTGGTATATGAAGAAAATTTCTTGGTTGGCGGTAACAGGTTATATTGTCGGCTACTTATTGCTGTTGTTTATGGAGTCCTTGCGGGTGTAATTTGTAGGTTCTTTTTTTAATTTTATTATTGCTAATTTTTATATTGTAATATTGTAAATTCTTTTAAAAAGTAATGAAAATTTGATTTATTATAAATTATAACTTTCAATTAAAAAAGACTTTTATAATCAATCTATAATTACTAGTAATTTTATATATTTAACAAATTTTAAAAAAAGCACATGACGGCAATAATAATTATTCTTTTTGTTTTAGGTTACTTAACTATTACGTTAGAACATCCACTTAAATTAGATAAAACAGTTCCTGCTTTATTAATGGCCGCTTTAATGTGGGCTTTATTAGCTATAGGATTTCATCAAGGTTGGTTTACATTAATTGATGCTCATGAGCATACATTAAGTGTTTTAAATGGTGTTATTGATGATAAAACTGAAGAAGGTTTTACAAATCTATTATTGCATCATTTAGGAAAAACTTCTGAAATATTAATCTTTTTAATTGGTGCAATGACTATTGTTGAAATTATAGATTTGCACAGAGGGTTTGAAATTTTAAAAGGTTGGGTAAGAACTAAATCTAAAACAAAATTATTATGGATTATCTCTATTTTGGCTTTCTTTTTATCAGCAGTTATTGATAATTTAACAGCAACAATTGTTTTAATTACTTTACTAAGAAAATTAGTAACAAATAAAAATGAACGAATTTGGTTTGCAGGTTTAATTATTATTGCAGCTAACGCTGGTGGTGCTTGGTCGCCAATTGGAGATGTTACCACTACAATGTTATGGATTGGTAAACGTACTTCTGCCGCTCATTTAGTGGAGCGTTTATTTTTACCGTCATTAGTGAATTTGGTAGTTCCAGTATTATTAGCGACTTTCTTTTTACCAGTTTTTAAAGGAAATATAGAAATTGAAGAAACAAGTGTAGAAGAATTAAAAAATGAGAAACTATTAAGTAGTAAAACTATGTTGTTTTTAGGTTTGGGTATGATATTGTTTGTTCCTGTATTTAAAACAGTAACCCATTTACCACCTTATTTAGGCATGATGTTAGGTTTGGGAGTGGTTTGGTTAGTATCAGAATTTATTCATCCTGAAGAAGATTTTTCACAAGACAGAAGACATTTATATTCTGCACATAAAGCATTATCACGTATTGAAATGTCTAGCATCTTATTTTTCTTAGGAATTTTAATGGCGGTTGCAGCATTAGAATCATTGGTTTATGGTTCTATTAATGGTGAGGCTATGGGTTCTTTGAGGTATTTATCTGAAGTTTTAAATAGTGCCATTCCAAATCAAAGTATTGTAATTTCATTATTAGGTGTTTTATCCGCAATAATAGATAATGTTCCATTAGTAGCCGCTTCTATGGGAATGTATAATGCACCATTAGATGCAAGTGTTTGGCATTTAATTGCCTACGCCGCAGGTACGGGTGGTAGTATGTTAATTATAGGTTCTGCAGCGGGTGTTGCTGCAATGGGTATGGAAAAAATAGATTTTATTTGGTATATGAAAAAAATCTCTTGGTTAGCGGTTGTTGGATATGTACTGGGATATTTGCTATTACTCTTTATGGAATCTTTAAAATTTTAATAAAACAGAATTTACAATTTAACTTTAAAAAATACGTTTCTTATTAAGTTAACTTAAAAAGAAAAAATATGCTTGTTGGACTACAACAAAAAGTTGAAACTGCTCAAAATTTATTAGAAAATTCTCAATCGCAAGAAAAAACCTTATCCGTTTACAAACTTATTATGGATGGAGGCATTGGAGGTCAAATTATTATTGCAATTTTAGTAGTGTTGCTAGTTATTGCCTTATACATTTATTTCGAACGATTTTTTACCATACGCAAAGCCACAAAAACGGATAGCGATTTTATGAATAAAATTAGAGATTATGTGTCTAGTGGAAAAATTGAATCCGCAAAAATTTTATGTGCACAGGTTAATTCTCCAGCAGCTAGATTGGTAGAAAAAGGAATTTCACGTATTGGTAAACCTTTAGAAGATATTAATACTGCAATTGAAAATGCGGGTAGGCTTGAAATATATAGGTTAGAGAAAAATGTAAGTGTTTTAGCAACTATTGCGGGTGCTGCACCTATGTTGGGTTTTTTAGGAACAGTTATTGGGATGATTGTAGCCATACATCAAATTGCAAATGCAGGTGGACAAATAGATATTAAAATGCTTTCTGATGGACTTTATACTGCAATGACAACTACGGTTGCTGGATTAATTGTAGGTATTATTGCTTATATACAATACAATCATTTAGTGGTAAAAACGGATAAAGTGATGTATGAAATGGAAGCAAAATCGGTAGAGTTTTTAGATTTACTAAACGAACCTGTTTAAAATGAAAATTAAAGGACGAAATAAGATAAATCCAAATTTCAATATGTCATCAATGACCGATATTGTTTTTTTATTACTTATCTTTTTTATGATAACCTCTACATTAGTTACCACAAGTGCATTAGATATTTTGTTGCCAAAGGCAAGTGGTAAAACTGAAAATAGAAAATCGGTATCCGTAAGTATTACAAAAAATTTAGCTTTTTATATTGATGCTAAAAAAGTAAAAGAAAATCAATTAGAAAATAAACTACTTGCTATATTATCTAAAAAAGAAAATCCAACTATCGTGTTACGTGCTGCAGAAGGTGTTCCTATTGAAAAAGCAGTTAAAGTGATGGATATTGCAAATAGAAATCGATTTAAAGTAATTTTAGCGGTAAGACCTAAATAGTATGTCAAAATTTCTAAATACTAAAGAAAAAAGAAAATCAGCACTTATAACTACTATTATTATGAGTGTTTTAATTTTTGCTATGTTTTATGTTGGATTATCGTATTTAGATCCACCTGAAGAATTTGGTATTGCTTTAAATTTTGGAACTTCAACAGTAGGTAAAGGTAATTTTCAACCAAAACAAACTTCAACACCAGTTGTAAAAAAACAAATTCAAGAGGTAAAAACCTCAAGTGAAAAGTCTGTTACAAATAAAGTTGTTAAAGCTTCTGAAAAAGTAATTACTCAAAACACAGAAGATGCTATTGCAATAAAAAAACAACAAGATGAAAAGAAAAAAGCATTAGAAATAGAAAAAAAAGAACGAGAAAAACAAAAAGCCATAGCAAAACAAAAAGCGGAGGAAGACGCTAAAAAGAAAAAATTGGATGCTTTAATTGGAGGCATTAATAATGCTAAAGGAACATCAAGTTCTGGAGAAGGAGATGATAACCAAGCGGGAGATAAAGGTAAAACGAATGGAAACCCAAATGTAAATGGATATTACGGCAATGGTGGTTTAGGAGGTAATGGAGATTATTATTTAGGTAATAGAAAACCCACAAATAAACCAAAACCTAAGTATCTTTGTAATGAAGAAGGTTTGGTGGTTGTAGAAATTAAAGTAGATAATCAAGGAAATGTAATAAAAGCAACAGCAGGAGTTAAAGGTTCTACCAATACAGCTAATTGTTTGGTTGAACAAGCCAGAGATGCTGCACTAAAAACAAAATGGCAACCTGATGCAAAAGCACCTTCTCAACAAACAGGAAGAATAAAATATAGGTTTAAGTTGGCTCAATAAAAATAATGAATTACAAAAATACTTTAGATTGGATGTTCTCTTGCCTTCCAATGTATCAAAGACAAGGAAGAGTTGCGTTTAAAAAAAATTTAACCAATAGTATTTTACTGTCTAATCAACTTCATAATCCTGAAAATAAGTTTAAAACTGTGCACGTTGCAGGAACTAATGGTAAAGGTTCAACCAGCCATATGATAGCTTCGGTTTTACAAGAAGCAGGTTATAAAGTTGGTTTATACACTTCGCCTCATTTAAAAGATTTTAGAGAGCGAATTAAAATTAATGGACAACCTATAAAAAAAATGGAAGTTATTAATTTTATTAAAAAACATAAATCCTTTTTTGAAAACCACCAGCTTTCTTTTTTTGAAATGACTGTTGGTTTAGCATTTAATAGTTTTGCCAAACATAAAGTAGATATTGCTATTATTGAAGTTGGTTTAGGCGGACGTTTAGATTCTACAAATATTATTACTCCAGTTGTTTCGGTTATTACTAATATTGGATTTGATCATACGCAGTTTTTAGGTGAATCATTAGCTGAAATTGCTTATGAAAAAGCAGGAATTATAAAGCCTAATATTCCGGTGATTATAGGAGAAAATCAAATAGAAATAAGTGATAAATTTAAGAAAATTACTAAAAAAAATAATGCACCAATTTATTTTGCTTCAGAATTACAAAGCAATTTAAAAACCGATTTAAAAGGAAGTTATCAAAAACATAATATAAAAACAGCAATACAAACTCTACAAATTTTAGAAAAGTATAATTTTATAATTTCTAAAAATCAACTTAAAAAAGGATTATTAAAGGTGGTGGAAAATACAGGATTGATGGGTAGATGGCAAATTCTTAATCAATCTCCTAAAATTATTTGCGATACGGGTCATAATAAAGAAGGTTTGCAATATGTTATGCAGCAGTTATCTGAAGAAAATTATAGAAATTTACATATAGTTTTTGGTGTGGTAAATGATAAAAATCTGAAGTCCGTTTTACCATTATTTCCAAAAAATGCTATTTATTATTTTTGCAAACCCAATATTCCAAGAGGCTTAAATGAAACTAAATTACAACAGGAATGTGAAGTCTATCATTTGTTTGGTAATAGCTATTCCACTGTAAAAAATGCTTTAAAATCTGCTAAAAAAAATGCAAATAAAAATGATGTTATTTTTATTGGAGGTAGCACTTTTGTAGTTGCTGAAGTTGTTTAAAACATTTCATTTTTAGAATCTAATTAAGAGTTAATTGTCTGATATACTGTAAAATATATTTTTTAAAATAGAATTAAAGTTGTATATTACAGCCAATCAACTTCAAAAAAATATTTAATTTTTTTACTGGATCTTTATAGTTATTTACCTAAAATACTATTAGCAGACCTCATGTTTTTATACTATTAACTAACCAATTAAAATCCTTTAATTAGGAATTATTACTTTTTAATTTAATCAATCCTACTTTTCATATTTATTGTATTAAAGAATATTATATACTAACTTAAAAAATTAAAATTATGAATTTCATTAAAAAATTATGGATAGGAATTTTTGTGTTTTCACTTTTCATTTCTATCAATACATACAGTCAAGATAAACCTGCTAAAGAAGAAGTAAAACCAGTTTATATTACCGTTACCACAGCACATAGAAGCTCTGAGCCTGATGTAGATTTTAAAGATTGGTTAAAAACAGAAAAAGAATATTTTGATAAAGTTACCAGCAAAAATGATTTAATAATTAGCTCAGGAGTGTATTTCCATTATTTTACTCCAGATGATTCTGAAGTTAAAATAGTAAATGTTTATAAAACTTGGGAAGATATTGAAAAATCTAATGAATTAAGCAATAGTCTTATTTCAGAAGCCTGGCCTAAAAAAGAAGATAGAGATGCTTTTTTTAAAAAGCAAAGCAATTATTATAGTCCAATGCATAGCGATGAAATATATATATCCTTACCTTTTACAAAACCAGTAAAAACCGATTCAAAAAAACCATTAATATATTATGTTAAAGTAAATCAATTAGGTTCTGGAGGTGATGGTTTTAAAGAATATTTTGAAAACGTAACTATGAAAAATCCATTTATAAAAGGATATTACACGCACAGGCATTTATGGGGAGCAAATAGTAGAGATGCCATTGAAGTATTTGTGGTAGATAACTTTGCAGATATTGAAAAAATATTTTCAGAAGATACAAAGTTAGTAGATCAACACTGGCCAGATGAAAAGAAACGAGAAGCCTTTTTTAAAAATTATGCTAAAATATTTACAGGGCATGGAGATTTCATATTAACTAATGTTCCTGAATTGGAGAAATAGAAAACTAATTTATTGACTCTGAGTTTAATCGAACTCAGAGTTTTTTTATTAAAATTATTAGGTAATATTTTTTAAAAAATGGTTGTGTAATAAAAATTCAAGTTATATATTTGCATCCGCTTAGGGCAATTAGCTCAGTTGGTTCAGAGCACCTCGTTTACACCGAGGGGGTCGGGGGTTCGAATCCCTCATTGCCCACCAAAGTAAAATCCTACTAGAAATAGTAGGATTTTTTATTTTTACAAAATTATGTTTAGTGTAAATTAAAACCTACTACAATATTTTTTATAGCAATTTTCTTCCTTTATCCTAAATTGAGGTGGCTTTGTACTTACTTTATCTTTGTTGTTAGTGGTTTTACCAATACTTATCACAAAGATAAATATTAAAAAGTTGGAGTAAAAAAATAGTAGGACTTTAAAATAAAGAAAAGTAAGTTTTCTAATTTTTTTTGGATATTTAATTAAAATTATATTGTATGTCCGTAATTAGTAATAATAAAGAACACCGTCATGCTCAAGCCTGCCTGTATTCTATGACAGTACCAAATAAAATTTCGTTTATTTACGCAACAAATTTCAAAGTGTTCACATAGGGTGTTTGTCTATTAACAGCAGCAAAAGCTCTTGCCATTAATTTACATCTAATAATGTTAATAGTACTCATTTTATTTTTTCCTTGTTCTACTCTTTTGTGATAATAGATTT
>NZ_JAKIUR010000075.1 GCF_021647475.1 Lutibacter sp.
ACTACTTGATGTCATTGATGTAAATTATTGATTATCAGTATAATATACAAATAATTAATAACTTTGACAACTATAAATCAACTGATTATCTAGCTTTTATCAAAGAAAAAGTGTGAGTTTGCCCTGGCCATTTGATAGTTGTAATTGCATATTATGTTAAATATCCCAGAATGTTTAGTTTTCATAAGAAACTTTATTACTTGGGTCATTAAACATTGGTATATTAACTTTTCGTTTAATTTTAATATTCTGTACAATTATTAAATATTTTTTTAATTCTTGATTCTCAAGAAACTTCTCGTTAAACATTTGTAGCTATAATTTGCCATTATGTTAAATTGCCGCTGTCAATCACTTTATTGTTTTGAATATTTAAGAATATTCTCGTTCTAAAAGCTTTCAGGATGTTCTCGTTGTATTGGCACAGCAGTTTAAAAATTTCTAAACACTTGCCTCTTGTTTTATAGGGGCTAAAACACTATACTTTCGACTTCGCTAGCAAAAAAAGTGTTCCAATAACTTAAGTAAAATAAGCTTTTTTGAAGGAACATTGCAATTATTACTTAGCTTTTACCATAGCAAAATAACATAGATTAGATCGTTATAATACACTTTTGAAAATAGGCTACTTGTCATTTGGTATTAGTTTTTATTTAATATTTATTAATTCTGAGCCTGTAATTAAATTTGCAAATATTTTTGTTTTTGGAAATTGCGATAATATTATTTTAATAAATACTGTTATTGGTATTGCTAGTATTAAGCCTGGAATCCCCCAAATAAATCCCCAAAACATTAACATAACTAAAATAGTTATCACATTTATTGAGAATGATTTTCCCATAAAGATTGGTTCTAAAATTCCTCCCATAATTACTTGAACAAGTGTAATAGTTAAAATAAAAAAAAGTAAAATACTTGTTGTATCTATTTCAACAAAAGCGAATAACGATAAAAGTAGTACTGAAATTACTGAGCCTATCATTTGAACAAAGTTAATCACAAATGCTAATAATCCCCAAAAAATTGGGAAACTTACATCAAAGAAATAACAAGCGAGTGTAAAGCCTAAGCCTGTAAAAAAACTAATAATAAATTTTACTTTAAGAAAAGTAATAAGATCTTTTTCAATTCTCATAAATACTTTAATAGATGAAATTTTTTGTTTAAAAAGTGTACTGTTTAATACTTTCTGAAAATTTAAAGATTCTGCAAGCAATAAAATTGTAAAAAACGCAGTCATTAAAGTCATTGAAATTAAATTACCAATAAAATCAATACTTGAACCAAAGTTTTTACTCAAATCAAATTTTTGAAAATAATGTACTATAATTCTTTTTTCTGTCGATCTTTCAATACCTAAAATTTTTTCTAGAGGTATTATTATTGTTTCCAATTTTGATTCTGCTTTAGCAATTAAACCATTTTCAGAAGCTATTATTTCTTTACTGGAAAGTTGAATAATTTCACTTGTTAGTTTAAAAAAGAGTCCAATAATAATAATAACAATTATAAGATTTATTGTTTTTGGAATTTTTCTCTTTCTTAGCCATCGCATTAATGGTAAAAACAATAGTGCAATAAACATTGAGAAAACAAGCGGTATAAAAATAAACGATAGCAATTTTAGTATATAAAAAATTACTGGCAAAGCAATAATGAGTAATAATATATTAGTAGTTTTTCTCTTTTTCATTATTCTATTTATTTGATTTCACCTTTATACGAGAGTTTTATTAATTATTTTAAGGTTTTTATTTGTCAATTTTAATATGGTGTAACCTATTAAACCAGAAATTAGTGAGCCTAAAAGTATTCCTATTTTTGCTGAATCGATATAACTTGGCGATGTTACAAAGGCTAAATTGGCTATAAATATTGACATGGTAAAGCCAACTCCTGCAAGAATAGCTACACCAATAATTTGCTTAAAGTTTACACCTGTTGGCAATGCAATAATTTTTAATTTTGTGCCAATATATGATAATAGTGATACCCCAACTAATTTACCTACAAACAATCCAATTGCTATATTAAAAATTAGCGAGTAATCTAACTTCATTGAAGTATTTATAATAACACCTGCATTTGATAATGCAAAAACAGGCATTATAAAATAGGCAACAAAACTATGAAGCGTGTTTTCTAAATCTTGTAAAGGTGATTTTACTTTTTCAGTACACGTTTTTAAATCTTCAATTTGTGTTATTTGATTTTTAGAAAGTATATTATTTTGGTTATTGCTATCAGATTTTATATTACCAAGTATATGAGTTAACTGATTTGCATATTCTTTAATATTAATTTTTTGCCTAATAGGAATTGTAAAAGCTAATAATACTCCTGCAATTGTAGGATGAATACCCGATTTTAGAAATAAAATCCAAACAATTACACCAAAAACTAAGAATACATAATTTATATAGATTTTTTTGTAGGATAAAAAAGCCAAAATCGAAATTAGAAGAAGGGCATATATTAATAACATCCAATTAATTGCTGTACTATAAAAAATGGCTATTACTAACACAGCACCAATATCATCAATAATGGCAAATGCGGTTAAAAACACTTTTATACTTAATGGAACTCTATTTCCTAAAAGTTTTAAAATTGCTAAAGCAAACGCAATATCAGTTGCCATAGGAATTCCCCAACCTCGTGCAGTTTCGGGGTTTTTATTAAGAATAAAAAATAGTGCAATAGGAACAATAACACCTCCTAATGCTGCAAAAAATGGAAATGCAGCTTTTTTTATAGTATTTAATTCACCTATTAAAAATTCTCTTTTTAGTTCTAAACCAATAAGAAAAAAGAAAATTGCCATTAACCCATCATTAATCCACAGAATAAGTGGTTTTTCAAGTTCAAAATCTTGAAAACTAAAACCTATTTTGTATTGCCATAACGATTCATATTGTTGTACAAATGATGAATTTGCCCAAATTAAAGCAATAATTGTTGCCCCAAAAAGAAGGATTCCACCTAAACTCTCTGTTTTTACAAATTTTTGAAAAGGAGTACGTATTATTTTTTTTAACATTTTTAATTTTTTAAATCGAGTTTTTGGGTATTTATATTTTAGTTGTCATTTTCAAAATTGTGATGCCCTTCTTCTAAACTACGTTCAATTGTATCGTGTAATTCATCATAATCGTGTAAAACATCCGAAATATTTTTTCCTCCTTTTTTAACCACTAACGCAATTGTCATTATAGCACTTGTAATTAATATGGTATATAATAATATTCCTTGATTAAAATTTTCTATCACGTATTTTGCAGGAATTGTATAAAATAGCAACACTGTAATTAGCCCTCTGGGTGCAATAAACAATTCAGGAGTAATACTTTTATTCCAAAAAATAATTTTAAGAAACATAAATCGAACAGCATATAAAATAGTAACAAAGGCTATACTTTGAATTGCTACTTCATAATTTACCAATGAAATTAAAGAAATTGTAACACCAAACATTACAAAGAAAAAGGTGCGTAATATAAATGCCGATTCTAAAGTTATCACATAAAACTCTTTAAAAATGGGCTTTATTCTTTCTTTTTGTATTAGTTTTTTAAAACGACCAATAAAAAATATATCTGTGTTATTGAGTATTAAGCCAAAAAACAGAATAATTATTAAGGATGATAAATGAGATATTGAACCCAAAGCATAAACAAGCATTAATACGGCAATTATTAAAAATAGTTTAACATGACTTGTTAGTTTTTGAATACTCCAAACGGTAATATAACTAAAAGCTACCGCTACTATAATAGTGATTACAATGTTAGATGAAACACTAAATACAACATCAGTAGTTGAATAAAACTCTTCAGATGAAGTTAAAAATTGAAATAAAATAATGCCTAAAATATCAGAGAATGTGCTTTCATAAATCATAAATTCTTTCTTATATTCTGATAGCATAGTTACACTTGGAATTATAATTGCACTACTCATAATTGACAAGGGTACTGCATATACCAAAGCTTCATAAAAAGAGGTTTCTAAAAAATATTGAATACCCAAAGCAATTAAAAGAGAGCTTCCTATTAAGCCAAATAAAGCCATTAAAAAAGATTTTATTATTAACCTTATTTTGTCTTTTTTAATTTTTAAATCAAGTGCAGCTTCTAAAACAATTAATATTAAACCTACTTTACCAACTACAACTAAAGCTTTTGATATTAAAGGATTTTCTTTAAGTTCAGGATAAATAAACTGTATTGCAACACCTAGCATCATTAATAAAAGAACACTTGGAATGTTAGTTTTAATTGAAATAAAATTAAAAATAAAACTAAAAATAATAATTAGTGATGCTCCTATCATAATTAAATATTCTGGCTTTATATAATCAAAATGCATATTTTATAGTGTATTTATACCTTTTTTAAATATTATTATTAAAAATAAAAATAGTAATTTTTATAATAAAAAATTAATTGTATATCCGTTTTTAGTCATATAGCTAACACGTCACCCTGGATTTATTTCAGGGTCTCACTTTACTAAGTTGATTTACAATAATTATGAGATTCCCAGCCAAGCTGAGAATGACGTAGATTATAAATTTATGTGCTTTTACGGACATACAAAAAAAATTACTACTTTATTTATTTACTAAATTAATTTTATTCAATAAAAGACTTTACGATTCTCTCATTTAATAATTGAATAGGTCTGTAATTGCTATTCAAAATTTTTGAAAACTGCTCAATTTGCACTTTTGATGCGGTTAAAGGTGTTTTTAGCACATACCAATTTACTACTTCTGAACAAGGTGGAGTTGTTAATGAACCTTTATAATTGTAATAACTTGTATTTTTAGGGAATAAACTTAAAATGTCAATAATATCTTCTGATTTAAACTCACCTTTAACTGTAGGAAATTTATCTAAATACTTTGCCAGTAGTTTATTTTTTTTACCTTCTTCAAACATAATACCTAATACTGCAAAATCAGAATCTGAATGCTTATGTACAAAATGTACTTCAATAGGATAGTAATTACCATTTATGGTATGTTCACTTTTTGCGTGATAATGAAATTGTAATAATTTATAATCCTTACCATTTAAGTTTACGGTATTATCACCATCTACATTAAATTGTACAGTATGTCCATTATTTATAATGTTTACACTTGATTTTCCATAGCTAAACTTTGGTGCTTTCAAATCATTTTCATTTAAAATATTTTTAGTTTCTATATTAATAGGTGATTGCACTTTACCTCCACAATCAGAAAAACCTTTACATAAATTTTTCCAATTTTCTGGACCATCTTCTCCTTTGTGATGTGACCAATGTACATTGGCACAATCTATTTTTATTTTAGGATGCTTATTATAATCAGAATTAACAATTTTATTAGTTTTACACGAAGTTAAAAATGCTAATACTAAAAAGGCTACTACTAAATTTAATTTGTTTTTCATTTAATTGGTTTTAATTATTATTTATTCTCTATTTAATCATTTTAAAAACTAGTTCACTATAAAATTTTGAGATAACATCTTCATTACTTTTTGTATCTGTAAGTGATGGTATATGGGCTGAATAATATCTTTGTCGGTGAGAACCTTCTACAACTGTAGATATAAGCATATGTGGAAATTTGAATGTTGGATTTATTTCTAATATTAAATTTGCAATTTGATTAACTACATTTTTGTAGGTTGTAAAACAACCATTTTTATTTTCCTCATCAACATCTTTAGTTTGATATGCTTTTACAGATTCTGTGCTGATAATTTTATGTAGCAAAACTTCATTAACATAAGAAACCAACTTGTCTTCTAAAACAGGTTCTGTCAAAATATTTAATGATCTTTTTAATTTTTCTTTAGGAGAATTTATATTGATTGTTGTTAGCACTAACCTGTAATCTGTCCAACTCCAATACCAACTTGTTAGATAAATAAGTAATGTATGTTTACTTTTAAAGTACCGGTAAATAGAACTTTCTGGAGAATTTATCTTAATACTTAGCTTTTTGAATGTGAATTTTTCAAATCCCAATTCATCAATCAGTTCAATACTATTGGAAATTATACTATTTCCTAATTCTGATGTATCTGGATTTTTTAAATACAAATTTGAATTTACATTAATCTTTATGTTTAGATTCTTCATTATAATATTCTTTTGTGCAAATATAATAGCATTACTATCATATATGCAAATAATACTATTATTATTTAATATTTTTCTTTATTTTTGAAAAATATTACTTTAAAAATCACATAATAATTGATGAAAACAATGCGAAAAATAGATAAGAGAATATATTTTGTTAATTCTTTTAATTGTATGTATGTCCGTAATTATTAATAATAAAGAACAACGTCATGCTGAAACAAGCCCGCCTGCTGCTGGCAGGTTCAGGGTGACGGACGTTATGTAAGATTACGGACAATCAGATTCTTTTATATTTTGGGTATAGAAACTATCTTATGATAGAAGAAATTAATGAAGAATATCGAATATTTTATAAAAATAAGAAGTATTTTTTAACAAATAACTTTTGGATTGGGTTTAACCACTCCACACACATTTTGCTCCACTGCTTCTGCCCTAACCCAAAATAAGTGTTTCATCACCATTTTTAAGAAATATTAATTTAGAGAAAATAAAGAAGTTTAAATCTATTTTTATTTATTCCTACCAAAGCAAAGTAACATAACGCAGAACATATAGAACAAATGTAACCCGTTGTGCATTATGATAAAATTTCGTCAATTCAAGTGAATTTTAATCCTGATAAGGAGGAAAATTAGTATCGAGAATAGAAATTTTAGTCTAAAAAATAGTTCTCGATACAATTTTCTATCGAAAATCACTCGAACTGACGTAACAGTAAGTTTAAAAAGTAATAATGCACAACGGGTCAAATGTATTATATTGTTAACTATGGTGGTTAATTAATTTGGATAGCTTCTCATAAAAAAGTGGCACAAAAAAAGCCTGTCAATTTTGACAGGCTTTTGTAAAAATTAAAGCGTATATATGTTAAATTACTTTTACGTTTATTGCGTTTAATCCTTTTTTACCTTCTGCAAGATCAAATTCAACTTCATCGCCTTCACGAATTTCATCTATTAATCCAGAAATGTGTACAAAATGTTCTTTGTTTGAACCTTCTTCTGATATAAAACCAAAACCTTTAGTTTCGTTGAAGAATTTTACTGTTCCTTTACTCATTTTAAAAAATTTAATTTAATAATTGTTTATTATTTTGCAAATATAGTTTAAATATTTGATTTTCAATGTTTTTTTACAACTATATTTAAATATAATATTTTACATTACTAAATTCCATTAGAAAAAGATAAAACCTAAAAACATATTAAATACAATTAATAGTTATATTTTTTTTACACGTACTGCGTTCATCCCTTTCATTCCCTTTTCTAATTCAAAGGAAACTTTATCATTTTCTGAAATTTCATCAATTAATCCACTTACGTGGCAAAAGAATTTTTCTTGAGTATCTGTATCTAAAATAAATCCAAATCCTTTTGAAGAATCGTAAAAAGATACTTTTCCTTTTCTTACTGGGTCAAATGGTTCATCACTATCTACTTTTTTAGGAATTCCTATTTCAATGCTTTCAGCATCAATTTCAACTTTTAAGGATGGATCTGGTGGTGTATCTGTTAAATTTCCATTATGATCTACATAAGCAAATTGAATTCCTACTCCTTTTTCTTTAGCTTCCGCTTTACGTGCTAATTTTTTCTTTTGTTTTTCTTCTCGCTTTTTTAAACGTTTTTTTTCCTTTTCAATTTTATTAAAAGTCTGTTGCGATTTTGCCATTCAATTGTATTTAAATTTATTTTATGTTACGGTTTATAAGAAAAATTGAAAAGCTAAATTTGTATTTGAAAAAGCATGTTGCAAATAAAAGTATTAGCTAAAGTGATTTTAATTATCGTTCAATATCATCTCTGTTAACTTGTGCAAAGATAATATTTGTATTGTAAATTTGGAAAAAATTTACAATCTTTTCTAAATTAAACTATTGAAAAGAAAATTATCATCAATATTATTACAGTTTTATAAAATTTTCAAAGAAATTAATTGGCTTTTTTTTAAAGTTCTTGAAATAAAAAACTGTAAATAAAAGCACGTTCCTTTACAATATTATTGAATTCATTTGCTCTATAATATTCTGTTTTATCTTGTTACCAAAGTAAAATAGGATTTTTTTAGCTGAATTAAATAATCTATTACAAAAAAAACCTAATTCCACTTCATTCTTTGTAGGCGAACAGCATTCAAAATTGCTAGCAATGCTACCCCAACATCAGCAATTACTGCTTCCCATAAGGTAGCCATACCAAATGCTCCTAAAATTAGTACCAATATTTTCACTCCCAGTGCTAAAATAATATTTTGCCAAATAATATTGGTAGTTGAATTACTTATTTTTATTGCTGTGGCTATTCTTGAAGGTTGATCTGTTTGTATAACCACATCTGCTGTTTCTATGGCGGCATCACTACCTAAACCTCCCATTGCCATACCTACATCTGCAATTGTAATAACAGGGGCATCATTTATACCATCTCCAATAAAAGCAATGGTTCTACCTTCTTTTTTAAGTTTTTCAACTTCATTTATTTTATCCTCAGGTAACAACCCTCCTATTGCTTTATCAATTCCTAATTGTTTTGCAATTTTATCTACCACAAGTTGTTTATCTCCTGATAACATTACAACTTTAGATATCCTTTTAATACTATGCAAAGCTGCTATTGCATTTTTGGCATCCTCTTTTAATGTATCTGCAATAGTAATATAACCAGCATATTTATCATTAATAGCTATAATTACAATAGTTTCAGTTATTTCTTTTAGTTTTTCGCTATAAACGATCTTAAATTTATCAAGCAATTTAGTATTTCCAGCTAAAATTTTGTAGTTATTAACTTCCCCTTTTAATCCGTGACCCAATATTTCTTCAACATTAGATGATTCAAATCTATTGTCTGTGATATTTGCATATTTTACAATAGCATCTGCAATTGGATGCGTAGAATTAGATTCCAAAGCTGCTGTTAAATTCACTAATAAATTTTTATCAAAATTTTCAGTAACTATCTTTTGAACTTCAAAAACACCTTTGGTTAAAGTGCCTGTTTTATCCATAACAACGGTATCAACTTTAGTTAATAATTCTAAAAAATTTGACCCTTTAAATAAAATTCCATTATGAGATGCAGCTCCAATACCTCCAAAATAGCCTAACGGAATTGAAATTACCAAAGCACAAGGACAAGATATAACTAAGAAAATTAAAGCTCTTTGAAACCACATTTGAAATACGTAAGCATCACCAAGAAAAAAATATGGAATAATAACCAACGCAA
>NZ_JAKIUR010000076.1 GCF_021647475.1 Lutibacter sp.
CTTTTATCAAGAATATTTGCCGTTGTAAATCGTGAAACACCTTATGTGGATTTTATGAAATATGCAGCTTAAAAATTAGTGATAAATTTTAATGTTTTTATTTGTTTTAATCATAGAATACGAGTGAGTTTTAGGCTTAAAATTAGTATCGAGAATAGGTTTTTTATTTAAAAACAACCATTTTCGATACACTATTTTATCAAAAATTACCTGCCTTGCTTTCAGACAATCTCGAAATGATGTAATATTAAAAAAATCAAAATGCACAACGACTACTCCTACTCCTACTCTATTTCATAAATTATTGTTAATTATATTTAAGTATTTGCTTAAATAATAATATATTAATATGTTTGCTTAAAATTATAACAATATGAAAACTATTTCTTGCATCCGTGAAAAGAAAGATCAATATAAAATTGATCAATATGAACAGCTGTTAAAAAACAATGCTACTGAATTTAATCAGCTTAGCAACATTGTCGGATTAATTGGTAATGGTGTACGACTAAAATTGGTTTGGCTCATAAATCAGGAACAATTTTGTGTATGTGATTTTGCCGATATTTTACAAATGAGCGTACCTGCCATTTCGCAACATCTACGAAAATTAAAAGATGTGGGCATTGTTGAAACCTTTAGAGATAAACAAACCATTTATTATTCTATAACTCCAACTAAAAAATTAATAGTTAATCATATTCTAGATTTAGTATCTGATGAAATTGCTGTAACCATTTAAATTACTACCTCATGAAAAATCAAAATACAAATAACAATTCAAAATCAAACGGTCTTTTAGGACTAGGACTTTTAACAGCAATTACAGCTTCACTTTGCTGTATAACACCAGTACTTGCCTTATTAGCTGGCACCAGTGGTTTTGCTTCAACCTTTTCTTGGATGGAACCTTTTCGTCCTTATTTAATTGGTATTACCATTTTAGTTTTAGGTTTTGCTTGGTATCAACAACTTAAACCTAAAAAAGAAATAGATTGTAATTGTGAAACTGATGACCTGCCTGACGACAAGGCAGGAAAACCAAAGTTTATCCATTCCAAAAAATTCTTAGGACTTATAACAATATTCTCTATAATTATGCTGGCTTTCCCCTATTATACAGATATATTTTATCCTGAAAACAAAGCTAAAATAGAATGGAATAATATTAAGTCTATAAATAATTTAACATTGCAAGTTAAAGGGATGACTTGTGAGAGTTGTAATTTACATGTTGAACATACTTTAGCTCAATTACCAGGATATTTAAATGCAAAAGCAGACTATAAAACAGGTTCAGTTCATGTAGAATTTGATGCTTCAAAATCATCTGAAAAAGAAGTGAAAGATGCCGTAAATAGTACTGGTTATAAAATTATTGATAAAACAAATTAAAACAATCAGTGAACAAATGTTAGTAATTCAAAATATTACTTTTTACAAAGTTCCATTAGTTTGTAATTCAGCAACAAACATTGGTTGCGGAAGCCGTTCTAAGCCAATATTGTTAGCCTTAGAAAAACAATCTGAAGTTAAAGAAGCTTGGCTAAAAAGAGATGGAACTGTTATTGGCATCGTTTGGAAACCTTCAATCTCAAAAAATAAGCAACAGCTAATTGCAGAGAAAATCTTTAGTGAAAATCAAGTTGAAGCAATAAATTTAATCGATAATAAATCTTTAACCGAAATGGCTGACTTCAATATTCCAAATGCTTGGTATAAAGGTAAAAAAGTTAATAAATTAAGTAAAGAAGAGGCTAGCATAATTGCTAAACAGTTAGTAGCTGTTTTTGATAATAAATCACGTTTAAACCCTCAACAAAAATTACATCTAACAAAAGATATTACAAACGTTTTCTATGATTTCTTTTTAAATTACCATTCCGTAGTGGAATTGGCAGATACTAAAGTTTATCGCTTAAAAATGGAAGAAATTAACAAATTAAGTGAAAAATATATATTAAAACAACAGCTACCAAAAATTAATGATTTGTTAAACGCTTGTACAGGTCATAGTAATTGCTGAGAAAATATTTCATCTATAAATAAAAAATATGAATACATTTAAAACTATAAAACTTTCTATTAAAGGTATGACTTGCGATGGTTGTGCTAAAGGCATTGAAAAAAATGTTTCATCACTAAACGGTATCAATCAAAATGAGGTAAATTATCAAAAAGGTGAAGGTAATTTTAGCTTTGATGAAAGTATTATTTCAAAAGAAAACATCATTCAAGAAATAGAAAAAACAGGACATTATAAAGTAGAAAAGGAATTAAATCCTAACACAAATCATTTCGATTTAATCATTATTGGAGGTGGTTCTGCTGCTTTTTCAGCCGCTATCAAAGCTGAAAGTTTGGGTTTATCAACTTTAATGATTAACGGAGGTTTAGATTTTGGAGGTACTTGTGTAAATGTAGGTTGTGTGCCATCAAAAAATTTAATCCGTGCTGCCGAAACTGCTTATCACGCCACGCATTCTAATTTTAAAGGTATTCAACCTAAAGGTGTAGCTATTGATTTTAAACAAGTTATAAAAGATAAAAAAGAATTGGTAGCTACTTTACAACAACATAAATATATGGATGTGGTTAGCGACTTCAAAAGCTTAACAATGATTAAAGGTTGGGCTAAGTTTGTAGATAAAAAAACCATTATTATTGATGGAAAAAGTACTTATACTGCTATAAAATTTATAATAGCAACAGGATCAACCACAAATATTCCTAACATTGAAGGTTTAAATGAAATTGGTTATTTAACCAATGTTTCTTTATTTGATTTAGAAGAAAAACCTAAAAGTTTAACTATTATGGGAGCCGGTTATATCGGTTTAGAAATTGCACAAGCCTATAGCCGTTTGGGAGTAAAAGTGCGTATTATTGAATTTACAGACCGCCCTTTAAGAAGTCAGACCAAAGATATTACCGATATTTTAGAAACGCAACTAAAAAGCGAAGGCATAGAAATATTGCCCAACTTTAGAGCCTTTAAATTTGAAAAAAAGGGTTCAGATACAATCATTCATTGTAAATGTCCCAATGGTTCTACAACACAACTCATTGAAAAAGGTAAAATATTGGTCGCAACAGGCACAAAACCTAATACTTCTAAATTAGGACTTGATAATATTAGCTTGAAACTTACTGATAGTGGTCATATTATCGTCAATGAAAAAATGGAAACCAATTTATCGAATATTTATGCCGCTGGTGATGTTGCAAATACCCATGCGTTTGTATATACCGCTGCCGCGGAAGGCAATACGGTCGTTACCAATGCGTTTACTGGCGATAATAAAACTTTAGATTACAGTTCATTACCTTGGGTGGTGTTTACCGATCCGCAAATTGCAGGGGCGGGATTAGACGAAGTCCAAGCCGAAGCTAAAGGTATTCAGTTTGACGTTTCTAAACTCGATTTAACAAATGTACCACGGTCATTAGCAGCACAAGACACCAGAGGATTTATAAAACTCATTCGCAATACCGAAACCGATAAATTAATTGGTGCAAGAATTATTGCTCCCGAAGGTGGTGAACTCATTCAGCAACTGAGCATGGCTATCAAATATAGCATAACCGTAAAAGATTTAGCTGAAAGTTTTTATCCTTATTTAACTTTGGGTGAAGGTATAAAATTAGCTACAATTACTTTTGGTAAAGATGTTTCTAAATTAAGTTGTTGTGCCAGTTAATATTTAAAAAATGGCAAAACAAATATATAAACTTCCTAGAGACCTTGTTTTAGATATTAAAACAAGGCTCAAAACGTTAAGTGGACAAATTAATGGAATTGTTAAAATGTTAGACGATGGTAAAGACCTCGAACAAATTAATATTCAATTTAAATCTATTGACAAAGGCATACAAAAAGCACATTTTTTATTGCTAGATGAAGTGTACAGAAAAGCATTGGCAATAGGTATTGTAAAAGCGGTAGATTCTTGCCCCGGAAATTGCGGTAATGAAGATAAAATAACGTATCTTAAAAAGGAATTCCCTAATATCGCTTTAAGCGATTTGACTGAAAAACTCAAAGAAATTCAGGCTATTGAAAATCGATTAAAACTAACTAATATTAGCCCAAAGCGTACTATTTTTTGAAATTTCGTGATAAGCAATATTAATAAATCTATTTTCAGGATTTGAAAGTGAAGGATCGTTTTCTAATAAATTAATTGCTGTAAATCTCGCTAATTTTAATAAATGAGCATCTTTTACAATGTCGGCAATTCGCAAATTTAAAACACCGCTTTGTTGCGTTCCCATTAAGTTACCCGGACCACGTAATTTTAAATCAACTTCTGCAATTTTAAAACCATCACTAGTTTCAACCATTGTATTTAAACGAATTTTAGCTTCGTTTGATAACTTAAAACTCGTCATTAAAATACAATAACTTTGTTCGGCTCCTCGTCCTACTCTACCACGTAACTGATGTAATTGAGATAACCCAAAACGCTCAGCACTTTCAATTACCATAACACTTGCATTTGGTATATTAACGCCTACTTCAATAACCGTAGTTGCCACCATAATTTGAGTTTCGCCTTTTATAAAACGTTGCATTTCAAATTCTTTATCTTCGGATTTCATTTTACCATGAACAATGCTGATTTGATACATTGGTTTTGGAAAATCTCGAGAAATGCTTTCATAACCATCCATTAAATCCTTATAATCCATAACTTCGGATTCATTTATTAACGGATACACAATATAAACTTGTCTTCCTTTAGCTATTTCTTCTTTTAAAAACTTAAAAACTGAAAGTCGATTAGCATCATATCTATGTGCTGTTTTAACTTCTTTTCTACCGGGTGGTAATTCATCAATTACTGAAATATCTAAATCGCCATAAACACTCATTGCTAAAGTTCTTGGAATTGGTGTTGCTGTCATCACCAAAATATGTGGTGGCAACTCATTTTTTTTCCAAAGTTTTGAACGTTGTGCTACTCCAAATCGATGCTGCTCATCAATAATGGCAACTCCTAAATTTTTAAATTTTACTTTGTCTTCAATTAAGGCGTGAGTTCCTATAAGTATTTGTAAATCACCAGATTCTAAATTCTGATGTATAACTTTTCGGTCTTTAGTTTTTGTGGAACCGGTTAATAGTTTTACGCTAACATTCATTCCATTAAGTAATTCCACAATTGCATTATAATGTTGTGTTGCTAAAATTTCAGTAGGAGCCATCAAAGCTGCCTGATACTTATTATCAAGTGCAATTAGCATCACCAACAATGCTACAATGGTTTTTCCTGAACCTACATCGCCTTGCAATAAACGATTCATTTGGGCATTGGAACCAATATCTTTTCTAATTTCTTTTAACACTCTTTTTTGAGCATTAGTAAGTTCAAAAGGTAAATTATGATGATAAAAATTATTAAAATAAGTTCCTACTTTTTCAAAATTAAAACCTTTTATTTTTGCCTTCCGAATCATTTTTTTTCTGATGAGTTGCAGTTGAATAAAAAATAATTCTTCAAATTTTAAGCGTTTTTGTGCTTGTGTTAATAATTCTTGAGTTTTTGGAAAATGAATATTAAATAAAGCTTCACTTTTTGAAATTAACTGATTCGTTTTAATAATTTCATCGGATAAAGTTTCTTTAAAATTTAAACCAACTTCTTGAAATAAGCTTTGCATAATTTTAGTAATAATCCTGCTACTTACGCCTTTATTGGTTAATTTTTCAGTAGAAGGATAAACAGGTTGCATAGCCGTTCTTAAACTTTTTTTATATTCTGAAACCAATTCCATTTCAGGATGAGGCATAGAAAAAGAGCGATTAAAATAGTTAGTTTTACCGAAAATCACATACGGAATATTTAATTTTATAGCATCTTTAATCCATTTGGCACCTCTAAACCAAATTAATTCCATTGTCCCCGTTTCATCCATAAAAGTCGCCACTAACCTACTTCCTCTTTTTTGTTTAACCGTTTTTAAAGAAGTTATTTTACCTATAATCTGAATTTCAGCAGAATTTTGTTGAAGTTGATTTATTTTAACAAACTGAGTTCTATCAATATACCTAAACGGAAAAAAATTTAACAAATCTGAATATGTTTGAATTCCTAATTCCGTTTTTAACAAATCTGCTCTGCTGGGTCCAACGCCCTTTAAATAAGTTATAGAAGTGTTCAAATTAGTAGTCACAATGCAATATTAAAATACGAAGATACACTTTCAAATTTCAATTTACAATTACAATTTATGTACCGACAAATATTGTATCTTTGCACCCTTAATTTTTTTATATGAGATTACACAGAAATTTAGTGTTTACCGTAGTAGATTCTATCAAATTAATTTTTAATGAAGAAGAATATGCGGATAAAGTGGTTCAAAAAGCATTAAAAAGAGATGCTCGTTGGGGAGCAAGAGACCGAAAGTTTATTGCAGAAACTATTTATGAAATGGTACGTTGGAAGCGATTATATAATGAAATTGCCGGAACAAAATCGCATTATTCTACTGAAAATGTATGGAAAAACTTTGCTGTTTTCGCTATATTAAAAGGATATAAATTACCCGATTGGAATCAGTTACAAGGTGTGCCAGAAAGAAGAATTAAAGGGAAATTTGACGAACTTCAAAAAACAAGAGTATTTAAAGAATCTATTCCAGATTGGTTAGATGAATTAGCCGTAAATGAATTAGGTGAAGATATCTGGAAAAAGGAAATTACTGCTTTAAACAAACAAGCTGATGTTGTTTTAAGAACAAATACTTTAAAAACTACCAAAGCTAATTTGCAAAAAAAATTGGCTTCAGAAGGCATTGAAACTGTTTTTATTGAAGGTTATACTGATGCATTAAAATTGGTTGAAAGAGCTAATGTATTTAGAACGGATTGTTTTAAAAATGGTTTTTTTGAAGTGCAAGATGCTTCCTCTCAGTTAGTTGCCGATTATTTAGAAGTAAAACCCGGAATGCGCGTAATTGACACTTGTGCTGGTGCAGGTGGAAAAACCCTGCATTTAGCTGCTTTAATGGAAAATAAAGGACAATTAATTGCAACCGATATTTACGAAAGTAAATTAAAAAAACTTAAAATTAGAACTCGAAGAGCAGGAGCTTTTAATATAACTACCAAAGTAATAGCATCTTCTAAAGTAATGAAGAAAATGAAAAATTCTGCTGATAGAGTTTTAATTGATGCTCCTTGTAGCGGAATTGGTGTTTTAAAACGCAATCCAGGTAGTAAATGGAAATTACAGCCTGAGTTTATAGAAAATATTAAAAAAACACAAGCCGAAATTTTGGAAAACTATTCTAAATTAGTTAAAGTTGGTGGACAATTAGTGTATGCAACCTGTTCTATTTTACCATCCGAAAATGAAAAACAAGTACAAAAATTTTTAGCAAATCATTCAGAATTTGAATTTGTAAAAGAAAATAAAGTTTCTGCCTACAAATCTGGATTTGATGGGTTTTATATGGCTTTATTAAAAAGAAAGAAATAACATAATCCTTTTAAAATTAATATAAAGTTCTAATTTTATGAACTTTAAAAAAATAAACATATTCTACAAATTTCAATAAGCATGAAAAGACTATTACTCTTATTATTATTTATCACCTCATTAAGTTATGGTCAACAAGCTTATTATAACGATGTTGATTTAACAGCAAACGGATTGCAATTACGTGATAATTTAGCTACAAAAATTATTATCACACATACCCATTTTTTATCTTATGCAAATGTTTGGGAAGCCCTAAAAATAACAGATTTAGACCCAGCAGACGCTACTAAATCTAATGTTCTTTTAATTTATGGATCTAATGATAACGATGGAAATTACGTTACCAATAGAACTAGAAGTAAAAATGCCAATGGCGGAACTGCGGGTACCGACTGGAATAGAGAACATACTTATGCTAAATCGTTAGGAACGCCTAATTTAGGAACTTCAGGTCCTGGCTCCGACGCGCATCATTTAAGAGCTGCAGATGTTACTTTAAACGGAAATAGAAGTAGTAAAAAGTTTGCTGCTGGGAGTGGTGTTGCAGGAGATTCTAACGGCGGTTGGTATCCTGGTGATGAATGGAAAGGAGATATTGCCCGTATGATGATGTACATGTACTTACGTTATGGTAACCAATGTTTACCTTCAGGAGTTGCTATTGGAACTACAAATACAGTAGATTCTAATATGATTAATTTATTATTACAATGGAATGCAGAAGATCCGGTATCCCAAGTAGAAGATAATAGAAATACCTATTTAAGTGATGCTACAAATGCCTATGGTCAAGGAAATAGAAATCCTTTTATTGATAACCCATACTTAGCAACTAGAATTTGGGGAGGACCAACGGCTGAAGATAGATGGAATACAACACCTGATACTCAAGCACCTACCGCACCAACAAACTTAACAGCTTCCAATATAACCAATACTACAGCAGATTTAACTTGGACAGCCTCTACTGATGATGTAGCAGTTACTGCTTATGATATTTATAAGGATGGAGTATTTTTAGCTTCTTCAGCTACAAATAGTTATAATGTAACTGGATTAACTCAAAATACAACTTATAACTTTACCGTTTATGCCAAAGATGCTGCAGGTAATACTTCAACGGTAAGTAATACTGCTACATTTACAACAACCAATATAATTGATACACAAGCACCTTCAACCATAACAGATTTAAGTGCTAGTAATACCACAAGTACAGGTACTAATTTATCTTGGACAGCCTCTACCGATAATATTGGAGTAACTTCGTATGAAGTTTTTAAAGACGGTGTATTTTTAGCTTCTACTGTGACCAACGCATACAATGTAACTGGCTTAACTGCAAGTACTTCTTATAATTTTACAGTATATGCAAAAGATGCGGCTGGTAACACTTCTACAGTAAGTAATACAGCTACAGTTACTACATCTATTGCAAATTCAACTTGCGGTACTGAAACTTTTACAAATGCTACTGGTTTACCGTCATCAACTTATGGTGATGGAAGTTTTGTAGGAGATAATGGAGTAACTTGGACTTATATTCAAGCTAGAGATGATCAAGGATATCAAATTAATGGAGCTGGTTTAATGCTTAGAAGATTATCAAGTAATAGTAAAGTAACTTCATCAACTGTTTCAGGTGGAATTGGAGATTTTACTTGTAGCCTAAAAAAAGGGTTTACTGGTCAGGGCAAACTCACACTTTTATTTTCAATATCCTTAATAAATAGTCTTCATCCCAAGCCGCTTTGAGTCTTTTGCTTTTAACCGACAGTTTTTTAGTTTGTTCATTTTTCAGGAGGTTCAAGGCTA
>NZ_JAKIUR010000014.1 GCF_021647475.1 Lutibacter sp.
TAGATATTAATACTGATCAAGATTTAGGACATGGAAGAATTGAAACTAGAACTTGTAGTGTTATTACTGATTTTAAGTTTATTGAAAATCAAAATCCTTGGAAAAACTTAACGAGCATCATAAGAATAGAAAGTATTAGGGAATTTAAAAATAGTGAGAAAGCAACAGAGAAAGCAACACGTTATTACATCTCAAATTTAAAGGATAGCGCAAGCATATTTCAAACTTCAATCCGTTCTCATTGGGCTATTGAGAATAAGTTACATTGGACTCTTGATGTTGCTTTCTCTGAAGATGCTTCTAGAAAAAGAAATAAAAATGCAGCACAAAATTATTCCGTATTGCTAAAAATAGCCTTGAACCTCCTGAAAAATGAACAAACTAAAAAACTGTCGGTTAAAAGCAAAAGACTCAAAGCGGCTTGGGATGAAGACTATTTATTAAGGATATTGAAAATAAAAGTGTGAGTTTGCCCTGTTGCTGTCCAAATAAGATAAATACTTCATTGAATAATTGTTATATTAACTCATTTTATTAAAAAAAATTTGAAAAATAATTTCTTTAAAAAAATGATTTTCAGATTGATTCATCACTTTTAAATTTATTAAAATTGACATCTATTTTACTAAATTGTATTTAAAAAAAGTAGTACTTTAGAGTAAAATATAACAGAAAGTTGAAAAAGATTTCAACAATATATAATTGTTTATTTAGAACATATTTTTTGATTAAATTTTTTGAAAAATCAATTCATAAAATGAGAAACTTTATAGGTTTGATTTTCTTGATTTTAGGTTTGCTAAATTCAAAACAATCATTATTTGCACAACACTCAAATCCTAGTAAAATAAAGGCTATAAAAATTAAAGGAACCATAAAATTTGATGGAGAGCTGAATGAAGCTATCTGGCAAAAAGCACCTCATATTAGTAATTTTACGCAAAGAGAACTTAATTTTGGATTTTTAGCAACTGAAAAAACAGAAACCGCCATAGTTTATAATCAACATACGCTTTATGTCGGTGTTTGGTGTTACCAAAAAGATGTCAGTAAAATTGTGGCTAAAAATATGAGTACCGATTTTGATTACCAAACGGATGATAACTTTCAGATAATGATAAGTCCTTTTGATGATAATAGAAATGGTTATTTATTTGTTATAAATCCTAATGGTGCAAGGGCAGATATTCAAATTTTTGGAGGTGGAGATGGTAATGAAGATTGGAACGGGGTTTGGGATGTTAAAACTACAGTTACAGACAAAGGATGGTTTGCCGAAGTGGAAATACCATTTAGTACGCTTCAGTTTAAAAAAGGAAGTATTTTAAATTGGGCGGTTAATTTTGAACGAGATATTGTTTCAAAAAACGAACAGGATTTGTGGCAAGGTTGGTCTAGAGATAACTCTATATATGCAGTGGTAAAAGCGGGAAAACTTACAGGTATTTCAGATATTTCATACGCTAAAAAATTTGAATTTAAACCTTATGGTTTAATAGGCTGGCAAAAAAATGGGAATGACAAAAAAAATTTACATAAAATAGGAGGAGATTTAAATGTAAGTATTTCTCCTACACTAAAATTTAATTTAACAACTTCTACTGATTTTGCACAGGTTGAATCAGATAAAATCCCTGTTAATTTATCACGATTTAATGTTTTTTATCCTGAGAAAAGACAATTTTTTTTAGAAGGTTTTAATTATTATAGTTACTATTTAGGAGATCGTAATAATGCTTTTTATTCTAGAACATTAGGTGCTAAAAATGGAAAACAAGTTGACATTATAGCCGGAGCAAGATTGTTTGGTAAAATAGGAAAAAATAATATTGGATTTTTAAATATTCAAGAATCAAAAATTGATTCAATACCAACAACAAATAATACGGTTTTAAGATATAAAAGAGATCTTGGAACGCAATCATATATTGGCGGAATTTTAACCAATGTAATTAATGGCAAACACTCAAATCAGGTAATTGGTTTAGATGCCTTATATCAAACTTCAAAATTTTTAAAGAATAAAAATCTATCAATTTCAGGTAAAATTACTACAAGTTTAGAAAATTTTAATAACCAAAATGATGCACTTACTTATCGAATAGCTATAGATTACCCAAATGACTTAATTGATAATTTTATGGCTATTGGTAGTATGCAACCAAATTTTAATCCTGAGTTAGGCTATATTAGAAGGACAAATTATAATTCATATACTTGGAATTTAAGAATATCACCAAGGTGGTTCTCAAACCTAGGCGTAAAACGAATGTTATTTAAACCTTGGGGGCTTACCATGTATAAAACCTTTACTACAGGAGAACTGGAAAGCTTATCAAATGAAACCAGACCGCTTGGAGCTGTATTTAAGTCTGGTGAGCGTTTTGAGATTAACTTTATTCAAAATTATGATCGGTTAGATAATAATTTTAATTTAACGGATGCCATTAGCATTCCAATAGGTAAATACTGGATGTATAATTATGAATTTCAGTTTGAAACCTATAAATCTCGTAAAATTTGGATTTCATTACTCTACAATTTTGGAGATTTTTATACTGGAAAAATTAAAACTTTTGAAATTGAATTTGGTTTAAACTTTAATAAACATTTAAATTTAAATACTAGCTATTCAATAAATAAGGTAGATTTACCACAAGGAGAAGTTATTACAAATGAAATAGATTCCTATATAAATTATTCCTTTACAACTAAACTAAACTTTTCTTTATTTGGTCAATATAATAGTTTAGACGAGGTTATGATTTATAATACCAGACTGCATTGGATACCAAAAGTAGGATCTGATTTTTATTTCGCTTATAATATTGGATACAATGAACCTATTAAAAAAATAAATTATTTAAAACCAGAAACTAGTAGTGCTGTTGTTAAGTTAGTTTATAGAATAACTTTTTAGAAGTGATTTAAAATAAAAAAGAAGAGAACTCAAGGTTCTCTTCTTTTTTTTACTACTAACTAAAAAAATCAAAAACATTACTTAAACGTGTTAAGTAAGTAATTATACAGCAAATTTAAGAAGTTCTAACCACTCAAACACTGACTTTTATCATTAAATGGGAAAATAAATAAAAAATAAATAAATTATCCTAACCAACCTTCTCTATCTAAGCTTCTATATTGGATTGCTTCAGAAATATGATTTGATGATATAGTTGCAGAACCTTCTAAATCTGCTATGGTACGTGATACTTTTAAAATTCTATCATAAGCTCTAGCAGATAAATTTAAACGCTCCATCGCATTTTTAAGTAAGTTTTTACTTTCATCACTTAATTTACAATACTTTTTAATTTGTTTAACATTCATTTGGGCATTATAATGAATGTTTTTATAATCTGTAAATCGTTCTGATTGAATGTCTCTTGCTTTGGTAACTCTTTCTCTGATTGTTGAACTTGATTCGCTTGGTCGGTCTTCAGATAATTTTTCAAAAGGAACAGGGTTTACTTCAATATGAATATCAATTCTATCTAATAGCGGTCCCGAAATTTTACTTAAATAGCGTTGCATTTCTGATGGGGAGGAAGTAACTGGTGCATCAGGATCGTTAAAATAACCACTTGGACTAGGATTCATACTAGCCACCAACATAAAACTGCTTGGGTAGGTAACGGTGAATTTCGCTCTTGAAATGGTAACTTCTCTATCTTCTAAAGGCTGCCTCATCACTTCTAAAACGGTTCGCTTAAATTCGGGTAATTCATCTAAAAATAAAACACCATTATGAGCTAAAGATATTTCCCCTGGCTGAGGATATTGTCCACCACCTACTAAAGCAACATCAGATATAGTATGATGTGGAGACCTAAAAGGACGTTGTCCCATTAAGCCTGCTTCCTTAACTTTTCCTACTACAGAATGTATTTTTGTGGTTTCTAGTGCTTCTTGTAAAGTCATTGGTGGTAAAATGGAAGGCAATCGTTTGCTTAACATGGTTTTTCCACTTCCTGGAGGTCCAATTAATATGATGTTATGCCCGCCGGCTGCAGCAATTTCCATAGATCTTTTTACCGATTCTTGTCCTTTTACATCTGAAAAATCAAATTCTGGATGTTCTAAGTTGTTATAAAATTCTTTTCGAGTATCAACAATGGTTTTTTCCAGAATTTTTTTCCCATCAAAAAATTGGGTTACTTCGGTAATATTTTCAACGCCATAAACATCTAAAGTATCAACAATACCAGCTTCTTTTGCATTTTGTTTTGGCAATATAAATCCTTTAAAACCTTCTTCACGTGCTTTAATTGCAATAGGTAATGCCCCTCTAATGGGTTGTAAACTTCCATCTAAAGATAATTCACCCATAATTAAATAATCACCAATTTTAGTGGATTTAATTTGGTTTGAAGCTGCCAATATTCCAATGGCTAAAGTTAAATCGTATGCTGAACCTTCTTTACGTAAATCAGCAGGTGCCATATTTATGGTAATTTTTTTACCGGGTAATTTATAACCATTATTATTTAAAGCTGCGGAAATTCGATAACTACTTTCTTTAATAGCATTGTCAGGCAAGCCAACTAGGTGATAACCAATACCTTTATCAATATTTACTTCAACAGTAATAGTGGTGGCTTCCACGCCGAAAACGGCGCTTCCATAAATTTTCACTAGCATATTTTTTATTTTAAAATTTAGAACTTTATATACAATTTTTTTGTTGAATCTCTTTCAATTAACTCTGTTCTTATAATTTCGGTGCGTATATCATCAAAATCTATTTTATCTTCTAATTTGTTTATTAATCTAATTGCTGCTTGTTCTCCAATTTTTACTCCAAATTGATTTACAGTAGTTAATGGAATTACGCTATGTTTTGATAAAATTCCGTTAGTAAAGCCAATAATAGAAATATCATCAGGAACTTTTATATTTCGGGCATTTAAAACTTGAGCGGCTATGGCTGCTGAAGTTTCGTCTATTGTAAAAATGCCATCTACTTTATGGTTATCTATCATTTTTTCAATACGTTCTTTTACTTGGTCATTGTTTTCTAGCCTAATTATTAAGTCTTTATTTGGTACAATACCATATTTAGTGAGTGCTTTCTCATATCCTTTTGCTCTGAATTTGCCAACGTTTAGTCCATCAATTGTAGAAATTAAAGCAATGTTTTGGCAGTTGGAACGCATTAAAAATCGTGTTGCTTTATAGGCGGTTTTTACATTATCAATAACTATTTTATCACAAACAATATCTTTGTGTACTCTATCGTATAAAACAATAGGAGTTCCTTCTGCAATTACATTATTAAAGTGATCAAATTTTCCAAGTTTTAAGGTTTCTTCAGAAATACAAGCTATAAATCCGTCAATTGTTCCGTTGGATAATGTTTCAATAGTATGTTTTTCTTTTTCATAAGATTCGTTGGTGATGCAGGTGATAATATTATAACCTTGTTTGGTTGCTACGGTTTCAATACCACTTAAAACTTTTGCAAAAAAGTGACTTAATATGTTTGGTATAATAATACCAATTGTTTTGGTTTTTTTATTTTGTAAACTAAGAGCTAGCGTATTTGGTTTGTAATGATGAAGTTTAGCATATTCTTTAATTTTTTTCTTAGTTTCATCACTAATTTCATAACTATCGTTAAGTGCTTTTGAAACGGTAGAAATAGAAACGCTTAACGCTTTTGCAATTTGTTTTATGGTGATTCTTTTATTCATTTTTTTGGTGAAAAAGTTAGTTTAGTAGCTACTGAAATAATTTCTTTTTTATTCATTTTCATTTTACGAAATTTTCCTTGATTATACATTAGGGCTTGATCTTTATAATGCTTACTTAAAAAATTACCAGACTCACCTGTTGGCGAAATACTTATGCTGTTTTCAACATCCGAAAAATCTATTATTCTTCTGGTGGAAGGCCCTGCAAATACATCATATAAACCAGAATCAGTATAATCAAAATCTCTATTATTGATTACAGCTTTAGCTCCATTTATTGGAAAAGGACCTACATTAAAATATTTTCTTAAATAGGAAATGGTTCCTAATGGGTGCTTATGCTCTAAAGTTTGAACATCTCCCCAATGCCATTCGTTTAAATTATCTCCTAATTGTTTTTTTAAGGTTAGGATAGCTTCTTTAAATGATTTTAAAAGGATATTTTCTTTAGTTTCAATGTTATTTTTAGTGGTAACATCATCCCACCAAACAGATTTGTCTTTATTAATTTGAGAAGCGATGGTTCTTTTGGATAAATGAGTTTTTAAAAATTGAGTAAACATTTTTGCTCCCATTTCATCTTTAAAAGTGTTTTTTAAATATTGATAAATAAATTTATTATAGATGGTTGGAGCAACCGATTTAATAGTGTTTGAACCATCCCATTTTTTAAGGATTGATAGTGCTTTTTGTTCGGTTTTAGACAGGGAATCATTTTGGATGCTGGTATATAATTCTTTAACAATGGTAGGTGAAACAGATGAAGTTACATCATTAATCATTTCTGCAAAATCTTGTTTTGACCAATCGTTTTTGGGTTTTAATAATTGTACAATACGTTTTGCTCGGTCTTCTGGAACGTAATACCCAGGATATAATATATTTGCAATGCTATCTGGTTGGTTATTAGCGGAATATACGTAGTTCCAAGATGGATTTTCAGCCATAGGATTTTCAGAAAAATCTAGGTATCTGGCAATATCATCTTTACCTGAAGCACCATCTAAAATGAATTTTCTACTAGCGTTTGATTTTAATTTATACAGTTTTGCCGATGCCCACCAAGCAATATTTCCTTTCGTATCACCATACATAATATTTAATCCAGGTGCGGTTATTAATGAAGCTCCTTTTTTTACATCACTCATTTTAGTTGCCCTTGAAATGGTGTAAAAAGCGTTTAATAATTCTATATCTAATTTTGTATAAACCCAACTCATAGCAATTGGACTATTTCCAGATAAATTATTATCAATAACAGCATTTATTATTAGACCATGACGTGTATTTTTAACTTCAATGGTAACATCTTTTGCGTTTTTTACTTTTATTGTTTTAGTAAAGGTTTTATAATCAGCATAGCCATTAGGAGTTTTATATTGATTTTTATTGGTAGGATTATTTTTTTCTTGATAAAAATCAAGATCATCATTTTCAAACATGGTAAGTCCGTATGCATAATTTCTATTGTGCCCTAACAATGGAAAAGGGATTCCGGCAATATAATAACCATACAATTTGAAATTGGGAGTTGAAATATGTGCTTCATACCAAACAGCCGGTTGTGAATATTTCATGTGTGGGTCGTTTGCAAATAATACCTTACCTGTACTCGTTTTTTTTGCAGAAACTACCCAACTATTGCTGCCAATAAAAGGAGAAACAAGAGTTTTCCCCATAATTTCATTAATGCCAGTAACCATTTCTTCATAGATTTTAATATCTTGTTTTGTAGTTTTAATTATTGTAGCATTTGGACTAGTATTAATCGGTAAATCTTTAATGTATTTTTCACCTAATTTTTCTTTTAAAACCGTTAATAATGGATCTGTTTTTTGAGCCATTGCAAAACTAAATGCCATAAAACCTGCAATATTGTAGATATCTTTAAGTGTATATTGCTCCTTTTCAATTCCAATTAAAGAAAATTCTATTGGAGTTGGTCCATTTTTAATATATTGATTTACGCCATTTAAATATGCAATACAAAGTTTATAGCTTTCGCTATTTTTATCAATATTTTTTACTGTTTTTTCGGATGTTTGTTCTATGCCTAAGCTGATAAAAAATTTATCATTTTTAAGCATTTTATCTCCAAATATTTCAGAAAGCCGTCCTGGAGCAATCCTTCTAATAAGTTCCATTTGAAATAAACGATCTTGTGCATGCACATAACCTAAAGCCGTCATTGCATCTTCTTGATTTTGTGCATAAATATGAGGTATGCCGTAATCATCAAAATAAACAGTAGTTTCATTTTGAATTCCACTTAAAGACAAATTGCCTTCATAGGTTGGTTTTAAGCTGTTTAAATACCACCAAATCCCTATAAAAAGAATGAAAATAACGAGTACTAAAGCAATAAAAATCTTTTTGAATAAACGCATTTGAAATAGTTGATTATTTAGCTACTTCAAATATAATTATTTTAAATGGGATTAAAACTAATTGTAAAAAATATTTGTCTAAAAGTAAAAAATACTTTACATTTAAAAAATAAAACTCGTTGTGTATTTTGATTCTCTAAACTTACTGGTTATGTCAGTTCGAGCCTGCCTGACGGCAAGGCAGGTAATTTTTGATAAAAAATTGTATTGAGAACGGCTGTTTTTAAATAAAAAACTATTCTCGATACTAATTTTAAGCCTAAAAAGGCTAAAATTCACTCGAATTGACGAAATTTTATCATAATGCACAATGGGTAAATAAAAATATAATTTATGAAATCAAAATATTTATTTTCGCATAAGCTTAAACCTTTTGGTTGGATTTTATTTAGTGTTGGAATTGTTTTGGGAATTATTTTATTGATAAATAATTTTGATTACCCAAATTGGAAAATAAACGTTTTTTCAATTTTTGGAAGACCTGCTATTTTTTCTTCGACAAAATCCTTTGCTTGGGGATTAAATAATGTTGCTGATGAAATTGCTTCAATTTTGATAATAGTTGGTGGTATTTTAGTTTCTTTTTCTGAAACTAAAGAGGAAGATGAATATATTTCTAAAATTAGAATGGAATCTTTAATTTGGGCAACTTATGTTAATTATATTGTTTTGTTGTTAGCGGTTATTTTTGTGTTTGATATGGCGTTTTTTAATGTGATGATTTTTAACATGTTTACCATTTTATTCTTTTTTATTATTCGTTTTCATTTTTTGTTATACAAAACTAAAAGTTTGATTAGCAATGAAGAATAATCTAAAAGTTGAACGAGCAAAGCTAAATTTAACTCAAGCTAAGTTAGCTGAAATGATAGGTGTGAGCAGACAAACCATTAACGCAATGGAGTTAAATAAATATGTGCCTTCAACAGTTTTGGCATTGAAAATTTCGCAGATTGTAAATAAAAATGTAAACGAGATTTTCTTTTTAGATAAAAAGGATTAAAGATATTTTTCTTGTATCACTTTTAAATGATGCATTTGATGCCCCGCAATTATAAATCCTAATGCTCTAACACTCATGTTACTTTTATTAGCAGTGCCAATATTAGTTAGCATCTCTTCAGAAAAACTTTTAAATAAAGCAATAGTAGCATTTCTAACTAAAGAAAATTCGTTTATTAAACTTTCTTTAGAACGTGTTTTGCCATTTGAATTTTCAACGTAAAAATCTTCATTATAACCAGGAAGATTTGTGTTATCATTTCTTGAAAATCGTAGAGCTCTATAACTTAAAATGCGTTCAGTATCAATTAAATGTTGTAAAATTTCTTTTATAGTCCATTTGCCTTTTGTATAGCTATAATTTAATTTTTCTTCAGGGATTTTAATTAGGGTTTCAATTAATAATGTATGAGATTTGGTCAAAATTTCCATTAAATCTACTTCGCCTAAAGTAACTATATAGCTTTCATAAAAAGGTGCATATTCAGAAGATGAAAGGTTGGATGTTTTCATAATTAGGCAGAATTTCTACTGGCATTAATATTTCCAAATAAAGAACGTGTTACCATTTTTTCATACACTTTAATAGCTTCAATATCTGGATTTTTCTCTTTTTGAAGTTCTTGAATTTTAAGTAAAGCGTATTGTTGAATAGTTAATAATGGCAAAACAATTTCTTCTCTCATATCAATAGATGCTTTACCAACTGGATTATTTTGCATTAATTTTGAGTAATCTGCAAGTTTAAGAATCAATCTTTTTGAAGTCTGATATTCTTTATAAATAAGTTTCCAAAACTCACCAAATTCTTCATCATTTTCCATGTATTTTGTTAGCTCAAAAAATGATTTAGAAAGTGCCATCATACTATTTCCTATTAAGGCTTTAAAAAAGTCGGAATTTTTATAAAATTCTTTTAGTTTTTCAAATTCTCCAGCGTCTTCATATTTTTTTAAGGCGGTTCCAACTCCAAAAAATCCAGGTACATTTTGTTTTAATTGACTCCATGAACCTACAAAAGGAATTGCTCTTAAATCAGAAAAATTTAAACTATCGCTTTTAGAGCGTTTTGATGGGCGACTTCCAATATTAGTTTTTGCATAATATTTTAAGGTGCTCATATGCTCTAAATAAGGTAAAAATTTTGGATGATTTTTAAAATCTACATAAGCTTGGTAGCTGGTTTTCGCCAAATTATTCATAATATTTATTTGGCTCTCAGTCATTTTATGACTTGAGTTACTGTACAAATTATTTGAAATTCCTGCACTTAATAGTTGTTCTATATTGTATTGCGAAGCTTCTAAAGTTCCAAATTTAGAGCTAATAGTTTGACCTTGAACGGTTAATTGAATTTCTTCATCTTCAATAGTTGGTCCTAAGGAAGCATAAAATTTATTTGTTTTACCACCACCACGGGCAGGTGGACCACCACGACCATCAAAAAACAGTACCGTAATACCAAATTCTCTTGAAATTTTTGTAAGGTTTTCTTTCGCTTTAAAAATACCCCAGTTTGCCATTAAATAGCCACCATCTTTTGTGCCGTCTGAAAAGCCGAGCATAATGGTTTGTTTATTTTTTCTATCTTTTAAATGTTTTTTATAGGCGGTATTACTGTAGAGTTGTTCCATTACGTTTGCGGCATTTTCTAAATCTTCAACGGTTTCAAAAAGAGGAACAATATCTACCGGAAGATTATTACCAAATCCAGATATTTTAAACATAGCAAAGGTTTCCATAACATTTAAAGCTGTTTGGTTATTGCTTATAATGTATCTATTTGCACCAAGTTCTCCGTTTTTTTGTTGAATTTTTTTAATGGCTTGAATTGAACCTAAGGTTTTCTGAACCATTTCATTTTTAAAAATAGAAATATCAACATTACTTGATACTTTTGATAATACGGTTAGTTGTTCTTTTTCAGGAAGATTCAAATAATTATTACTAAAAATAGTAGAACCATGTTGTTGTAATTCTTTAACTATTTGAGCAAAAACATTATGATGCACTCGGCTATCTTGTCTAATATCTAAACTAGCAAAATGGTACCCAAACAAATGAACCTTATTAATAAAATCTTCAATTTTATCTAAATAAATAGATTGGTAGTTGTCAACTAATAATTGTTTAATAGTTAACAGTTTTTTCTTAAAATCCGCAAGTGGCATTAAGGTGTTTAGCTTTGGATTTACACTATTTTTAAAAATATTATTTTCTAATTTTGTAATAATTTCTTCAATACCTTTAAAGGTTAAACGTCGTTTTAAATTTCGTAAATCCTTATAGTAATTTTTAAGTACGGCCTGTTTTAATCTTTCCGCAACTTTTAAGGTAATTTCTGTAGTTACAAAAGGATTTCCATCTCTATCGCCACCTGGCCAAAATCCTAAATTTATAATTTCGTTTGGGTTGGTTTTATTATCTAAAATATTACTTTGAATATAATTATAAACGGCTGATGCAGCGTGATAAAAAACATTTTCTAAATACCAAATTAAATTAACTGCTTCATCAAACGGAGAAGGTTTTTGATGCTTAAAAAATGGCGTTATTCCTAATTGTGCTAATAATTGATTTATTTGTAGCAAATTATTTTGCTTTATGGCTTCGGTTAAATCCGTAATAATTCCTAATACTGTGCCTGGGTAAAATTGTGTAGGATGTGCGGTTAACACCAATCTTATTTTAAATTTTTGTAAATGGATTTTAAGTGCTTCCCATTTGTTTTCAGTTGCTGCCATTTCTTTACTGTTTCGCAGCGTACCCACGCCATCCATATTATTTACAATGGGAAAAGCAGCATCTTCAATAGCATCAAAAAGTACAACTTGACGCTCAATATATTGTATAAATCTAAAAAATAATTTTATTTTCTTTTCTTCGGATGGGTTTTCTTGATAGATTTTAAAAAAGCTTTCTACAATTTCCTTCGGATTTTTTTTATTAGCAAATCCTTTTTTACAAACGGAATGGAATAATGGCAATAAAACACCAGTTTTAAAAATAGTATCAAAAGGTAAAGTCATAAAAATACCATTGTAAATTTGGTATTTAGCCATTACATTTTCATTAAATCGTGTTAATTTTGGTGCTTGATGCATAGTTTACTTTTTAAAAATGAAATATACTAAACCTAATTTAAATGGATAATAAGTTTAGTTAAAATTTAACGAAATCGATTTATTTGAAAGTAATGTGTTATTTGTGAAGCCGATATAGATCAGAAATTTTAAAAAAACTTTTTTTCAAATTTAAATCATTATAAATAGCTACATAGCTTTCGTATATAAACTTACTTGGTGTTCTATCTATATTTTGAGACCAAATTGAAAAATAACCGTCTTCAATATCTTGAATATCTAACGTTACAAATTTAAATGACTTTAAATTTAGTCGATTATTGGTTGTAAAAGAGCTATTAATTTCATTAGCGTTTATTATAGGAGTGTAAATGCTTTTTGGCAAAATTTGGTTATCAGTATTGTCAATTTTTTTTTGAGAAAAACATTTAGCCGTAAATAAAAATAATAGAAAAAGTAATAGATAAGATTTCATAAGGAATAAATTTAATAATTTTTTTTGTATATCCGTGTAGAATCTCATAAATTTATAATGTCCGTCATTCTGAACTTGTTTCAGAATCTCATGATGATTGTAAATCAACATAATAAAGTGAGACCCTGAAATAAACTTGCCTGCTGGCAAGCAGGTTTAGGGTGACGTGTTAACCAATGACTAAAAACAGATATACATTAAAATTTAAAAGAGAAAGCAAATTGCTAAATAATTCAGCTAATTATTTTTAGTATTTTATTTGTTGAATTTGTTACTTTAAATCGATCATCTAATCGGTAGCCAATTACCCAAATTATTTGATTATTTGAGCATAATAACCAAGTGTTTTCTTTTTCGGTAATAGATAATTTTTCATCCTTAAAAAACTTACTAATTTTCTTTTTTCCTTTTAATCCTATTGGAAAAAAATAATCGCCTTTTTGCCATTTCCTAATAATTAAGGGAAATGTAATTTTATCATAATCTAAAGAAACGGTGTTTTTATCATCAAATAAAACTTCTTCTAAAATTTTATTTTGATAATTTTTAGTATCAAAAGGAATGGTGATGGTTTCAAATTTTAAAGAAATAGGTTCTTTTATTTTTGAAGTATTTTCAGGGATTTTAAAACTATCTAAATTATTGTTTTTAGCAAGTTCAGTTAAAATTAAAGTTGCTCTATTTTTTAATAATCGATGTGTTTTACTAAAAACTTGTTTCCCACTTTGTGCAGTTAATAAAGCTGTTATATCTTCAAATTCTGTAAATCCGTATTGTTTTAAAAGTTCGTACAAATAAACTTTAGGATTGCTTAATTTTTTAATTTTGTTAATGTTAAAAATTAATTGATTATCCTTTTCTTCAGTTACTTTTTTATAAATTTTGTTAATATAATCTTGACTAATTTGTTGGCTTCCTTTTAAATGGTTTAATGTGTTTTCAAATGAATTTAACAAGTTAGGATTTAGTTCTTTTAAAACCGGAATTATTTTATGACGAATTTTATTCCGAACATATTTTGTGGATGAATTACTTTTATCTTCTCGCCATTGTAATTTATTTTTGGCTGCGTAAATTAAAATATCATTTCTGGAAAAAGGAAGCAAAGGGCGAACAATATTTCCATTAATTTCAGGAATACCAGTCAATCCGTTTAGTCCAGTTCCTCTAGTTAAATTAATTAAAAAAGTTTCTAAAACATCATCTAAATGATGTGCTGTTAACACATAATCAAAATGTTGTTCTTCACTAATTTTTTGAAACCAATGATAACGCAAATCTCGAGCAGCCATTTGAATAGAAATTTTATGCTTTTCAGCATATTTTTCAGTCTCAAATTCGATGGTAAAAAAAGGAATTTTTAAAGTTTTAGACAAATTTTTTACAAAAGCAGCATCTTTAAAACTATCTTTTCCTCTCAATTTAAAATTACAATGTGCCAATGCAATATTGAATTTTAACTTGTGAAGTAAATGGGTTAAAACTACACTGTCAATTCCTCCTGAAATGGTAATTAACAATTTTTTATCCTTTAAAAAAGGAAGGTTTGTAGTAATATGTTGTTGCAATTTTGTTAGCATTTTGTAAAGATAATTATTTGTTGTTTAATAAAACTTGTTTCATAGCTTTTGCTTTTAAAAGACATTCTTCGTATTCGTTTTCAGGAATCGATTTTGCAGTAATTGCTCCACCAACAGAATAAGAAACATATTGATTTTCAGAATTATACAAAATACTTCTAATAATTACATTAAAATCGAAATCGTTATTTGGAGTAATATAACCAACTGCTCCTGAATATAAACCTCGTTTAGTTTCTTCTAATTTTTCAATAATTTTCATAGTCGCAATTTTTGGAGCACCAGTCATACTTCCCATTGGGAATGTTTTTTTTAAAATAGTTACTGGATGGACATTTTCAACGGTACATGAAATAGTTGAAATTAATTGATGCACTTGTTTAAAAGTGTAAACTTTACATAGCTCATCTACTTTTACCGTTCCTTTTAAAGCAACTGTAGATAAATCATTTCGAACTAAATCTACAATCATAATATTTTCGGCTCTTTCTTTTGAATTTTGTGCTAATTCCTGTATTAAAATTTTATCTTTATTGGCAATTTTAGCTCTTTTTGCAGTTCCTTTTATGGGTTGAGAAATAACTAAATTGCCTTCTTTTTTAATATATCTTTCTGGTGATGCAGAAAGTAAATAGTTATTCTTAAATTTAAAAAAAGCAGCAAATGGAGGTTTTGAAATTTCATTTAAATTTTGAAACACTTTCAGCGGATTAATTACTGCATTTTCAGCATAAAATTCCTGACAAAAATTAACTTCATAAACATCTCCTCGGTGAATGTGATTTAAGATGGAATTCAATTTTTGAAAATAAGCATCTTCATGAATTCGAAGTTTAATTTTAATTTCATTTTCGCTTTTTGATTTTTTGTCTTTGAATGATTTTATAGCGTTTAAATCGCTTTTAATTTCTTCTTTATAATCTTTTAAGTAGCTTATTTTAAGTGTGTTATTTTTAATAAAAAAAATCTTTTTAGGCTGAAAAAAAAACAAATCTGGGAAATGTAATCCATCAAAATTGTTGGAAGTTAAATTTTCTGTATCATTTTTTAAATCGTATCCTAAATAACCAAAAATATAATCGTTACAATTAGATTGATAGGTTTTTAATTGTTGAAAAGCATTTTTATAATTTGTAGAAAGTTTGGTTTGTGCTCCAACCGCCAAAACGGCATCGTAATTACTGTGTTTTTGTGGATAATTATTGCCGTTTAACCAACAAATTATATCAAAATTTTGAGCCCAAGCCAATAACTTTGACTCAAACTCTGATATATTATTAATTTTGATGGTTTTTTCAACTCTTTGCATGAACACAAAAATAAATAAGTCCCATCAATTTGAAAGGACTTTTATATATAATTATATTTTACACTTCGACAAGCTCAGTGTGACATGATTTAAGTATATGTCAGCCTTGAGCTTGTCGAGGACTAAAAATCAACTATGAATAGCCCTGTTGGCAACATCTAAACAAGCTTCTTTAAAAGCTTCGGTATAAGTAGGATGTGCATGAGAGGAACGAGCAATATCTTCCGAAGAAGCTCTAAATTCCATCGCAATTACTGCTTCAGCAATCATGTCTGCAGCTCTAGCACCAATCATATGAACGCCTAATATTTCATCAGTTTTAGCATCAGCCAATACCTTTATTTGTCCGTCAATATCCATACTTGCTCTGGCTCTACCTAAAGCACGCATGGCAAAAGTGCCTGTGTTGTAATTAATTCCTTCAGTTTTTAATTGTTCTTCAGTTTTACCAACTGTAGCAACTTCTGGCCAAGTATAAACAACCCCAGGAATTAAATTGTAATCGATATGAGGTTTTTGACCTGCAATAATTTCAGCAACCATAATACCTTCTTCTTCTGCTTTATGAGCCAACATAGCTCCTTTTACAACATCTCCAATGGCATAAATGTTCGCAATGTTAGTTTGAAGATTTTGATTGGTTTTAATTTGACCTTTATCGGAAACCTGAATTTTGATATTTTCTAATCCTAATCCTTTAGTATAAGGTTTTCTTCCAACTGAAATTAAAGCATAATCACCTACAAATTCAAGAGGATTTCCTTTTTTGTCATCTGCAATTATTACAACCTCATCACCATTGTTTTTAACAGCAGTAACTTTATGACTAGTATAAAATTTGATGCCTTGTTTTTTTAAGGATTTTTGTAATTCTTTTGCTAACATAATATCCATTTCAGGAATTATAGTTGGCATATATTCAATTATAGATACTTTTGAGCCTAGCCGATTATACACCGAGCCTAATTCTAACCCAATAACACCACCACCAATTACCATTAAATGTTTAGGGATTTCTTTTAAATTCAAGGCTTCCGTTGAAGTAATAATTTTTTTTTTATCTAACTGAATAAATGGTAATGTAGCTGGTTTTGAGCCAGTTGCAATAATGGTATTTTTAGCTTCAATTTCTTCAATACTGTTATCATTTTTTTTAATGGAAATATGAGTAGCATCCTTAAATCTTCCAACTCCTTGAAAAACAGTTACTTTGTTTTTATCCATTAAATAATTGATTCCTCCAGAAGTTTGAGCAACAACTTCATTTTTACGAGTTATCATTTGCTCAAAATTTACTTTTAACTCAGAAATTTCAATGCCATGTGTTTTAAAATGCTTAACGGCATCAAAATAATGATGAGAAGAATCTAGCAAAGCTTTTGAAGGAATACAACCAACATTTAGACAAGTTCCGCCAAGTGTATTATATTTTTCAATAATAGAAGTTTTTAATCCAAGTTGTGCACATCTAATTGCGGCAACATATCCTCCAGGTCCTGAGCCAATAATGGCTATATCAAATGATTTCATTTTTAATAGTTAGTGTTTAAAAAGCAAAAATAGGATATTTTTTATCCTATTTCATTTTTAATAGTTAAATAAAAAATAAAAACTTATTTAATCGTATTAATAAAACTACTAATGTGGGGACGAAGTTTTATTAGATTAAATAAGCTTTTATTAAATGCTAAGAGGGGATTTGTATTTCACTTCTTAACTACAGCTGTGGGGTACAGATGTTTGTTTATAGCATGATGCATTTTTTTGGCTTTATTAATTTGCCTAATTTATCTAAATAGCTAAATTCTGGAGCCAAAGTATTTATGTATAATTTTTTAGACGCTTTTTGTTCAGCTTTAGCATTGTTTTTTATTACTGTCAAATGAAATTTTTCACTATTTTTAAGTGGGGATGAGGTTTTCATAATAGGAATGGTTTTTAGGGTTTAATTATTTTTTTATAAACATTTGGGTAAAAAAGTTTCTTCCATCGCTATTTGCTTCGGTTGAAATACCAAAATGAGTAAAGTTAGGGTTTTCAATTATTGCTTTGTGTTCAGGGCTGTTAAGCCATCCGTTTACAACACTTTCAGCTGTTGTATAACCATAAGCCACATTTTCACCAACAGATTTTGCACCTGCTTTATCCATTAATTCTTGGGCTCTTTCATCAAAATTATCATGGCTAATTTGTCCAGTTTCTATCATATATTCGGTATGACCATCTGCTACACCAGAAACAAGATTCATTTTTGTTAATGTTGAAAGTCCTATGCTTGTTCTATGTGCATTTACAAGATCTAAAATGTTACTCTCAATTTTAGAATAGGTAACATTTTTATTGATTACTTCAACTGTTTGATTAAGATAGATGCCATCATCTTCTTTTGAACAAGAAAATAAAACAAAACTTAAAAAAAACAACAAGGAAAGTTTTAAAGTTAGAGGTTTCATTTTTAGGGGTTTTGGGGTTAGTGTTATTTGTATTTTTAGGGGTTAGTAAATTCAGAGGTGATTACGTATAATTTATAACTAGCAAATAGGATTATTACGTAACCACAACTGAATCACCATTCTTACTAAAAATACTATTATTTAAAAAAATTATATAATTGGTTTTTGGGGTTTTTGAAGCAAAATAAAAATCATTAGGCTTATTTTTTATACAAAATATGCCTAATGATTTTTTAGGTTTATTAACCAGTGGGGTATTATAGGTTAATGTTGTGTTATGTCTAAAATTAAAATTCATACAATTTGTTATTGTTGGGGTTAATGATTTTTAACACTACTAAAGTATGATAAGAAATTGAATTGAACAAAAAAAAACAAAAAAAGATACCGTTTATTTATAAAAATACGCTGAATAATGGATAAAATAAGCTTTTTATATGTTATAAAATATAATTTATTATATAAAAACACACCATTTATCTATGGAAAAATGTATTTTATAATGTAAAAAGGACATGAAAAAAGCAGATTTTAACTTGAAATCTACTAAAATTGAATGGTTTATGAACTATTTTTTTAATCCAGCACGTTTTAATAAAGCATTAATAGTCGGTTTTTTACCTCTAAATTTTAAGTATAAATCCATCGGTTTTTCTGTTCCTCCTTTTTCTAAAATATTAATTTTAAATTTTTCTGCAATTTCAGTATTAAAAATGCCATTTTCTAAAAAATAAGAAAATGCATCAGCATCTAAAACTTCTGCCCATTTATAGGAATAATATCCTGAAGAATATCCACCTTGAAAAATATGTGAAAATGAGGTGCTCATACAATTTTCTTTTACATCTGGAAAAAGTTGTGTGTTTTTAAAGGCAATAGTTTCAAATTCTTTCACAGAAGTTATTTTAGTTGGGTTTTTGGAGTGCCATTGCATATCTAAAATCCCAAAACTTAGTTGACGAAGGGTTTGCATTCCTTCTAAAAAGTTTGAAGATTTCTTTATTTTTTTTACCAATTCCATTGGAATGAGTTCATTTGTTTGGTAATGTTTAGCAAATAACTGTAATGTTTCCTTTTCATAACACCAATTTTCAAGGATTTGACTTGGCAACTCAACAAAATCCCAATATACGCTAGTCCCTGATAAACTAGGATAAGTTGTGTTCGCTAACATGCCATGCAATGCATGACCAAACTCATGAAATAATGTGGTTACTTCGTTAAAAGTTAATAAAGAAGGTTTTGTTTTTGTTGGTTTCGTAAAATTACATACGATAGATATATGCGGTCTAGAATTTTCTCCATTTTTAATCCATTGATTTTTAAAGGAAGTCATCCAAGCTCCACCACGTTTTCCTTTTCTAGGGAAAAAATCGGCATAAAAAATTGCAATTAAATTATTGGATTTGTCGGTTACCTTAAAAGTTTTTACATCTTTATGATACGTATCAATGGTATTTATTTCTTCAAAATGTAAACCGTATAATTTTTGAGCAACTTTAAAAACACCATTTATGACGTTTTCTAATTTAAAATAAGGTTTTAATAGTTCTTGATCTAAATCAAATAATTGTTTTTTAAGTTTTTCAGCATAATAGGCACTGTCCCATTTTTCTAATTGATTAACACCAACTTTTTTAGCAATACTTTTTAAAAGATCAAAATCCTTATTAGCAGCTGGAGTTGCTTTTTCTAATAAATCATTTAAAAAGGTCTTTACATTATTAGGGCTTTCAGCCATTCGTTCTTCTAAAACAAAATCGGCGTGAGATTTATAACCCAATAAATTTGCTCTTTTATACCTAAGTTTTACAATTGATAATACATTTTTTTGATTGTCGTTTTTATTGTTTTGAAATGCTTTTGCTCCAAATGCAATAGCCATTTTTTTTCTTAAATTCCTGTTTTCAGCATAAGTCATAAAAGGAATGTAACTTGGATAATTTAAGGTGAAAACCCACCCTTTTTTGTTACGTTGTTTTGCGGTAATTTCAGCTAATTCTAGACTTGAATCAGGTAAACCTTTAAGTTTTTCTTTATTGGTAATATGAAGTTCAAAAGCATTGTTTTCAGCTAACACATTTTCACCAAAAGATAATTTTATTTTTGCTAATTTGGTATCAATTTTCCGTAATTCTTCTTTTTCTTTCGGTTTTAAATTAGCTCCGTTTCTAACAAAACTTTTATATTTATTAGTAAGTAAAGTGTTTTGTTCTTTTGTTAAATTTAATTCATCTTTTATATCATAAACTAGTTGAACTCGCTTAAATAATTCTTCATTTAATGTAATATCATTTGAAAATTTAGTTAATAAAGGAGATACTTCTTGTGCTATTTTTTGAATTTCATCAGAAGTTTCCGCACTGTTTATATTAAAAAAGATACTTGATATTCTAGTAAGAGTTTCTCCACTAAATTCTAAGGCTTCAATAGTATTTTCAAAAGAAGGAACTTTAGGGTTATTACAAATGGCATCAATTTCTACGGTAGCCAGTTTTATTGCTTCGGTAAAAGCGGGTTTATAATGCTCATTTTTAATTTTTGAAAAAGGAGCTGTATTAAATGGGGTATTGAAATTTTCTAAAAGAGGATTATTCATGGTTAAATTATATTCAAATTTGAATTAGCAAATATATTATTATGATGTGACTTTTATTGCTAAATGGAGTCATAAAATTAGTACTTCATTTTAGTGTTAAAATTTATAATAATTAAAACTGAGGTGCGTTAAATCAATACTTAAATTAAATAATGATGATGATGAAAACTCTAACAAAAGAAATCATAACCTCTAAAAGATTAAAAATAAACACCTTAGTTGAAGGGTTTAGTTTTAAAAATAAAAAAGGAGAAAAAGTTACTCCAAAAAAAACAGTGCGTTTATAAGCTGTTTTTTAGGTTAATATTTGCCTCAATAACTTTATTTCTTAAAGCTTCTTTAAACTCAATAACTTTATTTTGCATTTTTTTATCAGAACTGCCGATTATTTGTGCCGCTAAAATACCAGCATTTTTTGCACCATTTAATGCAACAGTTGCCACGGGTACGCCACTTGGCATTTGAAGTATAGATAAAATTGAATCCCAACCATCAATTGAATTTGACGATTTTATAGGAACTCCAATTACGGGTAACGGACTCAAACCAGCTACAACACCTGGTAAATGTGCTGCACCACCAGCACCAGCAATAATTACATTATAGCCATTTGTATGTGCATTTTTTGCGTAATTAAATAATTGCTCAGGAGCTCTATGAGCTGAAATTACATCAATTTCAGTTTCAATTCCAAAATCTTTTAAAATTTCAACGGCTTGTTTCATAATTGGAAAATCAGAAGTGCTTCCCATAATAATACCTACTTTATACATTTTTTTAGTTTTATGGTTAGTTGCGTTTAATGATTACAAAAATAGCAATCCTATTGATGTATTAAATTAATAATTGGTAATTATTAAAGTGTTTTCATTTATTTCATTTACTTTATACTCCCTTGCAAAATGAATGTTTCCAGTAGTTTGTGGAGAGCCGTCTATAATGCTATACTCACTATTATCACAAGAACATTTTAGTTTTAAACTACCATCAAAAGTCATAGGAACTGTACAATCATTATTAGGACAGGCTCGTTCAAATGCTTTATAATGTGGATTTCCAATTCCAGTATTTTGAACCACAATTCCTTGTAAACCACCTTGAACATATACCCAATCACTTGGTGTTTTTAGTTGTACATATTGGGGTAAGTTTAAATCTAAAACCACATTAACATCAATATTTGGTAAAATATCATTTGAGTTGTTTTTTTCGCAAGAAAAAAAAGAAGTTAATAAAAATAATAAAAGTAACTTTCGCATGGTTATATATTAGTATTATCGGATTAACGATTGCAATTTACAATTATTTTGTACATTTGTGTTAAATCTCATTCTGGTTTCAGTATTGAGATTTTTGTATTTTATTAAAATGATAAGTTATGAGTGAAATTTCATATTATTCTGAAGAAGGAATGAAAAAACTAAGGGCGGAATTGGAGCATTTAGAGCATGTGGAACGTCCTAGAATTAGTAATGCTATTGGTGAAGCACGTGATAAAGGAGATTTAAGTGAAAACGCAGAATACCATGCGGCTAAAGAAGAACAATCATTGTTAGAATTAAAAATAGCAAAACTAAAAGGAGTGGTTTCTAATGCACGTATTATTGATGAATCGTTATTAGATACTTCAAAAATATTAATCCATTCTATTGTTAAAATAAAAAATTTAGCTAATAAAATGGAGTTTACCTACACTTTGGTTGCTGATTCAGAAACTAATATAAAAGAAGGTAAGCTATCTGTAAATTCGCCTATTGGTAAAGGATTACTAGGTAAAAAAGTTGGAGATATTGCAGAAATACAAGTGCCTAGTGGTATTATGAAGTTTGAAGTTTTAGATATTTCAAGAGCATAAGCTAAGCTATAAAATGAATTAAACCCTTTTCAGTTTGATTATTGAAAAGGGTTTTTTAATTTTGATTAAAACTAAAGTTATGAGTACCATATTCACTAAAATAATTAAGGGAGAAATACCTTCTTATAAAATTGCCGAAAACGATGATTTTTTTGCTTTTTTAGATATTAATCCAAATGCAAAAGGGCATACTTTGGTGGTTCCAAAAAAAGAAGTAAATCGGTTATTTGATTTAGATGAAAGTTTATACAATAGCTTGATGAGCTTTTCAAGAAAAATAGCCATCGCTCAAAAAAAAGTTATGGATTGTGATAGAATTGGAATGGCTGTTATTGGATTAGAAGTACCACATGTTCACGTACATTTAATTCCTTTAAATAAAATGGAAGATATTCAATTTACAAAAAAAGTAAAACTAGAGCCAAAAGAATTTGAAGCAATTGCAAAGGCAATATCTGAAAAAGTATAATTATTTTTTTGTATGTCCGTAATTAGTAATAATAAAAAACAACGTCACCCTGAACCTGCCAGTAGCAGGCGGGCTTGTTTCATGGTGACGGACATTATGTAAGATTACGGACAATCAGTTATTTTTTTAAAGATATTTCAAAAGTAGTTCCTTTACCATTTTCTGAATTAAGCACGTAAATTTTACCATTATGGTAATCTTCAATAATGCGTTTAGCTAATGACAAGCCTAAACCCCAACCACGTTTTTTTGTTGTAAAACCAGGAGAAAATATTTTATGTTGTAGTTTTTTAGGAATTCCTTTGCCATTATCAGCTATAGTGATTAATATGTTTTTAGAAGTTTCCTTAATATTCAAATTAATTTCACCTTTGCCTTCCATAGCATCAATAGCATTTTTAACTAAATTTTCAATTACCCAACTAAATAATTGCTCGTTTACTTTGGCTTTAATTACAGAACCACTACTTTCAAAATTAAAATTAACTTGTTTTGAACTTCTTGCTTGCAAATAAGCAAATGAATTTTTAGTTATGGTTACAATATTTTGTTCCTTAACTTCCGGTACCGATCCAATTTTTGAAAATCGTTCGGCAATTGTATTTAAGCGTTCAACATCTTTTCCTATTTCCTCAACTGTTTTTTCATCTACATTTTCTAAACGTAAAATTTCAATCCAACCTAAAAGAGAAGACAATGGAGTGCCAATTTGATGAGCAGTTTCCTTAGCCATACCTGTCCAAAGTTTATTTTGCTCAGCAACTTTGGTCGATTTAAAAAATAGATAAATTGCACTGGTAAATAATACTAAAATTAAAATTAAAGCAATTGGATAGTATTTAAGCTTGGTAAGTAAATCTGAATTTCGGTAATAAATAAAAAGCCGAATGGTTTCATTTTTAACTTTATCTTTATAGCTTACTATTATTGGTATATTCTGACTTTTCATTAAAGCCAATTGTTTTTTTAAATAAGCTGTTTTTTTCGATTTTCTTTTATCTAAATTAGACCATTCTGTAATTTTCCCATTTTCAGAAGTTATAATCATTGGTATATTGCTGTTATTCCCAATAATTTTATATTCTAAAGAAATATCAGCATTTAAATCGGCAACGCTTAAATGTTTATAAGCCATGGCTAAAACTTCCATTTTTGAGCGTTCTTCCTTTTTAAATTTCTGGAAAAAAGAATAGGTGTTCCATAATATCAGAGAAACAATAATAAACGAAGTGCTAATTACCAATCCTCTAATTAATTTGATGTATTGTGTTGAAGCCATTAGTCAAATATAAAATCTGTTTGTATAACTAAAAAATATTAAGGTTATTATTTTAAGATGGATTTATTTACATTTGTTAAAAATGATAACATGATAAGTTTTAATCCTTCAGATATATCCACAAAAAAATTGCATGGTTACTTATTAAGTGCTGTTGCTCCACGTCCAATTGCATTTGCAAGTACTGTTGATGCTGAAGGAAATCCTAATTTATCGCCTTTTAGTTTTTTTAATGTTTTTAGTGCAAATCCGCCAATTCTAATTTTTTCACCAGCTCGCAGAGTAAGAGATAACACTACAAAACATACTTTAGAAAATATTTTAAAAACAAAAGAAGTTGTTATTAATGTAGTTAATTATAAAATGGTACATCAAATGTCGTTGGCGAGTACAGAATATGGCAAGGATGTAAATGAATTTAAAAAAGCGGGTTTTACCATGTTAAAATCAGATAAAGTGAAACCTTTTAGAGTAGCAGAATCTCCCGTTCAATTTGAATGTAAAGTAAATGAAGTTATTGCCTTGGGAAATGAAGGTGGAGCTGGAAACTTAGTTATTTGTGAAGTGATTAAACTTCATATTCATAAAGAATTTTTAAATGAAGATGAAACCATAAATCAACAAAAATTAGATTTAGTAGCTAGAGCTGGTGGAAGTTTGTATTCAAGAGCAAAAGAAGGTTTTTTTGAAATTCCGAAACCATTGACTTCTTTAGGTATTGGTGTAGATGCAATTCCTTTAGAAATTAAAGATAGTATAATTTTAACGGGGAATGATTTAGGAATGTTAGGAAATGTAGATAGTTTACCTAAACCAAAGGATGTTAATAAGTTTGCGAAAGAACATCCTGAATTATTAATTGAAAATAAGGTAAAAAAACATACATTTGCCAAAGCTTTTTTAGCGAAAAATGATGTAATAAGTGCTTGGAAAGTACTTTTAATGAAATAATTAAAAAAATGGAAGTTACAGGAAAAATTAAAAAAATTGAAGAAACTAAAACTTTTGGGACAAGTGGTTTTAGAAAAAGAGAAATGATTTTAACAACAAATGATCAATATCCACAAATGCTAAAAATTGAATTTGTTCAGGATAAATGTGATTTATTGAATAATTATAAAGTAGATCAAGACGTTAAAATATCCATTAATTTAACAGGAAGAGAATGGATAAACCCACAAGGTGAAGCGGTTTATTTTAATGCTATTCAAGGTTGGAGAATTGAAAATTTACAAGCTGAAAATTCAAACGAAGTTCCACCAATGGCACCTGTTGAAAATTTTGAAACAACTAATAATTTAGAAGAAAACGAACCAGACGATTTACCTTTTTAATTATTATAACTTAATAATATTTAAGAGAAAAGCTTACTGCTTTTCTCTTTTTTTGTTTTTAGAATTCATGTAAATTTAAACTATGTTTTTACTTTCAGATGAACTTGATTTTCCGCCTGTACATTTTGCAGATAAAAATGGTGCGTTAGCTATTGGAGGAGATTTATCTGTAGAAAGATTATTTTTAGCTTATAAAAGTGGAATTTTTCCTTGGTATAATCAAGGTGAACCAATTATTTGGTACAGTCCAAATCCAAGGATGGTGTTGTTTCCAAAAGACTTGAAAATTTCAAAAAGTATGAAGCAAGTTATTAACAAAGGAGATTTTAAAGTTACTTTTAATCAAAATTTTGAAGAGGTGATTTATAATTGCAAACACATTTTTAGAGCTGCAGACCAAGGTGAAACTTGGATTACTGATGAAATGGAACAAGCTTATATAAATTTGCACAAAAAAGGCATAGCAAAATCAGTGGAAGTTTGGCAGCATTTCGACTCCGCTCAATGTGACAAAAAATTAGTTGGCGGATTATACGGAATAGATTTAGGAACAATTTTTTGTGGAGAAAGTATGTTTAGTAAAGTAAGTAATGCTTCTAAATTGGCTTTTATTTATTTAGTTCAAAAATTAGAGAAAGAAAATTATAAACTTATTGATTGTCAAGTGTATAACCATCATTTGGCAAATTTAGGTGCCGATGAAATTTCAAGAGATGAATTTTTAAAGGTTTTGAAAAGCAACTAACTTAAGATAAGTTTCTATATTTGAAAATAAGTTTAAAAAAACCATTATGGATATAAAAAACTCACAACGTATAGTTGACAATTGGATTAAAGAACACGGAGTCCGTTATTTTAATGAGCTAACCAATATGGCACAATTAACTGAAGAAGTTGGTGAAGTTGCTCGTATTATTGCTAGGCGTTATGGTGAACAAAGTGAAAAAGAAAGTGATAAAAATAAAGATTTGGGTGAAGAACTTGCCGATGTGGTTTTTGTAGTTTTATGCTTAGCAAATCAAACGGGAATAGATTTGCAAAGTGCTTTTGATAAAAAAATGGATGTTAAAACAAAACGAGACCATAACCGCCATCATAATAACCCTAAATTAAAATAGATGAAAACCTACAAAAAAGAACCGTTCTTTAAATTAGTTTTACGCTTTGGAATCATTTTTTTAATATCTATTTTTTTTATTGAAATTATTTTTTCAATAATTATGAATCAAAGCTTTACAGCAATGCTACAACAATATTTTTTTAATAGTAACTGGATTCCTTTTTTGGAACGATTAATTATAATGTCGTTATTTTACGGACTTTTTATGGCGGTTTATTATAAGTTTATTAAAAAGTAAGTAGACTTTTATTTATAAGTTATGAAACTAAAAAAAATACCTAAAATAACAACTTTAATTTCTGGAAATATTCAAATTACAGGATCTAAAAGTGAAACTAACAGGTTATTAATTTTGCAACAATTATATCCTAATTTAAAAATACAAAATAGTTCTGTTTCAGATGATTCAATGGTTTTACAAAATGCTTTAAAAACCAATTTACCTGAGATTAACATTGGTCATGCAGGTACGGCAATGCGATTTTTAACGGCTTATTTTGCATCTAAAGAAAATAACGAAGTAATACTTACAGGTTCTGAAAGAATGAAAAACAGACCAATAAAAATTTTAGTAGATGCTTTAAACTTTTTAGGAGCCGATATTCAATATTTAGAAAAGGAAGGATTTCCGCCTTTAAAAATTTCAGGAAAAAAGTTAACAAAAACTTTGGTCGAAATTGAAGGAAATATAAGTAGCCAATATATTTCAGCTTTGTTGTTAATTGCTCCAAAATTACCAAACGGACTTAAGCTAAAATTTAAGAGTGAAGTTACTTCTATTCCTTATATTAAAATGACACTTGGTTTGTTGAATCAACTTAATATTAATTACCATTGGATTAAAAATGAAATTAAAGTTACTCCTCAATCTTCTATTGATAATAAAATGATTGTGGTAGAATCTGACTGGAGTTCGGCTTCCTATTTCTATAGTTTGGTTGCCTTATCTCCAAACGCTAAAATAAAACTAACATCTTATAAAAAAAACAGTTTACAAGGTGATGCTACTTTAGTTGATATTTATAAAAAATTAGGTGTTGAAACTGTTTTTGAAGAAAACACTATTGTTTTAAAGAACATAAATAAATTAACTCCTAAAAGTTTAATGCTAGATTTAATAAATACTCCAGATTTGGCTCAAACCATAGCCGTTACTTGCTTTGGTTTAGGTATTTCCTGTAATCTTACAGGGTTACACACGTTAAAAATAAAAGAAACCGATAGGTTAATTGCACTAAAAACGGAACTTGAAAAATTAGGTGGAAAAGTTAATATTACAAACCATTCAATTCATATACATTCTTCAACTAAAATTAAAGAGAATATTTCTATAGCTACGTATAATGATCATAGAATGGCTATGGCATTTGCACCGTTGGCATTAAAGGTATCTATACAAGTTGAAAATCATGAAGTTGTTTCAAAATCGTACCCTAATTTTTGGCATGATTTTGATAAAATTACACGCTAATTTTTAATAAAATAAATTTTAAATGCCTAAATACTTGACAACCCCTATGTTGAAGTTGTATATTTGCGCTCATTCTTTAAAAAAAATACATGAAGTTATCACGTTATAAATTTGAATTGCCAGAAGAGTTATTGGCAGAATATCCTGCTGAACATAGAGATGAAGCACGTTTAATGGTTTTAAACAGAAAAGAACAAACCATTGAACACAAAATGTTTAAAGATTTAATTGATTATTTTGATGAAGGTGACTTAATGGTATTAAATAATACTAAAGTTTTTCCTGCTCGAATGTTTGGCGTAAAAGAAAAAACTGGAGCAAGAATTGAAGTGTTTTTATTAAGAGAATTAAATGTTGAAAGTAGATTGTGGGATGTTTTAGTAGATCCAGCACGTAAAATTAGAATTGGCAATAAATTGTTTTTTGGAGAAGATGAAAGTCTTGTTGCTGAGGTTATTGATAACACTACGTCAAGAGGTAGAACATTACGTTTTTTATATGATGGTTCCTATGAAGAATTTAGAAAAAAATTGCAAGAATTAGGTGAAACTCCATTGCCTAAATATATTAAACGACCTGTAGAGGCTTCTGACGAAGAGCGATATCAAACTATTTATGCAAAACACGAAGGAGCCGTTGCTGCACCAACTGCGGGTTTGCATTTTTCTAAACATTTAATGAAACGTTTAGAAATTAAAGGAATTGATTTTGCTGAAGTTACACTTCACGTTGGTTTAGGAACTTTTAGCGGTGTAGAAGTTGAAGATTTATCCAAGCATAAAATGGATTCTGAAAAAGCATTAGTTTCTGAAGAAACCGCAAAAATTGTAAACGAAGCAATTGATTCTAAAAGACGAATTTGTGCAGTAGGTACAACGGTTATGAGATCACTAGAAAGTGCAGTGTCAACAAATCACCATTTAAATTCATATAATGGCTGGACCAATAAATTTATATTTACACCTTATGAATTTAGTATAGCAAATTGTATGATAACTAATTTTCATACTCCAAAATCAACATTAATGATGATGGCTGCTGCTTTTGCTGGCTACGACTTTTTAATAAAAGCATATAAAGAAGCTATTAAAGAAAAATATCAATTCTATTCTTATGGCGATGCGATGCTAATAATTTAATTAGCTTAACTATTTTCAAAAAAAATATATTCCCGCTTTGGCGGGAATAATTTTATAAACTAGATTTTAAAATGAATAAGAAAAAAGATATTCGTGCTTTAACTAAAGATCAGCTTCGTAACTTTTTTGTAGCGGAAGGCGATAAAGCTTTTAGAGGAAATCAAGTTTATGAATGGCTTTGGATTAAAAGTGCTTATACTTTTGAAGAGATGACCAACTTATCTCTTGAAACTCGAACGTTATTAGATAATCATTTTGTAATTAACCATATTGAAGTTGATAAAATGCAACGAAGTAAAGATGGCACGGTAAAAAATGCTATTAAATTACATGATGGATTAATTGTAGAATCAGTTTTAATTCCTACAGGTACACGAACAACCGCTTGCGTTTCAAGTCAGGTTGGTTGTACATTAGATTGTTTGTTTTGTGCTACAGCTCGCTTAAAAAAAATGCGAAATTTGAATCCTGATGAAATTTATGACCAAGTGGCTGCCATTAACAAAGAAAGTTTATTGTATCATCATCATAAATTATCAAATATTGTGTTTATGGGAATGGGTGAACCGTTAATGAACTACAATAATGTTTTAAAATCTATTGAAAAAATAACATCACCTGAAGGATTAGCAATGTCACCAACTAGAATTACGGTTTCTACTTCTGGAGTGCCAAAAATGATTAAAAAATTAGCAGATGATGAAGTAAAATTTAATTTAGCAGTTTCCTTACATTCAGCAATAGACGAAATTCGCTCTAAAATAATGCCATTTAGTGCAGCATTTCCTTTAAAAGATTTAAAAGAATCTTTAGAATATTGGTATGCAAAAACAAAAAGAAGAATTACGTATGAATATGTAATTTGGGATGGAATAAATGATGATAAAGAATCTATTAATGCACTGGTTAAATTCTGTAAATACGTACCTTGTAAAGTGAATTTAATTGAGTACAACCCAATTGATGATAGTGATTTTAAGCAAGCAAAACCCCAAGTAATTAATGACTACGTTAGTAATTTAGAAATGAATGATATTATTGTTAATGTTAGAAGAAGTAGAGGGAAAGATATTGATGCAGCGTGTGGGCAATTAGCAAACAAAAGTTAATTAAACTATCTTTTTTTTAGTATTTTTGAAATCTTAATGAAGCCAATAGAACAAATAAAACAACCCATTTTAACTGAAATGGAACTCTTTGAAAGTAAATTCAGAGAGGCAATGACTACCAAAGTTCCATTACTTAATAGAATTGCACATTATATTGTTAGAAGAAAAGGAAAACAAATGCGACCTATGTTTGTTTTTTTGGTAGCAAAAATGGTTTCTGATGGTAAATTTAATGAACGAACTTATCGAGGAGCATCCATCATTGAGTTAATACATACCGCAACTTTAGTGCATGATGATGTTGTGGATGATAGCAATATGCGAAGAGGATTTTTCTCAATAAATGCTTTATGGAAAAATAAAATTGCCGTATTGGTAGGTGATTTTCTGTTATCAAAAGGCTTATTGCTTTCAATTGATAATGGTGATTTTGATATTTTAAAACTGATATCCGTTGCCGTTAGGGAAATGAGTGAAGGCGAATTATTGCAAATTGAAAAAGCCCGGAAATTAGATATTACGGAAGAAGTTTATTTTGAAATTATTCGTCAAAAAACAGCAACATTAATTGCTGCTTGTTGTGGAATTGGTGCCGCTTCTGTGGGATGCAATACGGAAGAAGTAGAAAAAATGAGAACATTTGGAGAACAAATTGGCATTGCGTTTCAAATAAAAGATGACCTATTTGATTACACCAATGATAAAATAGGAAAACCTACTGGAATTGATATTAAAGAACAAAAAATGACACTTCCTTTAATTTACGCCTTAAATAATTGTGAGCCAAAAGAACAAAAATGGTTAATTAATTCAGTTAAAAATCACAACAGAGATAAAAAACGAGTTAAAGAAGTAATTGCTTTTGTGAAAGAAAAAGGAGGTATTGAATATACTACATCAAAAATGAAAGAATATCAATTAAAAGCTATGGAAATACTTAATTCTTATCCAGATTCACCTTATAAAAACTCTTTAATAACTATGGTAAGTTATGTTATTGACCGTAAAAAATAAATTAATTTACACGACTCATTTCTAAAAGTTCTTCCATAAATTCTCTTGAATTTGATAAACGAGGTATTTTATGTTGACCTCCAAGTTTTCCTCTATTTTTTAACCAATCGTAGAATAATCCAGATTTTGCAATATTTATTTTAGGCATGGCTAAGGTTAAATTATGATATCTTTTTGCTTCGTAATCTGAGTTTACAGCTTTTAATGCATTATCTAATAATTCAGTAAAATATTCCAAATTTTCAGGCTGTTTTTTAAATTCAATCATCCATTCATGACCACCTTTTGCTTTTGAATTCATAAAAATAGGAGCAACCGTATAATCTAAAACTAAAGCACCAGTTAGTAAACAAGCATGTTGCAATGCTTTCTCAACATTATCAACCATCAATTCTTCACCAAAAACATTAATAAAATGTTTGGTTCTTCCTGTAATTCTAATTCTATATGGTTTTAGGCAAGTGAATTTTATGGTATCACCAATTAAATAACGCCATAAACCGCCATTGGTGGTAATAACCATAGCATAGTTTTTATGCAATTTAACTTTGGATAGCGGAATGGCAATAGAATTTTCGCCATCATATTTATCCATAGGAATAAATTCATAAAAAATTCCATAATCTAACATGAGTAATAAATCTAAGGAATCATTTTTATCTTGAATGGCAAAAAAACCTTCCGAAGCATTATAGGTTTCGTAATATTTAAAATCCTTTTTAGGAATTAGTTGTTTAAATTGCTCACGATATGGATTAAAATTTACGCCTCCGTGAAAATAAACTTCTAAATTTGGCCAAACTTCTAAAATATTATTTTTACCAGTTTTTTCAAGCACCTTATTTAATAATACTAACATCCAAGAAGGCACACCAACTAAACTTGTAATATCTTCATTAACGGTTTCATCAATAATGGCTTTTATTTTACTTTCCCATTCACTTATTAATGCAGTTTCTTGTTTTGGTGCACTGCTATAATCAGCCCAAAAAGGTAAATTTTCAATAATTATTGCCGATAAATCACCAAAATAAGAGTTGTTGTCTTCATAAACAGCACTACTTCCTCCTAATCGCAATCCTTTACCGGTAAATAATTGAGCTTCTTCATTATTATTAAAATACAAACAGAGCATATCTTTTCCTGCTTTTAAATGACAATCTTCCAAAGCTTCATCGCTAACAGGAATAAATTTACTTTTTGCATTAGTAGTTCCGCTAGATTTTGCAAACCATTTAATTGGAGTTGGCCAAAAAATATTTTGTTCCCCTTTTCTAGATCGTTCAATTAAGGGCTCAATAGTTTCGTATTGTTGAAGGGGAACTTTTTCTGCAAAATCTTTATAAAATTTGATAGAAGAAAAATTATATTTTTTTCCAATTTCAGTATCTTGAGCATACTCAAGTAAATTATTTAATAATTCTTTTTGAACATCATTTGGATATTTTAAAAATAATTCCATTTGAAGTTTTCTTTTTTTTAAAAACCATGAAATAATTGAATTTACTATTGGATATGCCATTTTTTTATAATGTATCTTTATCACGTTAAATTTAAGAAAAACTTTTATGCAATATCCATTAGTTTTAAAAAAAATGATAACCGAAATCTCGGAAAAGGTTCAATATTATGAAATAACTGAAAATCATATATTAAATATGAACCAATTATTAGATCGTGAAATTGAAATTAGTTTTGAAGGAACTCAATGTTTATGCTGTGGAAAAGAAAAAAAAATATATAGACAAGGATTTTGTTATGATTGTTTTTATAAAAGTGCACAAGTTGGGGATTGGATTATGAGACCTGAGTTAAGTAAAGCACATTTAAATATTGAAGATAGAGATTTAGCTTATGAAAAAGAAGTGCAATTGCAACCTCATATTGTGTATTTAGCATTATCAAGTAATGTAAAAGTTGGAGTAACCAGAAAAACCCAAGTACCCACAAGATGGATTGATCAAGGAGCAACTAAAGCTATTGAAATTGTGGAGGTTCCTAATAGATATTTGGCTGGTATAACAGAAATTGCTTTAAAAGAGTTTGTTGCGGATAAAACAAATTGGCAAAAAATGTTGAAAAATGAAATTGCTGTTGCTGATTTAGAAGTTGAAAGAGAAAAATTAAAAAAATACATACCTGCAGAAGCTAAACCTTACTTTTTAGAAAATGGTCATATTACGGAAATTAATTATCCAGTTTTACAATATCCAACTAAAATTAAATCTTTAAATATTGAAAAACAAGGCGTTTACAAAGGAAAATTAAAAGGGATTAAAGGTCAATATTTAATTTTTGAAGATGGCACAGTGTTTAATGTGAGAAATAATGAAGGATTTAAGGTTATTTTATCCGTTAATTAATTTTTTAGTTTCTTCAAAATTTGACTATCACAAATTATTTCTATTTTTGCGTTTTAATTAAGATAAGATAAATTACATGAAAGCATATATTTTTCCAGGTCAAGGAGCACAGTTTACAGGAATGGGATCGGATTTGTACGAAAAATCTTCTTTAGCACAAAAACTTTTTGAACAAGCTAATAAAATTTTAGGGTTTCCAATAACAGATATTATGTTTGAAGGAACTGCTGAAGCATTAAAACAAACCAAAGTAACACAACCTGCCATATTTTTACATTCTGTAATTTTAGCAAAAACTTTGGGTGATGATTTTAAACCAGAAATGGTAGCAGGTCATTCATTAGGTGAATTTTCTGCTTTGGTTGCTAATAAAGTTTTATCCTATGAAGATGGACTAAGTTTAGTTTCAAAAAGAGCATTGGCAATGCAAAAAGCTTGTGAAATGCAAGAATCCACTATGGCAGCTGTTTTAGGATTGGACGATAAAGTTGTTGAAGACGTTTGTAAAAGTATTGACGGTATTGTGGTTGCTGCAAATTATAATTGCCCTGGGCAATTGGTTATTTCAGGTGAAATAAATGCTATTGATAAAGCCTGCGAATTGCTAATTGAAAAAGGAGCAAGACGTGCATTAAAATTACCTGTTGGTGGTGCTTTTCATTCTCCTTTAATGGAACCAGCTAGAGAAGAATTAGCTAATGCTATTGAAAATACGACTTTTAGCGAACCAATTTGTCCTATTTATCAAAATGTAGTTGCAAAAGCAGTTAGTAATCCTATTGAAATTAAAGAAAATTTAATAGCTCAATTAACCACTCCAGTACGCTGGACTCAAACCATTCAACAAATGATTGCTGATGGAGGAACTGAATTTATTGAAGTTGGACCAGGAAAGGTTTTACAAGGTTTAATGCGAAAAATAGATAGAAGCGTTTCAGCAAGTGGAATATAGAACCTAATTTTTTTTAAAAATAAAATTTAGTCTATATTTTATTTTAAGAAGCAACAAATTTATTTTTATTTTCAAGTTTTGACGCGGTTTCTAATAAATTATTAAAAAATAAATCGATATCGGCTTTGTTTATTTCTCCATTGGCTGTAATTAATCTAATGGCTAAAGTTTTACCAATATAACCATAGTTTACAATAGATTTTCCATTTTTACGCATGGCTTCTCTAAGTTCTAGATTAAAAGAATTTAAGTTAATTTTATGTTTAGGAATAAATCTAAAACAAACCGCAAAAGATTGGCGATTTACCAACAATTCTAGATTAGGATTCTTATTTACAACTTCTTCTGCATAAGTTGCCATAACAATTAAGTTGTCAATTCGTTTTTGATAACCTTCTAATCCAAAATATTTCCAAGCAAACCAAAGTTTTACGGCATCCACTCTACGTCCACATTGAATGGATTTTTCACCTAAATCTTCAATTTTATCAATATCATGAAAAATGTAATCGGTATTTATATCTGTAATATTATGTTGTAATGTTCCTCTTTTTTTTACTAATAATACAGAACAAATTAAAGGAATGTTCATTAATTTATGGGGATTCCATGCAAAAGAATCTGTTTGTTCAATACCTTTCATTAAATAACGATGTTGGTCGCTTAAAATTAAAGAACCACCAAAAGAACCATCAGCGTGCAACCAACAATTGTATTTTTTACAAATTTCAGCCATTTCCTCTATTGGATCATAAGCTCCTAATAAAGTAGTTGCACAAGTTGCAGCCACAAAAAATGGAGTTTCACCGTTATCAATGCAATTCTTTATTTCTTTTTCTAATTCTGAAGGAAGTAGTATTCCGTTTGCATCTGATTTTATTTTAATCACATTATTTGAGCCAATTCCTAAAACATTGGCAGCAGTTTCAAAAGAATAATGAGCTTGTTCGCTCACAAAGGCTTTTAATTTTTTATTTCTATCATAACCTTCAAATCTACTTTCAGGTAAAATTTTATTTCGAGCAGAAAACATAGCTATTAAATTGGCATTGCTTCCTCCCGTCACAAAAATTCCATCACCATTTATATAACCTGTATATTGGTTCATTAAGCGAATCATCTCAGTTTCAATAGCCGTAGCAACAGGAGCAACCTCATAAGTGTACATAGATGTGTTTGCTAAAGCGGTAAATACTTCGCCAATAAATGCAGGGAAATTAAAACCAGAATATAATTGATTCATAAATTGTTTATTCCCTGTTTTAACGGAATATTCTAAATACTTATCAATTAACATTAAAAAATCTTGCTCGGTAACTCCTTTTTTTTCTATCTCAAAATTAATTACTTCTTTTAATTCTGATGGGGTTTTAAATTTAACTATAGGTAAGCTAGTATCTTTGTTACCCTCTAAATATTTTTTAATTTTATCGAAAGATTTTGTTAATATAGTTAACTCGTTCATATAATTTTTTATAACAGTACTTTAATTATTAGTTGAAAACAGCAAACTTCCCACTTCAGTATATGGAAATATATCATCATATTTTAAAACGGTATTCATATTAATTCTTCTGTTTATATGATGGCGTTTTAAATGAGATGGATTAGCAACTCCTGTAGCGGCAATTAATTCACTAAAACTGAGCAAAGTTTCCTGATGAAAATTAGCAACTCTTATAGATTTATCTTCAACATCTAGGCCTTTCATTAAAGATTTATTTTGGGTGGCAACACCAACTGGACAAGTATTATTATTGCACTCTCTTGCTTGAATGCAGCCGATAGCTAACATCATTGCTCTGGCACTATTTACCATATCAGCACCTAAAGCAATAATACGAGCAATATGAAATGCACTAAAAATTTTCCCAGATGCAATAATTTTGATATCTTTTTTTAAATCGAATCCCATAAGTGTATCGGTTACAAAAGCTAAACCGTCTCTTAATGGCATTCCTAATGAATTAGAAAATTCAACGGGAGCAGCTCCTGTTCCTCCTTCGCCACCATCAACGGTAATAAAATCGGGTTTAATTCCTGTGGAAACCATGGCTTTACACAAATCTATAAATTCTTCTTTTTTACCTACGCATAATTTAAATCCTATTGGTTTTCCTCCAGATTTATCTCGTAATAGCTTTATAAAATTCATTAATTCTGTTGGCGATGTAAATGCAGAATGAGAAGGGGGAGAATTAACATCGGTATGAGCAGGAACATCTCTAATTTCAGCAATTTCTTCGGTATTTTTAATAGCTGGTAAAATTCCACCATGTCCAGGTTTTGCTCCTTGAGATATTTTAATTTCAATCATTTTAACATTTGGTAAGGTTGCTTTTTTAGTAAAGGTATCTACGCAAAATTTTCCATCATGAGTTCTACAACCAAAATAACCTGTACCTATTTGCCAAATTAAATCTCCTCCATGTTTTAGATGATAAGGACTTATTCCTCCTTCACCTGTGTTGTGTGCGAAATTTCCTTCTTTGGCTCCTTTATTTAATGCTAAAACTGCATTTTTACTTAACGAACCAAAACTCATAGCTGAAATATTTAATAGGCTTGCGTTGTAAGGTTTTTTACAATCTGGATTGCCAACATTAACTCTGGGATGAGCATTTTTATCATTATCATTACAAGCATACATAGAATGATCTAACCATTCGTATCCTTCTCTATATACATCCATTTGAGTGCCGAATGGAACGGTATCATTTGCTTTTTTTGCACGTTGATATACTAAATTTCTAAACATTCTATTAATTGGTCTTCCTTCTATATCAGTTTCTACAAAATATTGCATGATTTCAGGACGAATTTTCTCTAGTAAATACCTTCCGCGACCTATAACAGGAAAATTTCTTTTTATAGTATGTTTTTTTTGTAGAATATCGGAAATACCTATAAAAATTAATGGTCCAAAAAGTACTAGGCTCCATAAGATTGGTTTCCAGCTTATTGAAATTAATCCGATAATCACTAAGGTAATTATAGAAATAGTGATAAATGTTTTTCTAACTTTCATTCTTTATAATTTATTAATTTTTAATATATTGTTTAGACCAAATAGCAACAATCATTTTTCCAACATATAAGGAATCTTCTATGTTGGTTAATAGATAATCTGTACCATCTAAAGATATAAATTTTTTTGGATGCCAAGCACATTTAAAAATTTGTGTTATTTTTTTATGATTTTATTTGTTTTACTTTGCCGTTTGGCATAAAACAGTGACAAACAGGAGGTGTTGTTTTAGCAAAATTATATCCTTTTTCCCACCAAGTTGTCATTTGCTTTGGATGAAAAAATAACGGATTGTTGGTAAGGTCTTCAGGACAATTATACATTCGGATATCAATTTTAGATTGTCTTCCTTTTAATTTGCCAATTAGTACATCATTTAAGCCTATTTGATTAGACATAAACTTAAACGCACTAACTAAGGTTTGAAATGGATTAGTTGCTAAACAGTTTTCAACAGTAGTTTTTGGACTATCTAAAATGATGACATCTACCTCACAAGCACCTAATTCAATGGCTTTTAAAACAGGAACATGACTTCCAAAACCTCCATCTGCATATTGACAATCATTTTTTTTAAGTAAACTCATAAAAGGCACAAAATTGGCAGAAGCCCACATCCAATCACAAAAATCTTCGTAATTATTTTCAAGTGCGGTTTTATATTCAACTTGTTGTTGTGTTAAATTTGAAACAGTAAAAATTACTTGTGCTTTAGTTTTAAGTTTTTCAAAATCATCTTTTGAAAGTACTCGTTTAATCAGTTTTCGTAAATTTTTACTTTCTCCAAACGTACTGCAACCTTTTAAAAATGCTCTAATAGTATTAAAATGATTTATTTTTAATTTATAATCGCCATCAACTTCTTTTACTTTAAACGGATATATATTAAAAACATCTTTATTGTTAATATTAGAAAAAATTGTTTTTAATTCCGTTACTTTTTGTAATGCTAAATGACTAATTAATAAACTTCCAACTGAGGTTCCAATAAAAATATCGTATTTATTTCTCTTCACATTTATTAAGTATTCGGCAACTCCACCTGCAAAAGCACCTTTGCTACCACCACCAGAAATTACTAAAGCTTTCATTTAACTATATTATAATTTGGTTAGGTTGGTCGTTAAATTTTTTAAGGCTTACTATTCTATTTTATAAAATTATTGTTAAATATTTTCCCATTTACGAGTTGTATTTTACGAGCTAAGAGTATTAGAAATTATTATTATGAGTTTTTTAGTTTAGATTGAAATTAGTTAATTAAGATTTTGTTTGGAGAAAAATCATTCAAAAAAAGTGTATAATTTGTTAAAAATCTGTAAATTAGAGGAGTTAATGTAAATTTTAATTAAAGTGTTAACCATAAATTTAACTGAAGTAAAAAGTAAAGAGCAAATTGCCAAGATAATTCTAAAAACCATGGAAGTTAATGGAATAAAAAAATCGGAATTAATAAATGGCACTCATTTAAGTAAAACGGCAATTAGAAGTGTAGTATCTCTTAATAATTCTGAAAAAGATTATCGTTTAAATACTTTGCTAAAAATATTGAAGTACTTAAAAATAACTATTTACATTGGTAAAAATGAAGAAAAAAGAACTGAAGTACTTTCTCTTTTTTAGAGGGTTTAAATACTAAAATACTTGTGTAAGAGTTTAATTATATAACCTTATCTTTGGTTTTTTAATTTTTTGGATGAAAAGTTTACGTGTAATTATAATTGTTTTCTTAGGCTTAAGCTCTTTTTTGGGGAGAGCTCAAGAAACGTTGCCAATATATTCAGATTATTTATCGGATAATGTGTATTTAGTGCATCCAGCCGCTGCAGGAATTGGTAATTGTGGTAAATTACGGGTTACGGCTCGTAGCCAATGGGGAGGCATTACGGATGCGCCATCATTACAAACCTTAAGTGTTCACAACAGAGTAGGAGATAATATTGGCGTCGGTTTTATTTTGTTTAATGATAAAAACGGATATCATTCTCAACAGGGTTTTCAAGGCACTTTTGCCTATCATATTAATTTGGGAAGGCCAGATGATGTTAATCAACTGTCATTTGCATTATCATTAATGGCGGTTAATAATTCCGTAGATGAAAGTACTTTTGTAATTCCAGATCCAGTAATTTCTCAAATTGTTAGAAGCGAAAGTTATTTTAATGCAGATTTTGGAATGGCATATCATAATAAAGGATTTTTCTCTTATTTCACGGCTAAAAATATTATGTTAAATGCTCGTAGTTTGTATAATCCCAAATATGAATCACTTAATTTACGTAGATATTTAGTTACACTTGGGTACTATTTTGGTAAAGGTAAAAACTTGCAATTTGAACCATCTATAATGATGCAAACCATTGAACGAACTGGTGAAAAATTTGCTGATTTTAATATGAAAGTTTATAAAAATGTTGCAAACGCTCAACTTTGGGCGGCATTTTCATACAGAAAAAGTTTTGATAATGCAGGTACAAAAGATCTGAATTATATTACTCCAATAATTGGTGTTAACTATAAAAATTATATGATTTCCTATACCTATACCAAACAAACTGGAGCTATATTATTTGACGATGCAGGTTATCATCAAATTTCTTTAGGATGGAATTTTTTATGCAAAGCACCTCGTAGCAGTGGTTGTCCAAATATAAATGCTGCATTTTAACTTCAATTAAAAAATATTAACATGATTATTAAAGAATTAAACGGAGTAAAACCTGTTTTTGGAACGGATTGTTTTATTGCAGAAAACGCTGTAATTATTGGTCAAGTTACTATGGGAAACCAATGCAGTATTTGGTACAATGCAGTAATTAGAGGCGATGTTCACTATATAAAAATTGGGAATAAAGTAAATGTGCAAGATGGTGCGGTGATTCATGCAACTTATAAAAAATCACCTACAAATATTGGAAATAATGTGTCTATTGGGCACAATGCAATGGTACATGGTTGTACTATTTATGATGATGTTTTAGTAGGAATGGGAGCTATAATTATGGATGATTGCATAGTAGAAAGCAATACCATAATTGCTGCTGGAGCTGTAGTAATCAAAGGAACTCACGTAAAATCTGGAAGTATTTATGCAGGTGTACCAGCTAAAAAAGTAAAGGATATTAGTCAGGAATTAGTTTCAGGTGAAATTTACAGAATTGCCGATAATTATATAAAATATGCCAGTTGGTATAAATAGTATTTGGGCGTTACCCTTTGGGTCGGGCTATCACTACTCGCTTTTTTTAGTTAAAAAAAACTAAAAAAGAGCTCAAACAAATAGTTCTATCCCTAACGCAAAATCACAATTAAAAATCTAAATTTTTAGTTGCCATTTCATCCTTTACATCACTTAAAATAGTTTTTAAAATTGCTAAAGAACCATTAGTGTAAAATTGAAAATTAATATTTATAGAAGAATCAGACAGTAAATTATATTTTTCCAATATTGCTTTAGTTTGTTTAGCAACTGCTTTACCTGAATCAATAATGGTAACATTTTTACCCACAATTTTTTGAATTTGAGGAATTAAATAAGGATAATGTGTACAACCTAAAACCAAATAATCTAAATTATGTGGTAACATTGGCGTTAAATATTTAATTAATAACTTATTTGTTTCATTTGAATTAAGTTTTCCAGCCTCTATTAATGGAACTAATCCTTCCCCATCTTGTTCTATGGTAATTGTATTTTTAGCAAATTCAGCAGCCGTTTTTTCAAATAATTTACTACTTAAAGTTCCTTTGGTTGCCAACACACCAACAGCTCCAGTTTTGCTATACAATGCTGCAGGTTTTATAGCAGGTTCAATGCCTATAAACGGAACAGAATAATTTTTTCGTAAGTAATCAATGGCATTGGTAGTTGCTGTATTACAAGCTACAATAATTAGTTTACAACCTTTTGAAAGTAATAGTTCGGTATTTTTTATACTTAATTGTAAAATTTCTTCTACTGATTTTTCACCATAAGGAGCATTTTTACTATCTGATAGGTAAATAGTACTTTCGTTTGGTAAAAGGTGATGTACTTCTTTCCAAATAGAGGTACCGCCAATACCAGAGTCAAATAATCCTATAGGTTGTTTTTCGTTCAAATTAGAGATGCTTTAAAATCAATAAATAAAAGTAAAAAAAAATCCTGCAATTGCAGGATTTTTACTTATTGAAATTTATTTTTTTATTTAATTCCTAATTTTGCTTTTACTGCAGGTAATAAATCAGGTCCGTTAGCAACAATTAAAGTAGAAGCTTCTAAAACATAAGTATATCCTTGTTCTTTTGCTACTTCATCAATTGCTTTTTTTGCTTTATCTAAAATTGGTTTTAGTTTTTCATTTCTTTGTTTAGATAAATCATCTCTAGCAACTTGTGATGATTGATACAATTTTTGTTGATCTTGTTGTACTTCAACACCTCTTTGTTTATTTACATCATCAGTTTGTGTTTTAGCTTCTGCGTCATATTTTTTTAACTTAGCTTGTAACTTAGCTTGTTCAGCTTTAAGTTCTGTTTCGTAAGTTTTGCTTAATTTTTCTAATTCAGCATTCATTACTTTTGTTTCAGGCATAAGGCTCAATAATTTGTCGGTGCTTATGTGTCCTATTTTTTGTTGTGCATTTGCTGCAGAAAACCCTAAGGTAATTATTGCAATTAATACTAAGTTTTTAAATTTTCTCATTTTTAGTGATTGTTTAAATTAATTATCTTCTTTTTTTTGTTCTTTTGCTTTTTTAGTGTCTTCTATTTTTTTTATTCTTGCTTGTCTTTTAGCTTCTATAGACTTTTTTAATGCTTCTCTTTTTTTTATGTTTCTCATTTTAAGCTGAGCAGCTTTTTTTTCTTTTATTTTTTTCTGTAGAGCTGCTTTTTTTTGTGCTCTAGTATCTAATTTTTGTTTAGCTTCTTCACTTACTACAGAAGTTTTACTTACTGCTTTTTTTCCTTTTTTAGCTTGTCTATTATTAGCTTCAATTACTTTTTTTGCTCGAGTTATGCTTTTAATAACTAAATCGCTTATGTTATATTTTTTATTGGTATATAGCATAATTAGGTTACTAGAGTTATCAAAAATTAAATCGTAACGCCTTTTGGTTGCAATATCTTGTATGGCATTATATACCAAATCTTGAATTGGCTTAACCAACTGTTGACGTAAAAAATACAAATCTCCTTTTGTACCAAAATAAGCGGCTTGTAATTTTTTTAAATCTAACTCTTTAATTTCAATATCTTCTTCTTTGTCTGCAATCAATTCTTTAGTTAACAATTCTTTTTCATTATTAAGGTCGGCTTTTAAATCGTCAATTTCTTTTTGTTGTTTTTCAATTTTATTTTGCCAAGTAATTGCTTTTGCATTTATTTTAGCTTGAGCTGTTGTATATTCGGGAATGTTTTCTAGAACATATTCCATATCAATAAAACCTATTCTTTGAGGCTTTTGTGCAAATGAATTTAAGCTAAAAGTTAGAACTAGAATTAAAAGAACTTTCTTTATCATATTTTATTAGTATTAAGAAAAAATCGTGCCAATTTAAAAAATCATTTACAAATATAACTCAATTATATTAAAATTGTTGTCCTATAATAAAGTGTGTTTGCCAACCAGATTTTTGTGTTTGACCCGGTAAAGGATCAAATCCGTTTGCAAAATCAATTCCCAGCATACCAAAGGCTGGCATAAATATTCTAATTCCAAAACCAGCAGATCGTTTAAGTTCAAAAGGATTGAAGTTTTTAAATCCATTATATGAATTTCCTGCTTCTAAAAATCCTAAAACATAAATTGATGCGGAAGGTTTTAAGGTAATTGGATAACGAAGTTCCATTTGAAATTTATTATAAATAGTTCCTCCATCAATTTGAGAAAGTCTTCCATTTTCATAACCTCTTAATCCAATAGTTTCTCTACCGTCTAATTGAAAAGTTGCCATTCCATCACCACCAACAAAATAACGTTCAAAAGGAGAATCGCCTAGTTTTTTATTATAATTACCTAAAATACCAAATTCAGTATTGGTCATTACTACTAAATCTTTGGTTAATGCAGTGTACCATTTGGCTTTAAAACTGGTTTTATAATATTCAAGCCATTTGTATTTTTCTAAATCAGGTAAATTGGTATAGTCTTTTTTATTCACTAAAGAATAAGGGAAAGTTACTTTAGCACTAATACTTATATCTGAACCCGTTTTAGGAAATACTGGATTTGGTCCTGATGAGTTTCTTCCAAAAGTGATGCTATATGCTAAGTTATTAGAAGTTCCTGTAGAGAATGAGAAAGTAGAAATAGGATAATCTTTTAAATCATACAATTGGTAACTAATACTTTGTGATAAGGTAAAATAATTATCTGGCCATTGTAATCGTTTGCCCAACCCAACAGTTACACCAATAATATTTAAACGTTGGTTTTTATCTACTCGATTAGTTGTATAATCGTATCTAAATTGTTTGGAATTATAGATAGAAACAGACAATGATTGTGGTTTTTTACCCCCTAACCAAGGTTCCGTAAATGAAAAACTAGAGGTAGTATAATACCTACTTTTTTGTAAACGAAGCGATAATTTTTGTCCGTCACCCATTGGTAATGGTGTATATGCTTCTTTTTTAAGAATATTTCTAATAGAAAAGTTATTGAAAGATAATCCTAAAGTTCCAATAAAAGAACCACCACCATAACCACCTTGCAGCTCAATTTGACTAGAACCTTTTTCGGCTACAGTATAACCAATATCTACTGTTTTATCTTGGTAATTTGGTTTAATGTCTGGTGTAATTGCTTCTGCATCAAAAAAGCCAAGTTGTCCAATTTCACGAATGGTTCTAATAACTGCACTTTTACTATACAAGTAGCCAGGATTACTTCTAATTTCTCTATAAATTACATGATCGTTCGTTTTGTCGTTCCCTTGAACGGTAACTCTTTTTATTTTTGTTGGCTCATCTTCGTGAATTCTAATTTCAACATTAATAGAGTCCTTATTTACTCCAGTTTCAACAGGTATAACTCTTGAAAATAAATAACCATTATCTTGATATAAAGTTGAAATATCTTCAGAATCAGGTTTTCCATTACCCGTAACTCTATCTTTTAGTACTTTACCATTATAGGTGTCGCCTTTTTCAATTCTAAGAATTCGTTGTAATTGGTCATCGGTGTATTTACTATTTCCTAAAAAACTAATATTACCAAAAACATATTTTTTACCTTCTTCAATTTTAATATTTAAATTAAGAGTATTATCAGGATTCCAAGATAAAGTATGATCTATTATTCTAGCATCTCTATATCCTTTTTCGCTATAAGTAGTAACAATATTTTCTAAATCAGTTTTAAAATCGGCATCAATAAATTTTGATTTTTTCCAAAATCTACCTAATAAGGCTTGTTTGGTTTTTTTCATTGCTTTACGCAATTTTTTCTTACTAAAAGCTTTGTTTCCTGTAAAAGTGATGTTTTTAATTTTAACTTTGTCACCTTTATCAATACGGATAAGCATATCTACACTGTTTGTAATAGCTGTATCTTTTTTGGTAGTTAAAAGGACTTTAGTTTTTAAAAATCCTTTTTCTTGATATTTCTTTTTAAAGTAATTTTTAGTAGTTACAATAAGGTTATCCGTAACCATTGCTCCTTTTTTAAGCTCAGCATCTTTTTGTAAATCTTTGGCTTTATTTTTTTTAACTCCTTGTATAGTTACTTTGTTAAGTTGCGGTAATTCATCCACGTCAAATTCTAAATAAGCGGTATTTCCATCAATTTTTGCTATATAAACTTCAATGTCACTAAACTGTTTGGTGTCATACAATTTTTTAATAGCACTTGTTAATTTATCGCCAGGTAATTTAATTTTTTGACCAACAGTTAATCCAGTATAAACTCTAACGGTTTGTTCTTCAAATTTATGAAGCCCTTTTACAGAAATTCCACCAAGTTCATATTTGTGGTCTTTTATAAATTTGGTTGGTAAAGTTTTAATGGGAGCTATCGAATCATTAACGATAGTATCTGATTTAACTTGAAGTGTTTCTGTTTTACTTTTTTTTGCGGGTTCTTGAGAAAATCCTGCATTTGCAAAAGTTATTACTATTAAAAATAGTAAGGTACTAGTAAATTTATTCATTGATGTTCTTTTCAATTTGTTCACTTGTTTTTCCAAAACGACGTTCTCTTTTTTGATATTCTAAAATAGACTTGTAATAGTTTTCCTCTTTAAAATCTGGCCATAATACAGTGGTAAAATAAAACTCGGCATAAGCTACTTGCCAAAGTAAAAAATTGCTAATTCGTTTTTCACCACTGGTACGAATCAAAAAATCAACATCGGGCAAAGAAAACGTATATAAATGATTATTAATAATTTTTTCGTTAATTTCTTCTATGGAAAGTTGATTATTAACAACTTTTTTTGAAATTTTTTTGATAACATTAACAATTTCATCTCTTGCTCCATAATTTAAGGCTAAAGTTAAGGTTAGCGTTTTATTATTTTTAGTTTTTTCAATGACTTCTGTAAGCTCTTTTTGCACTTTTTTTGGTAAATGACTTAAATCGCCAATAGTTAGTAATTTAATATCATTATCCACAAAGGTTTTTAATTCTTTTCTTAAGGAAGAAACTAGTAATGACATTAAGGTTCTCACTTCTAATTTTGGGCGATTCCAATTTTCTGTAGAAAAAGCGTAAAGTGTTAAATAATTTACTCCAATTTCAACACTAGCCTCAATAATTGCTCTAACCGAATCTACTCCTTTTTTATGCCCAAAGGTTCTTGGTTTACCTTGCTGTTTTGCCCATCTTCCATTGCCATCCATAATAATAGCCACATGGTTTGGTATTGTATTTTGTAATATAGTTTTTTTAAGGTTTTCCATTAATAAGCGGGTGCGTAACATGCTGGTCTTCCAAATGTGTAAACTAAGGATATGCCTGTTAGCATATACCAATCATTACTATTAGGATTTCCAAAGTTTAAATTATTTATGTCTGGATTATTGTAATCTAAATTGTCATTAAACGTATATCTAGCTCTAATTTCAACTGCTATGGCAAAATCTTGAAATAATTTTGTTTTATAACCAATCCCAAAGGGGATTGCAAAGGAAGTTTTATTACCGTATTTATATTGGTTTGGAGCAACTTCATTAGTAACAATATTGTAATTATAAGCCGCTATTTCTAATAATATATACGGAGTTTGTGTGTATTTATAATCGTCTAAATTATATTCAAAAAAATTAAATTCTAATCCTAAGGCTAATTCTTTTATAGTGTTTGTAAAACGTAAACCTCTATTAAGTCGTTCAGGGTTAGTGGCTTTTGCATCATTGGCAGATAGCACAGCGTATGTAAACGTACCTCTAAAAGCTATTCTAGGGTTTTTATTCCATTTATAAATTAAGCTACCCATAAAATTATTAGGGTTTATATAGTATTCAGAGCCAATATCACCAATATAATTGCTACCGCCAACCATAATGCCAATTTCATTAATTTGAGCGGTTAAAGTGCTTGTTAACCAACTAAATGCAATAAGTAAAATTATTTTTTTCATATATAAAATAGCGTGCAAATATAATAATTTCTATTTGCTTTTTGAAGTTTCAATACTTCTTTTTTGAATAACTATTTAGATATGAAATTATTGTAAAATTAATAGGATACTTTTTAAGAGGTTTAATTTCTAAGATCTTTTCCCCAAAGCAGTTTTTCTCGTAAGGTTTTAATAAAAGTTTGCTTATTAATTTGAATCATTTTTAAATTAAAGGATGCTTTTTCTACAAATATTTCAGTTTTACTATTAATGGTGGTAACCCTAGAATCAAGCGAAAGGAGAAATTCATTTTCACGACCTTTTACTGTGAATTTTATATTAGTTTCATCAGGAATTACTAACGGGCGTGCGTTTAAATTATGTGGTGCTATGGGTGTTAAAGCAAAACTTTTTGCTCGTGGAGTAATTATTGGACCGCCACAACTTAACGAATAACCTGTTGATCCTGTGGGCGTTGCAATAATTAATCCGTCTGCCCAATAAGAGTTTAAATATTCATTATCTAAATAGGTTTCAATGGTAATCATAGATGCCGTGTTTTTTCGGCTAACGGAAACCTCATTTAAAGCAAAATTAAGAGGAAGCATGTCTTTTTTATTAGAAGAGGTTGAAACACTCAACAAGGTTCGTTCTTTTACTTCAAAATCATTTTTTAAAATGGCAGTAATTGCATTTTCAATTTCTTCTTTTTGAACGGTTGCTAAAAAACCTAATCTACCCGTATTTATGCCAATAATTGGGATATTGGAATCCCTAACTAAAGTTACCGCACGTAAAATGGTTCCATCGCCTCCCATGGTTATCATAAAATCGAAAGAGTTTTTTAAATCATTATAGGTTGAAAAAGTAGCTATATTTTTAGTATCAATGTTTTTTTGAATAGTGTTAAAATAGCTTTGTTCTACTAAAAATTTAATATTATTTTTGGTAAGAACATTGAAAAGTTCTTTGATATAAATAATATCATTGGTTTTAAAAAACTGTCCGTAAATGGCGACTTTCATATTTAAATATTTAAATATTTTTGTAAGTAATCTGTTCTTTCTTTCAATTCTTCTAATAAAAAATCTTCCTTATGTTTTGATAAAACATGATAATCAAATCGTCTAAATGATTGTATGATTTCATTTACTTCTGAAGCATTAAATTTTAGTGTGATTGTAACGGTTGAAGGTGTTGTTTTGGAAATGAAAATTCCTAAAACTTTTCCATTATTAGATTCTACAATTTGGCAAATTTCACTGAATGAATAATCTCTAATTTCTTTTTCTAAAATAATTATGGTGCCTTCATTACTTAAAAAAGGAGAATTGTTATAAATATGTAAAATATCGATCAAATCATAATAGCCAATATAAATTTGTTCCTTAGTAATTACTGGGGCCAAATTGGTTTCATTAATTGCAAAGGCATTTAAAATTTCTAAAAAATTAGTGTGTTCTTCAATAAAAAAGAATTTAAACAAATCTTTGTATTCTGTTAATGTATTTTCATCTTCATAAATTCCTTGAATATCTGTTTCAGAAATTAATCCAACTAACTTTTCATTATTTACAATTGGAAAATGAGAATATGTATTTTCTTTGAAAAACGATTTTACTTCAGCAATTTTAGTTTGTAAAGTAAATGCTTTAAATTCTGTTAATATGTTAGGAGTAGCTTTCATTACGTTTCTAATTATAGTACAAATTAATCAAAAATAAAACCAAATTTATATAGTTAGTTGTAAATTTGCATCATCATTTCAAAATAAAGGTTAAAAGTATGACAAAATTAAGTGTAAATGTAAACAAAATAGCCACTTTACGAAATGCAAGAGGAGCAAATTATCCTAATGTTGTTAAAGTGGCGAGTGATATACAAGAGTTTGGTGCAGAGGGAATTACCATTCATCCACGTCCAGATGAACGTCATATTAGATATCAAGATGCTTTTGATTTAAAAGAAATTATTACTACGGAATTTAATATTGAAGGAAATCCGATTCCGAAATTTATAGATTTAGTTTTAAAAGTAAAACCAACTCAGGTTACTTTAGTGCCTGATGCGGTAGATGCCATTACTTCAAATGCAGGTTGGGATACCATTACAAATCAATCTTTTTTAAAAGAAGTGATTGCAGAATTTAAACAAAACGGAATAAGAACTTCCATTTTTATTGATACTAATTTAAAACTAATGGAAGCTGCTGCAACCACAGGAGCTGATAGAATTGAATTATATACCGAAAATTTTGCATCACAATATAGTTTGGGGAATAAAAAAGTAGTAGAGCCTTATATAAAAAGTGCAAATTTGGCTACGGAATTGGGATTAGGAATAAATGCTGGTCACGATTTAAATTTGGAGAATATTCAATTTTTTGCAACTTCAATTCCTCATTTAAAAGAAGTTTCTATTGGACATGCTTTAATCACAGAATCACTGTATTTAGGTTTAGAGAATGTAATTAATATGTATAAGTATAAGTTGAAAGTAAAAAGTTGAAAAGTTGAAAGTGAGAATTAAGAAGTGTAAAAAGAAACGTCATTGCGATGGAGGAACGGAAGAAGCAATCTCATGATTAGTTGTGAGTGAAGAGTGAAGAGTAAAAAAGAATACACAAATCCAAAAACTAAAACCCAAAACTATTTTATGGAAACCTTACACTCAACAATATTAGGAAAAGGGCAACCATTGCTTATTTTACATGGATTTTTAGGAATGAGTGATAACTGGAAAACCTTAGGTGTAAAATTTGCTGAAAATTATCAAGTTCATTTAATTGACCAACGCAATCATGGACGTAGTTTTAAAACCGATGAGTTTGATTTAGAATTATTGGTTGAAGATTTACATTCGTATATTAAAAATCATAAGTTGCATAATGTTAATTTGTTAGGGCATTCTATGGGAGGAAAAGTAGCGATGTTATTTGCTATAACATATCCTAATTTAGTACATAAATTAATAATAGCCGATATAAGTCCGAGAGCTTATAAACCACATCATCAACAAATATTAGAAGCTTTAAATGCCGTTAATTTCCAAATACAAAATACACGTAAAAAAGTAGGAGAAGTGTTACGAATTTACATTAAAGATGAAGGTATTTTACAATTTTTATTGAAAAATGTGTATTGGAAAAATAAAGAAGAATTAGCATATCGATTTAATTTGAGTAGTTTAACAGAAAATTATCCAGAAGTTGGGGAAGCGTTGCCATCTTTTACTGAATTTACAGGAGAAACCTTGTTTTTGAAAGGAGAAAAATCTGATTACATTACTGAAAATGACGAGCCTTTAATAAAAGCTCATTTTGAAAATGCACAAATTATAACTGTCAAAAATGCAGGTCATTGGCTGCATGCAGAGAATCCTACGCAGTTTTATAACGAAGTTGTCAGGTTTTTAAACAATTAACTACTTGGCATAATTATAGTTAGGAAAATTCATAAATAAATACTTATGAATTGGTTTTTTGGAATAGTTTTCATTTTAGTTTTACTTTATTTAATTAACAATTACTACGATAAAAAGCGGTTTAAAAAATTAAAAGAAAATCTTCTAGATAATTGGGGAAAACCTAAGCAAAATGAATATTACAATTTTTATAAAATAAAGCAATATTTTAAAAATAATATTCATAAAAATAAGGCTTATCATTTTATTTCTGATAGAACTAATATTGATTTAGATCTTGATGCCTTATTCAAGTTTTTGGATAGAACTTCTTCTAAAATTGGACAACAATATCTTTATTGCAAAATAAGAACGATTGGTAGTCTTGAAAAATTATATAAGTTTGACGCCTTAAGTAAACTGTTTAAAAATAATGAAGCGTTAAGAATTAAAAGTCAGCTAGTTTTAACTACTTTAAATTCAGAAAGTTCTTATGATTTAGAAAAATTAATAAATGATAAACCTATTGAAAAGCCTAAGTATTTAAAATTTATTTATGCATCTTCTATTAGTGCTGTTTTATGTATCATTCTTTCCTTTTTTAGTCCAATATTTTTACTTTTTTTAATTCCTCTTTTTTTAATAAACACCGTTTTTCATTATAAAAACAAAGAAAATATAACCTATTATGTTAGTGCGGTTAACCAACTTGGTAAAGCTTTAAATGTTGCCAAAAACTTATCGTTATTTAAAGAAATTAAAGCGAATTTTAGCGATTTATCTTTTATAAAAAAAGTAAATTCCATTAAAACTAAAACAAAATTTATTGGTTTTGAGCAGCAGCTAAGCAATGAATTTGCAGTGTTAATTTGGTCAATAACTGAGCTTATAAAAATTCAGTTTAACTTAGAATATATTATCTTTTACAGTTTTGTAGATTCCATTACAAAAGAAAAGGAGAGTATTGATAAGTTATATCAATTTATTGGAGAAATAGATGCAGCTATTTCTGTAGCATCGTTAAAATCGAGCGGTTTAAAAATGTGTACACCAAAATTTATAACCGAAAAACAAATTTATACTACAGAAATAGTTCATCCATTAATTGAAAATTGTATTGAAAACAATTTAAATTTAGAGAATAAAAGTTTATTGCTAACAGGTTCAAATATGTCTGGTAAAACTACTTTTATTAGAACTATTGCCATTAATAGTATTTTAGCACAAACTATAAATACTTGTTTTGCAAAGGAATATTCAGCTCCATTTTTTAAAGTATTTTCATCCATTAGAATTTCAGATGATTTAATGGAAGACACAAGCTATTATTTAAAAGAAGTGTTAATAATTAAAGAACTTATTGAAGCTTCAAAAGACGAAAATCCTAGTTTGTTTGTTTTAGACGAAATTTTTAAAGGAACAAATACCATAGAACGAATATCAGCAGGAAAAGGAATTTTATCTTTTTTAAACAAGAAAAATCATATCGTTTTAGTGTCAACACACGATATTGAATTGACAGAATTATTAGAAAATGACAATTATGAGTTGTATCATTTTAATGAAAAGATAGAAGGCGGAGAAATGCATTTTGATCATAAATTAAAATCAGGAAAATTAAAGACTAGAAATGCAATTAAAATTTTGGAACTGTACAATTATCCTGATGAAATTATTAAAGATGCAAAAATTACGGAAATAAATAACTTTGTATAAATTAGTGCTTTTGCTATAATTTAAAATTTAATTATGTATAATTAGTAATAAAAAAAAACAACACTTATGAAAACAATATTTAAAATATTACTAACCGCAGTTGCAGTGGTTTTAATTGCCAATTTATTACCAGGCGTACAAATACAAAATTTCACCAACGCCATTTTAGTCGCTATAGTTTTGGGTATTTTGCGTGTTACCGTCAAACCAATACTTATATTTTTCACTTTACCAGCAACCATTGTAACTTTTGGTTTGTTTTTATTGGTAATAAATGCTTGTATTATTTTGCTAGCAAGTTATTTTGTTAGCGGATTTGCAGTAGCTGGTTTTTGGACTGCTTTGTTGTTTAGTTTGCTATTATCACTTTTTCAATCCATTTTATTTTCATTGTTGAAAGAAAATAAACGAAAGGATTGAATTTGAATGAATTAAATACTTTGACAAGTGCATAAAAAGTAGTAATTTTGCACCCGATTTTTTAATGATATAAGATAAATTTAGAATACAATGAATATTACAAAAGAAAATATTGATGAGTTAAATGCAGTGGTAAAAGTTGAAATTGCAGCTGCAGATTATCAAGATAAAGTGAGCGAAATTTTAAAAGATTACCGTAAAAAAGCAGACATACCGGGTTTTAGAAAAGGACAAGTACCAATGGGAATGGTAAAAAAACAATACGGTAAATCTGTAATGATTGATGAAGTAAATAAATTATTGCAAGATTCATTGAATAAATTTTTAACCGAAGAAAAAATTGACATTTTAGGGAATCCTTTACCAAAAATGCAAGACGATTTTAATTGGGAAACCGCAGATTATGCTTTTGAATTTGAATTAGGTTTAGCTCCAAAAATTGAACTTGATTTAAAAGCTAAAAATAAAATAAAACAATATAAAATTGTTGCTGATAAAAAAATAATTGATGAAGAAGTTGAAAAAATCAGAAAACAATTCGGAAAATTAGTTTCTAAATCTGAAGTTGAAGAAGGCGTTTCACTTACAGGTACTTTTGTAAATGAAGAAAAAGAAATCAATAAAAAATCAACTATTGAATTAGCTACCATTAAAGGAAAAACGAACCAAAAGAAATTTATTGGCAAAAAAGTGGGTGATGTTGTAGCCTTAAAAACCAAAGGTTTATTTACTGATGATCATCAATTAATGGGTGCTTTAGGATTGTCTCATGATGATATTCATGATTTAGATATTACATTAACTTTTACCATTGAAGAAATTAATGTTACTGAATTCGCAGAAATGAATCAAGAGTTATTTGATAAAGTTTTTGGTAAAGATGTAGTTAAAACTGAAGAAGAGTTAAGAGCTAAAATTAAAGAAGAAATTGAAAAACAATTTCAAGGGCAAGCAGATCAACAAATTATTAATGATGTTAATGATTATTTAGTGGCAAATACTAAATTTGATTTACCAGCTGAATTTTTGAAAAAATGGATTGTAGTTTCTGGTGAAAAACCATTAACTCCAGAACAAGCTGCGGAAGAATATGAACGATCTGAAAAAGGATTGCGTTTTCAATTAATTCAAGATAAAATATTTAAGGACAATAACTTACAAATTACTTTAGATGAGTTAAAAGAATACACTAAAGGTTTTGTAGTGGCTCAAATGGCACAATACGGACAATTAAATCCTGAAGAAAAACAATTGGATGAAATTGTACAACGAGTGTTAACAAATGAAGATGAAGTAAAACGTTTACAAGACCAATTAATGGGACAAAAATTATTAGATTTTTATAAAGCTAATGTTCCATTTGAAGAAAAAGAAGTTACCTACGAAGAATTTGTAAAAGAAGTTTACAAATAATATAATTTAGTGTCATTTCTGCGAAGGCAGGAATCTATCTTCTTATAAAACTAAAAAACTCCTTAATAATTTTTTATTAAGGAGTTTTTTTTATTTCGTCATCCTATGTTTGTAAAATGAAAATAAATACCAGATTGAAAATCAGCAAGCTACGTCATTGCGTATTCTATGACTCCACCAAATATATTTCAAATATTTTCAGGCAGCATATTTTAGTATATCTACATAAGGTGTTTGTCGTTTTATAGTTGCAAAAATTCTAGCTAATAATTTACATCTGATTATATTAATTGTACTCATTTTATTTTTGCCTTGTTCGACTCTACGCTTATAATATATTTTCATTTCAGGATTGTTTTGTATCGCAGATTTAGCACACAAATCA